>DATIDF010000400.1:0-44098 GCA_035456445.1 Anaeromyxobacter sp.
AGCTCGCGCCGCGGCTCGCCGCCTTCGGCGGGGACTACGCGGCGCTGCCGGACCGGCAGCTCGCCTGCGCGCCGGTCGGGAGCGACGAGGGGCGGCGCTACCTCGCGGCCATGCAGGCCGCGGCCAACTTCGCGTGGGCGAACCGGCAGGTGATGACGGGCCTCGCCGTCCGGGCGCTGCTCCACGCCCTGCGGATCTCCGAGCGGGACCTCGGCGCGCGCCTGCTCTACGACGTCTGCCACAACGTGGCGAAGCTCGAGGAGCACGAGATCGACGGCGCCCGGCGGCGCGTGCTCGTCCACCGCAAGGGCGCGACCCGCGCCTTCGGACCGGGCGACGCGCGCGTCCCGGCACCCTACCGCGCCGCCGGCCAGCCGGTGCTCATCCCCGGCGACATGGGCCGCTATTCCTACGTGCTCGCCGGCACCGCCCGCGCGATGGCCGACACGTTCGGCAGCTCCTGCCACGGCGCGGGCCGGCTCCTCTCGCGCGGCGAGGCGCTCCGGCGCGGCCGCGGGCGCTCCATCGCGCGCGAGCTCGCGGCCCGCGGCATCGAGGTCATCTCGCGCGGGAAGAAGACGCTCGCGGAGGAGATGAGCGAGGCCTACAAGGACGTCGCGCAGGTCGTCGCGGTGATGGACGGCGCGGGGATCTCCCGCCTCGTCGCCCGCCTCGAGCCGATGGGGGTGATCAAGGGTTGATCCCCCTGCCGGAGCAGGCCGCGCGTCGTAGCTTTTGCCCATGGACGTGCCAAGAGGGCAGCTCGTCCTCCTCCGGGGCGGCCGGCGGGACGGCGACGCTCCCGTGGGGGGACCGCTCCCGCGCGAGGCGCTGCGCATCATCCCGGGCGGGCCGGCGGGCGATGTCCAGGCCGCCATCGAGGAGACCGTGCAGGCGGCCCGGAGGATGCGCGCCGAGATCGAGGAGCGCATCGCGAAGGCGCTCGACGAGCTCTTCTGAGCGCTTCGAGGCCCGGGAGCGTGAGCGGGCGGCCGCCCCCCATTAAGCCCCGTACATGATCCAGCGGCTGCCGGGGGCGGAGCCCTTCCCGGAAGCGCTCGCGCTGCGCCTCGAGGACGCCGTTCGCGCCCGAGGGCCCGGCTACGCGCCGCGCACGCACCACCTCGACGCCGGGCGGCCTCGGTTCACCAATCGTCTCATCCTCGAGAAGAGCCCGTACCTCCTCCAGCACGCGCACAACCCGGTGAGCTGGCGGCCGTGGGGGGACGAGGCGTTCGACGAGGCGCGGCGCAGCGGCCGCCCAGTGTTCCTCTCCGTCGGCTACTCGACCTGCCACTGGTGCCACGTCATGGAGCGCGAGTCCTTCGAGGACGAGGAGATCGCGCGCGTCCTGAACGAGCGGTACGTGCCCATCAAGGTCGACCGCGAGGAGCGGCCCGACGTGGACGGGCTGTACATGACCGCGGTGCAGCTCCTCACCGGCGGCGGCGGGTGGCCGATGAGCGTCTGGCTCACGCCGGAGAAGGAGCCGTTCTTCGGCGGGACGTACTTCCCGCCCAGGGACGGGGCGCGGGGCGCCGCGCGGGGCTTCCTGTCGATCCTCCTCGAGGTCGCCGACGTCTGGGCGCGGGACGGGGGCCGGGTGGAGGCCGCGACGAGGTCGCTCGTGGACGGGGTCCGCGCCGCGCTCGCACCGCTCGGCGCGCCGACGGGCGACACGCCAGGCCCGGACGTTCTCGAGGCGGCGTTCCGCGGCTTCCGCGCTGCGTTCGACGCATCGAACGGCGGCCTCCGCGGCGCGCCCAAGTTCCCCTCGAGCCTCCCGGTGCGCTTCCTCCTGCGGTATCACCGGCGCGCGCGAGAGCCGGAGGCGCTCCGGATGGCGACGGTCACGCTCGAGAAGATGGCGGCCGGCGGGCTCCACGATCAGGTCGGCGGCGGATTCCACCGCTACTCGACCGACGCGGCCTGGCTCGTCCCGCACTTCGAGAAGATGCTGTACGACAACGCGCTCCTCGCCATCGCCTACGCCGAGGGGTGGCAGGTCACCGGGCGGCGCGACCTCGCGCGCGTCGTGCGCCAGACGCTCGACTACCTCGGCCGCGAGATGACCTCGACCGAGGGGGCGCTCTTCTCGGCGACCGACGCCGACTCGGAGGGCGAGGAGGGGCGCTTCTTCGTCTGGAGCGCGACGGAGCTCCGCGAGCTCCTCGGCGGGGATGCCGAGCGCTTCATGCGCTTCCACGGGGCGAGCGACGCGGGGAACTTCGAGGGCAAGAACGTGCTGCACGTCCCCCGGCCGGACGAGGACGAGTGGGAGGCGCTCGCGCCGCAGCGCGCGCTCCTGTACGCCGCGCGCGAGAAGCGCCCGCGTCCGCTCCGCGACGAGAAGATCCTCGCCGGCTGGAACGGCCTCGCGATCTCCGCCCTCGCGCTCGGGGGGCGCGTCCTCGGGGATGACCGTCACGTCCGGGCGGCCGCTCGCGCCGCGGAGTTCATGCTCGGGCGCATGGTCGTGGACGGCCGGCTGCGCCGCGCGTACCTCGACGGCGCCGCGAGCGTGCCTGCGTTCCTCGACGACCACGCGTTCGTCGCGCAGGGCCTGCTCGACCTGTACGAGGCGACGTTCGACGTGCGGTGGCTCGAGGCGGCGGTCGAGCTGTCCGAGCAGCTCGAGGCGCTCTTCGGCGACCCGCAGGGCGGGGCCTGGTTCGCGGCCGCCGGCGACCACGAGCGGCTCCTCGCGCGCGGCAAGCCCACGCAC
This sequence comes from Anaeromyxobacter sp., assembly GCA_035456445.1. Lineage (GTDB taxonomy): Bacteria > Myxococcota > Myxococcia > Myxococcales > Anaeromyxobacteraceae > Anaeromyxobacter. Next base: position 2,726 of record DATIDF010000400.1, read on the forward strand.
GACGGCGCCGAGCCGTCCGGCGCGTCGGTCGCGCTCGTGAACGCGCTCCGGCTCTCGGCGTTCACGACCGACGACCGCTGGCGCGTGCGCGCGGAGGGGGCGCTCCGGCACTATGCGCTCGCGCTCGAGGAGCACCCGTCCGCGTTCACGGAGATGCTCCTCGCGGTGGACTTCGCGACCGACGCCGCGCGCGAGGTCGTGCTCGTCTGGCCGGAAGGCGAGCACGCCCCCGAGCCGTTCCTGTCGGTGCTGCGGCGGAGCTTCCTGCCGAACCGCGCGCTCGCGGGCGCGCCCGAGGGCGCCGCGCTCCAGCGGCTCGGGCGCGTGGCGCCGGTCGCGGCGGAGAAGGTCGCGCTCGGCGGCCGGCCGACCGCCTACGTATGCGAGCGCGGCCAGTGCCGCCTGCCCGCGATCGCCCCCGAGAAGCTCGGCTCGCAGATCGCGCCCATCCGCCCCTACCGCTGACGAACCTCGGCGGCGATGTCGTCGCCTGCACGCTCGGGTCGAGCCGGCACCGCAGCCCCGCTGGCGCGCGGCCCGCGGGGCGCCGTAGGATGCGCGCGCCATGAGCACCCCCGAGCGGCAGCGACACTTCGCGAGCGACAACTACGCCGGCATCTGCCCGGAGGCGTGGGCGGCGATGGCCGAGGCGAACCTGGCCCACGCGCCGGGCTACGGCGACGACCGCTTCACCGCGGAGGCGGCGGACCTCCTCCGCGAGACGTTCGAGAACGACTGCGAGGTGTTCTTCGTCTTCAACGGCACCTCCGCGAACTCTCTCGCGCTCGCGTCGCTCTGCCAGTCGTACCACTCGATCCTCTGCCACGAGACCGCCCACGTGGAGACCGACGAGTGCGGCGCGCCGGAGTTCTTCTCGAACGGGACGAAGGTGCTCACCGTCCAGGGGGAGGACGGCAAGATCGATCCGGCGAGCGTCGATCACATGGTGGGGAAGCGCAGCGACATCCACTACCCGAAGCCGCGCGTCGTCTCGGTGACCCAGGCGACCGAGCTCGGCACGGTGTACCGGCCCGAGGAGCTCGCGGCCATCGGCGCGCGCGCACGGGCACACGGCCTCCGCTTCCACATGGACGGCGCGCGCTTCGCGAACGCGGTCGCCTCGCTCGGCGTCGCGCCGAAGGAGCTCACCTGGAAGGCGGGCGTCGACGTCCTCTGCTTCGGGGGAACGAAGAACGGCATGGCGGTCGGGGAGGCGGTGGTGTTCTTCGATCGCGCCCTCGCGGCGGAGTTCGACTACCGGTGCAAGCAGGCCGGGCAGCTCGCCTCGAAGATGCGCTTCCTGGCGGCACCCTGGGCGGGGATGCTCCGCGGCGGCGCGTGGCTGCGGCACGCGCGGCGCGCGAACGAGATCGCCGCCCGGCTCGAGGCTGCGCTTCGCGCGATCCCCGCCGTCCGGGTCCTCCATCCCCGCCAGGCGAACGCCGTGTTCGCCGCCCTGCCGCCCGGGGCCGCCGACGCGCTCCGCGCGCGCGGGTGGCGCTTCTACGACTTCATCGGCGGCGGCTCGCGCTTCATGTGCGCCTGGGACTCGACCGAGGACGACGTCCGCGCGCTCGCCGACGACCTCGCCGCGGTCGTCGGAAGCCGCTAGCGCTCCTTGCCTGGCGTCGAGGGCCGATCGACGACCGAGAACGGCCGCTCGCCCTTGAACACCCGGAAGAGCAGGTAGAGGCTCGGGAAGAGGACGACGGCGCCCGCGGCGAGCGCCCAGAGCACCGGGACGAGCGTGGCCTTCGGAGCGGCCGCCTCGGTGAGCGTCAGCTCGGGGACGACGAGGTACGGGTACTGCGAGGCGCCCCAGCCGAGCACGATGAGCGTGACCTGCGCCGCCGCCGCGGCGCGCGCCAGCCGGTAGTGGCGGCGGAAGAGCGCGACGAACGCGGTCACCGCGGCGATCGCCGTCGCGACGTGTAGCGGGAGCGAGAAGCCTCGCCGCGTGAGCCCGGCGAAGACGAGCGGCGCCTCGGCCCAGGAGAGCGCGCCCGCGACCGCCGCCACCACGAACACCGCGACGCCGGCGCCGATCGCGCGTCGGCGGAAGTCCTCCTGCAGCGGGCCCTTCGCCTCGACCGCGAGGTAGGTCGCGGCGAGGAACGCGAACACCGCCGCCGCGAAGAAGCCCACCGCGATCGGGAACGGGGCGAGCCAGGCGAGCGGGTCGACGCCCTCGGGCGGCCCGGCGAGGCGTCCCGACGCGAGCGCGCCGACCACGACGCCGAGCACGAGCGGCGCGAGCACCGACGAGCCGGAGAACACGAGGCCCCAGCGCACCTGGACGCGGTCCTCCGGATTGTCGTAGGTGCGGAACGTGAACGCCGCGCCGCGCAGCACGATGCCGAACAGGAGGAGCACGAGCGGGACGAAGAGCGTGATCGAGATCGCCGCGAACGCCCGGGGGAAGCCGGTGAAGAGGAGGACGACCACGAGGATCAGCCAGACGTGGTTCGCCTCCCAGATCGGCCCGATCGCGTGCTCGACGAGGTCGCGCTGCGCCTTCTTCCGGGGGCCCGTAGCGAGGAGGTCCCAGATGCCGCCGCCGAAGTCCGCGCCGGCCAGCAGCGCGTACAGGACGAGCGCGGCGAGCATCGCGCCGGCGAGGAGATCCGCGGCGGTCACGCGACGCCCCCCGCCGACGAGGGGGCTCGCAGCTCGGACGCGGGCGGGCTCCGCGCGATCTGGCGCCGGAGGAGGACGATCACCATGGCGGCGAGGAAGAGGTACAGGACCGTGAACGCGATGAACGGGATCGCGATGTTTCCGACCGGGGTCACCGCGTCCGCCGTCCGCATCACGTCGCGGATCGTGAAGGGCTGCCGGCCCCACTCCGTCACGAGCCAGCCCGCCTCGAGCGCGAGGAACCCGAACGGCGAGGTGAGGAGCACCGCCTGGAGGAGCCGGCGCGGCAGCGGGAGGCGCCGGAGCCGGTAGTACAGGAACGCGAGCGCCACGAGCGCCATCGCGCTGCCGAGCCCGACCATGGCCTGGAACGCGAGGTGGACGTTCCGCACGTTCGGCCAGTTCTCGCGCGGGAACGCCTCGAGGCCGAGGACCTCCGCCCGCGGATCGTGGAAGGCCAGGATCGAGAGGCCGTAGGGGATCTCGAGCGCGAAGCGGGTCTCGCGCGCGTCCTCGTCGGGCAGGCCGCCGACGCGGAGCGGCGCGCCGCGCTCGGTCCGGAACTGGCCCTCGAGCGCCGCGAGCTTCACGGGCTGCGTCGCCGCCACCTGCCGCGCGGAGAAGTCGCCCGAGAGCGGCTGCAGGAGCGCCGCGACCGCCCCGACCCCGAGCGCGATCCGGAGCGCGCCCCGGTGGAACGGGTTCTCGCGCTCGCGCAGGAGGTAGAAGGCGTGGATGCCGGCGACGGCGAACCCGGTCGCGACGTAGCAGGAGATGAGGACGTGCACCACCTCGTGCGCCCACCCCGGCGGGAACATCGCCACGAAGGGCCGCACGTCGGAGGCGGCGCCGCCCATCACCTCGAACCCGGCCGGCACGTTCATCCAGGCGTTCGCGAGGGTGACGAAGAACGCCGACGCCGCCCCGCTCACCGCCACGAGGACGCCGCTCGCGAGGTGGAGCCCAGGGCCGACCCTGCCCCAGCCATAGAGATAGATGCCGAGGAAGATCGCCTCCGTGAAGAACGCGAAGCCCTCGAGCGAGAACGGCATCCCGATGATCGGCCCGGCGAACTCCATGAAGCGCGGCCAGAGGAGCCCGAGCTCGAACGAGATCACGGTCCCCGAGACCGCACCCACCGCGAAGAGGATCGCGGTCCCCTTCGCCCATCGCTTCGCGAGCTCGAGGTACGCGGGCGAGCCGGTCCGCCGCCAGCGCCACTCGGCGAGGACCATGAAGAGGGGCATCGCGACGCCCACCGCGGCGAAGACGATGTGGAAGGCGAGCGAGGTCCCGAACAGCCAGCGCGCGGCGAGGAGATCGGTCACGGGCCCCTGATGTAGCGCAGCGCCGGACGGGCGCGCGTCCCGCTCGGGAGCGCGGGCGTTTCGCCGCGGGACGATCTGACGGGGGGCCGCGCCCTGGCGGGATCGCTTCGCTCGCGGCCGGGGACCCTCCGCCTACTCCCGCTCCTCACCGAGGATCCGGTAGAGGGTCTTGCGGTCGATCCCGAGCACCTCGGCGGCCCGCGTCTTGTTCCCGCCCTGCTCGGCGAGCACCTGCGCGGCGTAGCGGCGCTCGAGCTCCGCCAGCGAAGGCCGCTCGCCGGCGGCGACCGAGGGGAGCGGAGCCGCGGACCGGCCGCGGATCGCCTCGGGGAGCGCGTCGGGCTCGATGACGCCGGTGGGGTTCAAGGCGAGCGCGCGCGCGACCACGTTCTCGAGCTCGCGGACGTTCCCCGGCCAGCGCCAGGCGACGAGGAGCTCGCGCGCGGCCGGCGTGACCACGGCGTGCGGGTGCCCGTGCTTCGCGGCGAAGTGCTCGAGGAGCAGCGGGATGTCCTCGCGCCGGTCGCGCAGCGGCGGGATGCGCAGCGTCACGACGTTCAGCCGGTAGTACAGGTCCTCGCGGAAGCGGCCGGCCTGCACGGCAGCGGCGAGATCCTTGTTGGTCGCCGCGACGACCCGCACGTCGACCTGCACGGGCTCGTTCGCGCCGACTCGCCGGACCTCGCCCTCCTGCAGCGCGCGGAGCAGGCGTGCCTGGAGGGCGGGCCCGACGTCGCCGAGCTCGTCCAGGAACAGCGTGCCTCCGTGGGCCTCCTCGAAGAGCCCGCGCCGGCTCGTCTGCGCGCCGGTGAAGGCGCCGCGGGCGTGCCCGAACAGCTCGGACTCGAGCACCCCCTCCGCGATCGCGCCGCAGTCCACCGGCACGAACGGGCCCGACGCGCGGGGCGAGGCGGCGTGGATCGCGCGCGCGACGAGCTCCTTGCCCGTCCCGCTCTCGCCGAGGATGAGCACCGTGGCGGGGCTCGGGGCGACGCGCGCGGCCGTCTTGTAGACCTCGAGCATCGCCTCGCTCCGGCCGACCACGTCCTCGAGCCGGTAGCGCTCGCGGACCTGCCCGCGCAGCGCCCGGTTCTCGAGGACGAGGGAGCGCTGCCGGAGCGCCCGCTCGACCACGACCGCGATCGCGTCGACGTCGTACGGCTTCGAGATGTAGTCGAACGCGCCGCGGCGGATCGCCTCCACCGCGCCCTCGACGTTGCCGAAGGCGGTCACGAGCACGACGGGCGTGTCGGGCGCGGCCTCGCGCATGCGGTCGGTGAGCTGCAGCCCGTCGACGTCGGTCATGCGGATGTCGGAGACGACGAGGTCCACCGGCCCGCGCTCGAGCTCCGCGAGCGCGTCCTTGCCGTCCGGCAGCGCCAGCACGTCGTGCCCGCGCGCGACGAGGATCCGCGCGAGGAGCTCGCGGCTCGCGGCATCGTCATCGACGACCAGTATCCGGAAGCGCGGCATCGCACCTCTCCTCCCCCGCCCCATCCGCCGCCGGGGCCGGGATCCAGAGCGTGAACGTCGCGCCAGCGCCGGGCATGCTCGTGACCTCGATCCGGCCACGGAGCGCCGCCGCGATCTCGCGCGAGATGGCGAGCCCGAGGCCGGTGCCCTTGCCGGCGGGTTTCGTCGTGTAGAACGGCTCGAAGATCCGCTTGCGCTCCTCCGGCCGGAGCCCCGCCCCCGTGTCGCTCACCGAGAGCCCGAGGAGGCCGCCGCGCCGCGCGGCGCGCACCGCGAGCTTCCCGCCGCCCGGCATCGCCTCCACCGCGTTCGAGACGAGGTTGCCGAGGACGTGCCCGACGAGCGCGGGATCGAGGCGCACCTGGGCGAGGTCCGGAGGCACCTCGCGCACCAGCTCGAGGCGCGCGCGAGCCGCCACCGGCACGTTGAGCGTGAGCGCCTCGTGCACGAGCGCATCGAGGTCCACCGGCTCCGCCTCGGGCTTCAGCCCGCGGGCCGAATCGAGGAACCGGCGGATGATGGCGGTCATCCGCTTCACCTCGCCCTCCACGACGTCGAGGCCGGCGCGCAGCTCGGGCGGGCAGGCCGGATCGCGCGCGAGCAGCTGCACGTGCCCGCTGATCGTGTTGAGCGGGTTCCCGAGCTCGTGGGCGATCGTGCCGGAGAGCTGGCCGAGCGCCGCGAGCCGCTCATTGGAGGTGAGGTCGCGGCGCGCCTCGAACAGGAGCCGGTTCACCTCGGCGAGCTCGCGGTTCTTGCGGGCGAGGTCGGCGGTCGCGTCGGAGACCATCCCCGCGAGGTCGGCGTTGAAGCGGCGCACGCGCTCCAGCATGGCGCGCAGTCCGCGGGCGAGCACCCCGATCTCGTCGGTGCGGTCCACGCCCGGCACGCGCTCCGCGTCGATCGCGCCGGACTGCACGCCCTCGATGGCGACCGCGAGCTCCGACAGCGGCCGCACGAGCATCCGCCCCAGCACGAACGTGAACCCGACCGCGAGGACCGCGGCACCGACGCCGGCGACGAGGAAGAACACGCGGCGCTCGGTGTTGGCGATCTCCTCGACGCCGGAGAGCGTGGTCTCGATCCGCAGCGCGCCGAACGTGGTGCGTGCCTCGTGAAGGGGCAGATCCACCCGCCAGCCGCGTGACTCGCCGTCGTCGACGAGCGACACGGACGTCTCGACCGGGAACGCGCGCGCCGCGCGGGTCTCGACCTCGATCTCGGCGCCGTCGGGCCCGAACGTCACGCGCGCGACACGCACCTCGCCGCGGCGGCGGATGGCGAGCTCGGCGAAGCGGACGATGCGGCGCGGTCTCAGCTGCTCCGCGAGCGCGTCTGCGGCCTTCTCGATGTCGGTGCTGGGGGAGAGGTCCAGCTCCTCGGCGACCGCCTTCGCGAGGTCGACGCTGCGCTCGCGCAGAGTGGCCTCGATGGCGCGGGTTGCGACACGCTCGCCGAGGTACGACGCGACGGCGAGCGTCAGGACCAGCGTCGCGGCGAAGAGCAGAATGATGCGGGCACGGAGCGACATGATCGTTCCATCTCACGCGCCCAGGGAACCCGGCGCCGGCGGCGGGGGGTGAGCCGCCGGTGCCGGGCACCGACCAGCTACTTCGACGCGGGCGCCTGGGCGGCCTCGGGCTTCGCGGCCTCGGGCTTCGCGGCCTCCTTCTTCGCGGGGGCCTTCTTCGCGGTGTGCTTCTTCTTCGCCGGCTTCGCGGCTGGCTTGGCCTCCGTCTTCGTCTCCGTCGCGGCGGCCGGGGCCTCCGTCTTCGTCTCCTGCGCGAACGCGGGGGCGGCGGCGGCGAAAACGGCGAGGGCCGCGAGGGTGCCGATCATCTTACGCATGTGAGTCTCCTCCGGGCCGGGAGGGTTGGGGTTGGGCCCGGTGCGCCCGGAGGGAGCACGGCGCGTGCCTGCCGGCATCACCTCCCTCGTCGGCCCGGATTCCGCGGCGTTGCACCGCGCGAGGTGGGCACGAGGCGCACCCGCGCGAGGAGATCCGGGACGGAGCGGCGCGGAGCGGTGGGGCGATTCTCCTCGAATTGACCCATCCGGATCCCGGCTGTAACTTCGTCGCCGCCTGCCCGGACGGAGCACGTCCGTGCAGGCAGCTCCCGGAGGTTCCATGCGTCGCCTGCTGGCGCCCGTCGCCGTCGTCGCCGTCCTGTCCCTGCGCGCGGGCCCCGCCGCCGCGGAACCCCTCGATCTCGACCTCGCCCGGCTCGGCGCCCCGAGCGCAGATGTCTGGAAGCGGCTCGCCGAGGTGCAAGGGATGCCCGTGCTCCCCGATGCCGACGCGGCGCTGCTCGCGAGCGAGGCGAAGACCCGCTTCGCGATCCTCTCCGCCGAGACCGCCCTCGCGCTCTCGTCCGCGATCCTGACGCCCGCCTCGACGACCGGCTACTCCGGCTTCGACGTGGACCTCGAGGCGGCCTACGTCGCGGTGCATCCGCAGACGGTGGGGTCCACCTCGTTCGATTCGTCGCCGCCGTTCGAGCCGCGCGGCCCGTGGCAGACCCGCTCCCTGACCCCGCACGAGCTCTTCCTGCCGTCCGTGCACGTCCGCAAGGCGCTGCCGTTCAGCTTCGAAGTCGGCGGCCGGATGATCTACCTGTCGCAGTCCTCGTACTTCGCCGCCCAGATCGAGGGGAAGTGGGCGCTCAACGAGGGCTTCCACGTGCTTCCGGACCTCGCGGTGCGCGTCGCGCACACAGAGCTCTTCGGGCAGCGCGACTGGAACCTCGGCGCGACGGACCTCGATCTCATGATCTCGAAGCGCTTCGGCGTGAACCGGGTGACGAGCCTCACCCCGTACCTCGTGGCGCGGTTCACGTACGTCGGCGCGTCCTCCGTGACGATGGACTTCGGCCCTCGCCGCCCGGGTGACACGACCGCGACCGAGGCCTCGGACCTCCGCTCGACGCAGGCCGCCTTCCCCAAGCTGCGCGCCGGCTTCTACCGGACGACCGCGGGGCTCCGCTTCACCGCGCACATGGTGTCGCTCGCCGGCGAGGTGACGTACTTCGCCGGCGCGACGCGCGACGGGGAGGCGAACCCCGCCGCCGACGAGTACCCGGACTTCCGTCTCGCGTCGTCGTGGGGCGGCGCGCTCAAGGCCGGCTGGGAGTTCTGAGGTACGTCTCGAGCGACGCGCGGATCCGGCCCGGCACGTTCGTGATGATCGCCGCCGCGCCGAGCGCGGCGAGCCGGCTCGCCTCCTCGGGATCGTCCACCGTCCAGACGTTCAGCGCGAGCCCGCGGGCGCTCCAGGCGCGCGCCCGGGCGGGCGTGACGAGCCGCCGATCCGGGTGGATCGCGGCGGGACGGACGAGGCGCATGGCGAGCGCGGTGAGGAACTTCCGCGGGCGCTCCGCCTCGACGAGCAGGCCGGCCGGGATCTCCGGGGCGGCGACGCGGAACGCCACGACGAGCCGGTAGTCGAACGACGAGACGATGACGCGGCCTTCGGCGCGCGCGTCTCGCAGCACGCGCGCCACCGCCGTGGCGAGCCCGAGGTCCGGGCGGCGCTCGCGCGACTTGAGCTCGACGTTCACCACCGCGCCGGGGAGCGCCGCGAGGACCTCCTCGAGCCGCGGGATGCGCTCGCCGCGGAACCGCGCACCTCGGTGCGTGCCGACGTCCAGCGCGCGCAGCGCCGCGAAGGACGCATCCGGGACGGACAGGGCGACCCCGGCGATGCGGGTGGTGTCCTCGTCGTGGAACACGACCACCTCGCCGGTCGCACAGCGCCACACGTCGAGCTCGACGCCGTCGGCGCCCTGCGCGAGCGCGAGCCGGAACGCGGCGAGCGTGTTCTCAGGCGCGTCGGCGCTGGCGCCCCGGTGCCCGAGCACGAGCGGCCGCCCGTCGGCGCGCGGCGCACCCCTCGTCCCTCGCTGCATGCGGATCCCCCGTGACGCCTGGCGTCGTGCCCGTCGCGCGGCTATCCTACTTCGCTCCCCGAGCGCAGGGCGCGAGACCGCGGCCTGCGGCGAGAGGGCGCCGCTCCGACGCTTCGCCGGATACACGATGACCGAGCTCCTCGTCGTCCTGTTCGTGACCGTCCTCGTGTTCGGCGCGACTCGAGTGCCCGCGCTCGGAGACGCGCTCGGCCGGGCCCTGCGCAACGCACGCGCGGGCGCGACGGGCGAGCGCGGCGCCAGCGACGCCGCGGGGCGCGAGCCGAAGCGGGACCGGTAGCGCGCGCCGCCGCGAGCTGCGGCGCGACCGCCCGTCACCGTCCGCGCGCGTCCTCGGGCACCACCGAGATGCGCAACGCGGTCCCGCCGAGCTCCTGCGGGTACTCGTCGATCGCGACGAGGAACGGAACCGCGTCCCCCGGGCCGATCCGCTCCGGCGCACGGGCGGCAGCCCTGCGCGCCACCTTGGCGAGCGCGTCCGCCGACCGCGCCCGCCAGAGCTCCTCCGGCGTCGGCACCGCGCCCGCGAGCGCCTCGCCGCGCGCGACGACCGTCCCCTCGCGAACGACCTCGACCGCCACGCGGACGGAGCGCACCGGCGCCTGGGCGCGCGAGACCACGTCGCCGCGGACGAACAGGAGCGGTGCGCCGCGCTCGCGCTCGTAGAGGCCGCTTTGCACCTCCGAGGTGACGAACGGCCCGGCCGCGCCGTGACGGAGCGCCGCGGCGATCGCAGCCGGCTGAAACGCGCCCGCCTCCAGCCGGCCGCCTCGCCAGACGACGAGCATCGCGAGCGCGACCGCGAGGAGCGCCGCGAGCGCGACCGCGTTCACGGCGAGCGCGGGGAGGCTCGACCCGGCGCGGGGGCGCGCTCGGCGCTCGGGCGCCGCGGGTGCCGCGGGCGGCCGGGCGAGAGGGAGATCGGGCACGGCTCCGGCGTCGGCCACGGCGAGGGTGTCGAGCGCGGCGAGGGTCGACAGCGTGGGCGGAGCCGGCGCCGCGGGCAGGGGCGGCGGACGGATCGGCGCGCTCGCGGCCGGCGCCGGGGTCGGGTCGGTAGCGAGGGCAAGCGGCCCGGAGGGCTCTGACGCCGACGCGGGCGAGAGCCGCTGGCGTAACGAGATCTCGCCCGCGAGCTCGAGATCGGGCGAGCCGAAGCCGAACGCGGGCTCGGACTCGAGCGCGAGCCCGCGGCCACCGCCGAAGACCGGCTCCGGCGCGCCGAGCGACAGGTCGCGGGCGAGCGCGGGCGCGCGGAACGCCGGCGGCGTCGCGCCGTCCTCGAGCGTGAGGTCGGGCCCGGCGCGCGGCGCAGCCGCGGCGCTCGACGGCGCGCCCAGGGGAGCGGAGGAGCCGGAGCCATCGCCGAGGAGGTCCGAGAGGTCGGTGAGCGGGAGCCGGCGCGAAGCCGTGGGCGATGGCGCTTCCGCGAACGGTCCGGCCTGGACGAGGAGCGCCGCGGGATCGGGCCTCGCCGGCCACGACGGGGCCGCCTCGAACGCCGGCGCCTCGAACGCCGGCGCCTCGCCCGCAGGCGCGGCGAACGGATCCGGCCCGGAGATCCCGAACGATTCGCAGACGCCGCCCGCGAACGGGTCGGGCTCGGCGGAGGACGAGGCCGCGGGCGGGAACGGATCCGCGCTCTCGAACGGGGACGCGAATGGGTCCGCGCTAGTCTCGAAGGGGTCGGCCGTCGCGCCGAATGGATCGCGCGCGCCGGGCGACGGCAGCGTCCAGCCGAACGGGGCGGCCGCGCTCGGCGACTGCCCGGCCGCCGCGAACGGATCGGGCTCGGTGGCGGCCGCGCTGGCGCGCTCCGGCACGTGGTCTGGCGGCGAAAACTCGAAAGGATCGGCGGCCGGCGGTGCGCCGCGCTCGGGCCGCTCGAGCTCGACGTCGAGCGGCGCGCGGCCAGCCGTCACGCTCGGTCGCTCGACTGCAGGCGACGGAGCATCCGACGGCCGTGCCGCGCGGGGCTCGCCGTCGGGGAGCGGCATCGCGCCCAGATCGCGGTGCACCGCGAAGACCGTCTGGCACCTCGAGCATCGCGCCTTCGCGCCGCGGGGCCCGATCTTCTCGTCGGCGATCCGGAACTTCGCCTGGCAGCTCGTGCAGTGGACGATCATGCGACCCCGCTCGGGATTCGCAGATTACACCGCAGCGGTGCTTGACACAAAGCGTCTGCCCCTGAACAATCCTTTGGAATCGCGCACTTACTGCCACCTCGGACGGCCGACGATGATGAACGATCAGAGCACCCCAGGAAGCGAGCCCTCCGCGGCTGGGCGCGAGCCCAAGGTCATCAAGCGGTACACGAACCGTAAGCTCTACGACACGGTCGAGTCGCGCTACGTGACCCTCGACGAGATCGCCCAGATGGTAAAGGCGGGCGCCGAGGTGCAGATAATCGACAACCGGACGAAGGAGGACCTCACGTCCGTCACGCTCGCGCAGATCATCTTCGAGGAGGAGAAGAAGACCTCGAAGATGAGCCTCGACACGTTGCGCGATCTGATCCGCCACGGCGGCGAGGTCGCGCAGCGGCTCGTCGAGGGGACGCAGGCAGAGCTCCGCGGCCGCGTCGAGGCGGTCCGTGCCGCCGCCGAGCAGCGCGTCCAGACCCTCCGCGTGAAGGGGCAGCAGACGAGCGATCGCGCCCGCGAGATGGTGCAGACCTCGCAGGAGACGATGGCGACGTTCCAGAAGCGCGTCGACGAGCGGGTGCGCGCGGCGGTGGAGCAGATGGCGACCGTCTCCGACGCACGGAAGCAGCTCGACGACATCTCGCGGCGGATCGAGGCGCTCGAGAAGCGGCTCGACGAGCTCACGAAGAAGTGACGCTCAGGCCATGGGCGCGCGCGCCCGGATCTCGTCGGCGATCGCGGCGATCGCCCGCGCGCCGGTCGAGCGCGGTGCGTGCTCGAAGATCGTGCGCCCGTGGCTCTGCGCCTCGTCGATCTTCACCGACCAGCCGAGCACCGTCCCCGACAGCTCCGCCGGGAACCGCTCCCGGAGCTTCGCGAGGATCTCGTCGGCGAGCTGGGTCTTCCGGTAGAGGGTCGGCACGACGAGCGTGAGCGCCGGCGCGCGCCCGCGCGACGCGCGGATCGCGTCGAGGCTCTGGATCATCTCGGCGCAGCCGTCGAGCGCGAGGTACGTGAGCGCGACGGGCACGACGACCTCGCGCGCCGCGACGAGCACGTTCTCCGTCACGAGCGAGACGGAGGGCGGAGCGTCCATGAGCACGACGTCGTACGCGCCGGCAGGGATCCCGTCGAGGCGCCGCGCCAGGCGCTCGGCGCGGTCCGGCGCGGCCGCCACCGCGACGGGGAACGCCGCGAGCTCCTTGTTCGCGGGCAGGAGGTCGACGCCCGGGACCGGCGTGCGGACGGCGACCGCCTCGATCGGGAGCTCGCCGAGGAGGAAGTCGTGGATGGTGGGCGAGAGCCCGCGCACGTCGACGCCGAGCGACTTGCCGGCATGACCCTGGGTGTCGAGGTCCGCGACGAGCACGCGCAGGCCCCGCCCGGCAAGGTACGCGGCCACGTTCACGCAGAGCGTGGTCTTGCAGGTGCCGCCCTTCTCGTTGACGAAGGCGATGCGCCGCATGCTAACGGCGGCGGCCGTCTTCGTCCGGAGGGTCCGCGCGGTCCACCTTCGCGGCGAGGCCGTCGATCATCGACTCGAGCTCGGAGAGCTTCTGCTTGAGCGAGGCGACGTCGTCCTTCGAGGGCAGGTTCGCGGCGTGCAGCGCCTGCCGGACGCCCTTGTCGAACGTCTCCTTCGCCTGGATCGCGGAGGAGAAGAGGGTCTGCAGGCCGGAGGTCACCCGCTCGCTCGCGAGGAGCTTGCCGACGGCACGCCCCATCCTTTCCTCGCTCGCCTCGAGGGCCCGCTTCAGCATGGGGTTCCTGAGCATCTCGCCGAACGGCATGTTGGACTTGTCGCCCTCCCCTCGCTAGCTTGTCAAGCCTCGTGCCCACCCCGACCCTGCTCGATCGGAGGCTCGTCGTGGTGACGGGCAAGGGGGGGGTGGGGAAGTCGACCGTTTCGGCCGCCCTCGCCGTCCTCGCCGCCCGCGCGGGGAAGCGCGTCCTCGTGTGCGAGGTGAACGCGCGCGAGCGGATCGCGCCGCTCCTCGGCGCTCCCGCCGCCGGATACGAGATCCGCGAGGCGCGCCCGGGGCTGTTCACGGTGAACGTGACGCCGCCGGAGGCGATGCGCGAGTACGGGATCATGGTCCTCAAGTTCCGGACCATCTACGACGCGGTGTTCGAGAACCGGCTCGTGCGGCACTTCCTGCGGGTCATCCCCTCGCTCGCCGAGCTCGTGATGCTGGGCAAGATCCTCTTCGAGGCGAAGGCGGAGGACGGCGGGCGTCCGCGCTGGGACGTCGTCATCGTGGACGCGCCCGCGACCGGCCACGCGGTCCAGCTACTGCGCGTGCCCGCCGCGCTCATCGACACCGTCCCCGGCGGGCCGCTGCGCGGCGACGCCGAGTGGATGCAGGCCCTCCTCCTCGATCCGGCGCGCACCGCGCTCGCGATCGTGACGCTCCCCGAGGAGATGCCGGTGAACGAGGCGATCGACCTCGACGCCCAGGTCCGGGGCGTGCTCGGCATCCCGCGCGCGGCGCTGTTCGTGAACGCGATGCCGGATTCGCGCTTCACGCACGAGGAGGTGGCGCGCCTCGAGGGCCTCACCGCCGCGCCGCCGCCCCTCGGCCCCGCCGCGACCGCCGCTCGCCTCCAGGCGCTCCGCGCCGAGCAGGCGCAGCGCTACCTCGCCCGCGCCCGGGCGGCGCTCGACCTCCCCACCACCGTGCTCCCGCTGCTGCCCGTCGCGGACTGGGGCGCGGAGGCGATCGAGCGGATCGCCGACGCGATCGCCGGCACGCCGCCGCTGGAGGTGCCGTGACCGCCGTGCGCGAGACCGCGGCGAGCCGGCAGATCGTCGTCTGCGTCGGCTCGGGTGGCGTCGGGAAGACGACGGTCGCCGCGGCGATCGCGCTCGATCGCGCGCTCGCGGGCGGCCGCGCGCTCGTGTGCACCATCGACCCGGCGCGCCGCCTCGCGAACGCGCTCGGCCTCTCCTCGCTCGGCAACGTCGAGTCGCGCGTCCCGGACCACAAGTTCGCCGACGCGGGGCTCCACGCGAAGGGCGAGCTCCACGCGATGATGCTGGACGTGAAGCGCACGTGGGACGATCTCGTCACGCGCCACGCGCCGGACCCGGCGCGGCGCGAGCGCATCCTGAAGAACCGGCTCTACCAGCAGATGTCCTCCGCGCTGGCGGGCTCGCAGGAGTACATGGCGATGGAGAAGCTGTACGAGCTCGCCACCGACCGCGACTACGACCTCATCGTCCTCGACACGCCGCCGACCGCGCACGCGCTCGACTTCCTCGACGCGCCCGACCGTATCCTCGACTTCCTGGGCAACGACGCGGCGCGCGCGCTCCTCGCGCCCGCCATCGGCGCGGGCAAGCTCGGGCTCCGGCTCGCCCAGCTCGGCGGAGGCTTCGTGGCGAAGACGCTCGCGCGCTTCACCGGCCAGGCCGCGCTCTCCGACCTCGGCGACTTCCTCCAGGGCTTCCAGGGCATGTACGAGGGCTTCAAGGACAGGGCGGCGTCGGTGCACGCGCTGCTCTCCCAGCCGGAGGTCGGGTTCGTGCTCGTCACCTCGCCGAGCGCGATCTCGATCGACGAGGCGCTCGCGTTCCACGAGCGTCTGCACGCGGAGTCGATGCCGATCGCCGGCCTCGTCGCGAACCGCGTCACGCCCGATCTCTGGCCGGGCGACGGGCCTCTGCCCTCGCCGGACGACCTCGCGCCGGCGCTCGGCGACGCGGACGCGCGCGACGGCGGGTTCGCCCGCCGGCTCGCGTCCACGCTCGGAGAGCACCAGGCCCTCGCCGCCGCAGAGCGGCGGGCGCTCGAGCGCCTGTTCGAGGAGATCGCCGCCCCCCACGCGATCGTCCCGCGCCTCGAGAGCGACATCCACGACCTCCGGGGCCTCGCCAGGCTCGCGGAGCGGCTGTAGGTTCGAGGCCGGCATGCTCCTGCCTTCGCTCGAGATCGCGACGCGCGCCGCGAGCGAGCTCGTCGAGATCACCGCGCTCGTCCGCGCCGCGGTCCGGAAGACCGGCGTCGAGAGCGGGGTCGTGGTCGCGTACGTCCCCCACACCACCGCGGGGATCACGATCCAGGAGAACGCGGACCCCGACGTGCGCACGGATCTCCTGCTCGCGCTCGCCAACGCGGTGCCGGCGCGGCCGCCCGTGGGGGAGTACCGGCACGCGGAGGGGAACAGCGACGCGCACGTGAAGGCGTCGCTCGTGGGCAGCTCCGCCACGATCCTCGTCGATCGCGGTGAGCTCGTGCTCGGGACGTGGCAGGGCATCTACCTGTGCGAGTTCGACGGCCCGCGCACGCGGAAGGTGCTCCTGAAGCTCGTCGCGGGGTAGGCTCTCCCGGATGCGCCGCGCCCTCCTCGCCGTCACGACGATCCTCCTCGCCTGCGCCACCGGACGCCGCGCGCCCGCGCCCGGCGACGGGAGCCTCTCGTTCCCGCCCGACGCGCCGGAGGCGAGCGCGCTCGAGGCCGAGCTCGCAGGCAAGAACGACGAGGAGCTCCTCGCGATCGGCACCGCCGCCGCCGGCGCGGGCGACGACGCGCGAGCGGCCGCCGCCTTCGCGGCCCTCGCCGACCGGCACCCGCGCTCGCCGCACGTCGGGCAGGCGCTCCTCGGGGCCGGCGCCGCGTTCGCGCGCGAGGGCGAGTGGCGGCTCGCGCTCGAGCGGTTCCACGCGCTGGAGGCGCGCGCCGGGCCGGAGGCTCTCGAGGCCTCGTTCCGGGCGGCGGAGGCGCATTACCGACTCGACGATCTCGCTGCCGCCCACGCGGCGCTCGAGGGGATCCTGGCGCGCCCGGCGCTGCCCGCAGGCGAGCGCGTCCGGGCGCTCGCGCAGCGCGGCGTCGTCGAGCTCGAGCAGGGGCACGCGGAAGCCGCCGAGGCGACGCTTCGCGAGGCGGTCCGCGCGCACGAGACGGCGAGCGCCACCGAGCGGCTCGCGCCCTCGGCCGCTGCGCAGGCCCGCTTCTACCTCGGCGAGCTCCGCCGCGCGGCGCTGCTCGCGGCGCCGCTCGATCCGGCGCGCGCCGACGAGAGCGCGCTCGCCGCGGAGCTGGAGCGGAAGTCGGAGCTGCTCCTCGCCGCGCAGGAGGAGTACCTCGCCGCGATCCGCCTCGGCGACGAGCGCTGGGCGGTGGCGGCGGGGTTCCGGGTCGGCGAGCTCTACGACGCGCTGCGCGCGCAGGTGCTCGACGCGCCGCTCCCGCCCGGCCTCGACGCCGGCCAGGCGGAGAGCTACCGCGCCGAGCTTCGGCGCGAGGTCAAGGTCCTCGCCGCGAAGGCGATGACCGCCTACGAGGAGACGCTCGCGCTCGCCCGTCGCGCCGGGGTCGCGGACGCGCGCTTCCTCGGCGACGCGGAGGCCTCGCTCGAGCGGCTGCGCGCGACCGTCGCGGCGGAGTGAACGCCGGTCGGGGTCTGGGTCGGGGTCTTGGCATTCGTCACACATCGGTGGGCAGGACCGAGCGACCGGGTGGATTCGGCCAGCGTCTCGGAGCGCGCAGCGGGGCTCGGCATCGACGGGGTGGGCCCGGGGCTATTCAGGCGCGAGAGGGTCGCGACTGCGAGGCGCTCCGGAGCTCACGAGCGTCGCCGAAGAGGGCGCGGGCACTTTGGCCCCCGCTCGCCGAGGCGGCGGCGATTCGTTCTCGAACCGTGCGTCGCCGTCGCGCACGTGCTCGGCGTTCAGCGATGGTGGGGTGCGCACGAGGAGGACGCCGCGGCCCGGTCCTTGACCGCGCATCACTAAGCGTGACAGCTATCGCCAGCGATAGCGCGAGCCGAGGCCAGCGTGTGTGAACAATGCGTCCCAGTTGCGGTGCGTGAACGAACCAGAGCACCGGCGCATCGCCTCTCGGCAGCGCCCTCGTCCGAGCCGAGCGGGCCGCGCTCGGGCCGCATGCGCCCCCCTCGTCGATGCCGAGCCACGCCGAGCGAACGGAGCCACCCCCATTTCGATCGACGTCCGCGTGGGCGCTGTCCCCACGCGACGATGTTGATGATCGGAAAGGTCGGAGTCGGTGTCTCGGTCTGTAGGGTGGTGGACCGAGTCGCCGTTCGCGACGCACGCGGCAGCAGCCCCAGCGCGAGACCGCCCCCCGGATTCCTGCGGGCGTCGACATCCCGTCCCAGGTGTGGTGGGTGAAGACTGAGCGGTCGCCGGTCAGTGATTATGTCGCACTGACGGCCAAGTGCTTCCGTCACCCTCCGATACTGGAGGGATGCGGATGGCCGGGGACAGTTGTGGAAGCGCGATGTCGCTTGGCTGGCTGCGTGCGAGAGAGCCACGCGGTCAGCGTTCCGCCTTTTGTCGTGCTCTTCTGTCGCACGGAGGGGGTCGGGATGAAGGGATCCCAAGGAGTGAAATGCGGGCGAGTCGGCGACATGCCCGGCGAGCGAACGTGTCCGAGCGTGAGGAGCATTCTCGTGGCGGGCGCCATCGCCGCCGTATCATCTCTGGGATGCCTCGGGCCGCGCGTCGTTGTGTTGTCGTCCGGCTCCGGTGCTGTCGCCGAGCCAAGGCCATCGGACTGCAAGCTGGAGTTCTTCAGAACCAGCTTGGACCGCCCCCATGACGAGATCGCGGCGCTGCATGCAGAGGGCGGCGACACATTCAGGAACGGACCGAAGGACTTTCAGAATGCTTTGCGCGCGAAGGCTTGCGAGCTAGGCGCAGATGCCCTCCTCGTGACTCAGGAGTACTCGGGCCCGGGCGGCACGATGAGCGCGGCGGCGGTCAAGTACCGCGGCGCGGCCAGCGATCCTCGCTGAGCACTCCTGGTATCGCTAGCGATAGCTGTCACTATTAGACAAGGCGACCGGGACCGCGATGCGCTGCTTCGTGCGCGGCCCTCCGCCGCCGAGCGCGGACGGAGTTCGTGCGCGACCGCGACCACGCTGGAGCGTGGCGCCTGCGGTCACGGCCCCCGCGGCGCCTCGCGGTACATCGCGTCGAGCTCCGCCTGGTAGCGCTGCTCGACCGCCTTCCGCTTCACCTTCTGCGAAGGCGTCAGCTCGCCCTCCGCCTCGCTGAAGTCGCGGGGCAGGATCGTGAACCGCTTCACCGACGCGAACCGCGGCAGCCCGGCGTTCACCTGATCCACGGCGCGCTGGACGAGCTGCCTCACCTCCGGCGCGCGCGAGAGCGCATCCGCCGGGGCGCCCGCGTGCCCGTTCTCCGCCGCCCAGCGGCCGAGCGCGTCGGCGTCGAGCGTCACGAGCGCGGTGATGTAGTTCCGCCGGTCGCCGTGGACGAGCACCTGCGAGATCACTGGGGAGAGCACCTTCAACCGCCCCTCGAGCTCGGTCGGTGCGACGTACTTGCCGCCGGAGGTCTTGATGAGGTCCTTCTTGCGGTCGGTGATGGTGAGGAAGCCGTCGGCGTCGAGGTGGCCGACGTCGCCCGTGTGCAGGAAGCCGTCGGGATCGAGCGCCTCCGCCGTCTGGTCGGGGAGGCCGCGGTACGCGCGCATCACCCACGGCCCGCGGATGAGCACCTCGCCGTCCTCCGCGATCTTCGTATCGATCCCGGGGAGCGCGGGGCCGACGGTACCGATCCTCCGCGCCGTGGGCAGGTTCACGTGCGTCGCGGCGGACGACTCGGTGAGCCCGTAGCCCTCGAGGATCACGACGCCCATCGCGTCGAAGAGCTCGGCCACGTCCCTCGACAGCGGCGCCGAGCCGGACACGAAGAACTGCAGCCGGCCGCCGAAGAGCGCGCGGACCTTCTCGAAGACGAGCCGATCGGCGACCGCGTACTGCGCGGCGAGCGCCGCGTTCGGCCGCTTTCCCGCCCGCAGCATGCGGGACCGCGCGAGGCCGACCCCGAGCGCCCAGCGGAACACCGCCGCCTTCACCCGCCCGCCCTCGCGCGCGTTCTGCAGCACCTTCGCGTGCACCTTCTCGAAGATGCGAGGCACGGCGCAAACGAAGGTCGGCCGGACGACGCTCAGGTTCTCGACGATCTTCTCGATCCGGCCGTCGACCGCGGTCGGGAATCCGATGCGCAGCTGCGCCGTCCCGATCATCTTGCCGAAGACGTGCGCGAGCGGGAGCCAGAAGTATTGCAGGTGATCGCCGTGGCTCAGGATGCCGGTCTCCTCGACGGCCTTCGACTGCGTGACCCAGCAGGCGTGCGTGAGCTCCACGCCCTTGGGCCGGCCGGTCGTTCCAGACGTGTAGATGAGCGTCGCGAGCGCGTCGCCTCGGATCGCGGCGGCGCGCTCCTCGAACTCGCCCGGGAACGCGGCGTCGTGGGCCCGCCCCTTCGCCTCGAGCTCGGCGAGCGTGAGCACCCACCCGTCCGCGCTGGGACGGCCGTCGAAGGTCACGACGTGGCGGAGCGCCGGCAGCTCGGCGCGGCGCGACGCGAGCTTCGCCACCTGCTCCTCGCTCTCGGCGAACGCGACCACCGCGCCGGAGTCGGAGAGGATGAACGCGCACTCATCGGCGAGTGACGAAGGGTAGATCGTGCTCGTCGCGGCGCCGGCGCAGAGCACGCCGTAATCGGCGAGGATCCACTCGATCCGGGTGCACGAGAGGATCGCGCAGACCTGCTCGTCCGCGACGCCGAGGGCTCGCAGCCCGCTCGCGATCGCGCGCACCCGCGCCTCGGTCTCCGTCCAGTCGAGGCTCTTCCAACCGCCGTCCAGCGGGTAGCGGAAGGCCTCCGCCTTTGGGGTCTTCCCGACGCGCTCCAGGAACAGCTCGGGGACGTTGCGGGGGGCGAGATCGGCCAAAGCTCTGGTCTCCGTGGAGAAAATGGACGTTGGACTCTACCTCCGAGGCGGCGGCTGCGCGACCACCTGCACGGCGCGCCAGGCGGGGTCGCGGCTTGACGCCGCACTTCTCCGCCAAATAGGATGCCCGTCTCACTTAACGGACAGCCCTACGAGGAGCCGATGACGATCCCCCCCGACCGGAAGCTGCGCTTCGAGACCCTGCAGGTCCACGCCGGCCAGGAGCCCGCGCCGGGCACGAACGCCCGCGCGGTCCCGATCTACCAGACCACCTCCTACACGTTCGACAGCGCGGAGCACGGCGCGAACCTGTTCGCACTGAAGGAGTTCGGGAACATCTACACGCGGATCATGAACCCCACGACGGACGTCTTCGAGAAGCGGATCGCCGCGCTCGAGGGCGGCGTCGCGGCGCTCGCGACCGCGTCCGGGCAGGCGGCGCAGTTCCTCGCCCTCGCGAACATCGCGCAGGCGGGCGACAACGTCGTCTCGACGAGCCTCCTCTACGGCGGCACGTACAACCAGTTCAAGGTGACGCTTCCCCGCCTCGGCATCGGCGTGAAGCTCGTCGACGGCGACGACGTGGCGGCGCTCCGCAAGGCGATCGACGGGAAGACGAAGGCGCTCTACGTCGAATCCATCGGCAACCCCGCCGGGAACGTGCCCGACTTCCAGGCGCTCGCCCAGGTCGCGCACGAGAACAAGATCCCGCTCATCGTCGACAACACCTTCGGCGCGGGCGGTTACCTCGTGCGGCCGATCGAGCACGGGGCCGACATCGTCGTCGAGTCGGCGACGAAGTGGATCGGCGGCCACGGCACCTCCATCGGCGGCGTGATCGTCGACTCCGGCAAGTTCGACTGGGCGGCGAGCGGCAAGTTCCCCGTCTTCACCGAGCCGTCGCCGGGCTATCACGGCCTCGTGTTCAACGACGTCTTCGGGCCGAAGGGGCCGTTCGGCAACATCCAGTTCATCATCCGCGCCCGGGTCGAGGGGCTGCGCGACCTCGGGCCGGCGATCTCGCCCTTCAACTCGTTCCTCCTGCTCCAGGGGCTCGAGACGCTCTCCCTGCGCGTGCAGCGCCAGGTCGACAACGCGCTCGCGCTCGCGCGGTGGCTGAAGACGCACAGCTCGGTCGCGTGGGTGAACTACACCGGGCTCGAGGAGCACCCGTACCACGCGCGCGCGCGCAAGTACCTCCGCAACGGGTTCGGCGGCGTCTTCACGTTCGGCATCAAGGGCGGCTACGAGGCCGGGAAGAAGTTCATCGACTCCGTGAAGCTCGCCTCGCACCTCGCGAACGTCGGCGACGCGAAGACGCTCGTCATCCACCCGGCGTCGACCACCCACCAGCAGCTCAGCGACTCGGAGCAGAAGAGCGCGGGCGTCACTCCCGACCAGGTCCGCGTCTCCGCCGGGATCGAGCACCTCGACGACCTCAAGGAGGACTTCGAGGAGGCCTTCGCGGCGGCGCGCTGACGCCCTCCCGGGGTCCGGTTGTCGCGGCGGCTCGACCGCCCGTCCGCCTCGTCTGCGGCGGACGGGCGCCTTCCCCGGTCAGGTCCCGCCGCGGTACGTTCGGACGCCATGTCCGTCGGGAGCATCGCGGCTGCGGGCCGCACCGCCCTCCTCCTCCTCCTCGTCGCCGCCGTGGTCTCCGGCGTGGCGGGCGTGTATCTGCAGCGCGAGGAGGGGCGCGCGGAGCGCCGGCTCGTGGAGGCGCGCGCAGGCGCGCTCGCCGAGGCGCTCGAGCGGTCCGTCACGGACGCGATGGCGGAGCACCGGCCCGAGAGCATGGGCGCGATCCTCGCGGCCGTGGCGCGCACGCACGGCGTCGCGGCCGCGGCGCTCGCCGGCCCCGACGGCCAGGTGCGGTACGCCGCGGGCGAGGCGCCGGCGCGGCTCGGGTTCGCGCCGGAGCGCCGCTGGACCGAGAGCCGCTTCGTCGTCTCGAACCCGATCCAGAACGGCGCCTCGTGCCGCTCTTGCCACGGCACGGCACCCGTGAACGGCGCCCTCCTCGTCGCGCTCGACACGACCGAGCTCGGCCCGCGGCTCGCCGCGTCGGCGCGCCGGATCTGGGCGCTCGTCGGGCTCACGTTCCTCGCCATCGGCATCGCGGTCGTCCTCGTGCTGCGGGCGGCACGACGGGTCGCCGACCGCACCCAGCGGCTCGGGGAGGCGCTCGCGGCCGCGAACGCCGCTCGCGAGGCCCGCGCGGCCGACCTCGCGCGCCTGCAGGCGATCCTCGACTCGATGCCGGACGGCGTCCTCTTCATCGACGCGGACGACCGGGTCGCGCTCGTGAACCAGGCGGGCCGCGTGCTGCGCAACCTGACCGGCGAGCCGGGGCGACCTCTCCGCGACTGTCACCCGAAGGCCTCGCACTCGATGCTCGAGCGCGTCATGCGGTACCTCCGCGACGGCGACGACACCGGGCCGGCGCACTCGATCATCAAGGAGCGCGAGGGGCGGTTCGAGACGACCTATGCCCCGGTGAAGGGGGCGGACGGTACGTACCTCGGCACGGTCATGGTGATCCGCGACATCGCCGAGCGGCGGACGCTCGAGCGCCGGCTCCTGGACGCCGAGCGGCTCTCCGGGCTCGGGCAGATGTCCGCACAGATCGCCCACGAGCTCCGGAACCCCCTGAACGCGATCGACGGCGCCGCCCAGTACCTGCGGCGGCGCTTCGATCGGGACGGCGAGGTCGCCGAGTACGCGGGGCTCATCGGGGAGGAGGTGCAGCGGGTGAACCGCTTCGTCTCCGAGCTCCTCCAGGTCGCGCGCCCCGCCGAGCCGAACTTCGCGCCGGTGTCCACGAACCGGCTCCTGCGCGAGGCCGCCCAGAAGGCCGCGCTCGCGCGCGGCCTCCCGGCGGACGCGGTACGCCTCGAGCTCGCCCCGGATCTGCCCATCCTCGACGTGGACGCGCCGATGATCACCGAGGCCCTGGTGAACCTGCTCCAGAACGCGTTCGAGGCGGGCGGCACCGAGCCGGTGGAGCTCGCGAGCCGCTACGAGACCGCCGGCGGCGAGGGCACCATCGTGGTCGAGGTCCGCGACCGGGGCTGCGGGGTCCCGGCCGATCAGCTGGACGAGGTGCTGCGCCCGTTCGTGACGACGAAGCCGACCGGAACGGGGCTCGGCCTCGTCGTCGTGGGCCGCGCGGTCGAGCAGCACCGCGCCCGCTTCGCGCTGTCGCGGCGCGACGGCGGCGGGACGGTCGCGGCGATCCGGTTCCCCGTCCGCCGCGCGGCCATCGCCGACGCCGACGCCATCCTCGCCGCCCTGGAGACGCCGTGACCGTGCCCGCCGCCTCCGAGGGGCTCGTCCTCGTCGTGGACGACGACCCGGGCACCCGCAAGGTGGCGAAGGCGAACCTGTCGCTCGAGGGGTTCGAGGTGCTCGTCGCCTCCTCCGGCGCGGAGGCGCTCTCGCGCCTCGACGACTCGGATCCCCTCGCGGTCGTCTCCGACCTCAAGATGCCGGACATGGACGGCATCGCGCTCATGGACCGGGTTCACGCGCTCCGGCCCTCGCTCCCGGTCGTGCTCGTCACCGCGCACGCGACCGTCGAGACGGCGGTGGAGGCGATGCGGAAGGGCGCCCTCCACTACCTCACGAAGCCCACCCGCTACGACGAGCTCGCGCTCGTGCTCCGCCACGCGGTCGCGCACGAGCGCCAGCGCCGCGACGTCGCGCGGCTGCGCGGCGAGCTCGAGCAGGCGGCCGGGTTCGAGGAGATCGTGGGGACCTCGCCTGCGATGCGCGAGGTGTTCTCGATGGTGGAGCAGGTGGCGGACTCGGACGCGACGGTGCTCCTGCGCGGCGAGACCGGCACGGGCAAGGAGCTCGTCGCGCGCGCCATCCACCGACGCTCGCCGCGCGGCGAGCGGCCGTTCGTGGCCGTGAACTGCACGGCGATCCCGCGCGACCTCATGGAGAGCGAGTTCTTCGGCCACGAGAAGGGCGCGTTCACCGGCGCGGTGGCGCGCCGCATTGGCCGCTTCGAGCAGGCGCACGGCTCTACGCTCTTCCTCGACGAGGTGGGCGATCTCGACCTCGCCATCCAGGCGAAGCTGCTCCGCGTGCTCCAGGAGCAGGAGCTCACGCGCGTCGGCGCCCAGGACGCGATCCGCGTCGACGTCCGCATCGTGGCCGCGACGAACCGCGATCTCGAGGCGCTGGTGCGCGAGGGGCGCTTCCGCGACGACCTCTACTACCGCTTGAACGTCATCCCGATCCGCCTGCCCCCGCTCCGCGAGCGCACGGTCGACCTGCCCGCGCTGATGGAGCATTTCCTCGGCTCGTTCGCGAAGCGCTACGGCCGGCGCGGGCCCATCCCCCCGCCGGACGTGATCGCCGCCGCCCGCGCCTACCCCTGGCCGGGCAACGTCCGCGAGCTCCGGAACCTGTGCGAGCGCGCCGTGCTCATGGGGTGGGCGGCGGTCGCGCCGATCCTCGGCGCCGGGCCGCGCGCCGAGACGTGCAGCGCGACTGCGCTCGTCGATCCCTCCCTGCCCCTCCTCGAGGCGAAGCAGCGGCTCGTCGAGCGCTTCGAGCGCGAGTACCTCACGCGCCTGCTGAAGGAGCACCGCGGGCGCATCGGCGAGGTCGCGCGCGCCGCCGGGATCGCCGAGCGAAACCTGTACGAGAAGATGAAGGCGTACGGGCTCTCCCGCGACGACTACCGGTGAGCCCCGGCGCGCTGCGTCCGGAGCCAAACCGCCGGCACGGCTCCCCCGCGGGCGTCCGTCCGCACGCGGCCCGCAGGGGCCTCCCCGCATTGGGCGCGTCACCCTGCCGCGCCCCTCCGCAGATTCCGGGGGATGAACGACACGACTCGCCAGAGCCGCCGCGCCGCGGTCGCCCTCGGCCTCGTCGCGCTCCTCGGCGCCGCCGCGACGCTCGCGAAGGCGCAGACGGGTCCCGAGCCAGGCAAGCCCACGCCGGCCGCGAAGGCCAGGCAGCCCGAGCCGAAGGCGAAGAAGCCGGCCGCGAAGGGTGGGCCCGCCGCCCAGGCTGGGCAGGCGATCACCGACGACACGACGGATCCGGCGGTGTGGGGCAAGGAGTATCCGCTCCAGTACGAGACCTATCGGAAGACCGTCGACCAGGTCCGGACGAAGTACGGAGGCTCGGAGGCGCTGCCGCGCACTCCGGACGAGGCGGACCCGCGCTCCGTCGTCTCGCAGGAGAAGATCGAGGAGGACCCGCGGCTCAAGACGATGTGGGCCGGCTACGCGTTCAGCGTCGACTTCCGCGAGGAGCGAGGCCACGCGTACATGCTCGAGGACCAGACCTTCACGAAGCGCCAGGCGGTCGTGAAGCAGCCGGGGTCGTGCATGCAATGCCACGGCTCCGTCTACGTCCCCTACAAGAAGCTCGGGAACGGCGACCTCCAGGCCGGCTTCCGCAAGATGAACGCGATGCCGTACATGGAGACGCGCAAGCTCGTCGAGCACCCGGTGGCCTGCATCGACTGCCACGAGCCCGGGACGATGGCGCTGCGCGTGACGCGGCCCGGGTTCATCAACGGCATCCGCGAGCTCAAGGCGAAGCAGGGCGTGAAGGACTACGACGTGAACAGGCAGGCGTCGCAGAAGGAGATGCGCGCGTTCGTCTGCGGCCAGTGCCACGTCGAGTACTACTTCAAGGGTGACGACAAGCAGCTCACCTATCCGTGGGCGAAGGGCATCCAGGTCGACGACATCGTCGCGTACTACGACGAGGTGAAGTTCAAGGACTGGGTCCACAAGACGACCGGCGCGCCCGCGCTCAAGGCCCAGCACCCCGAGTTCGAGATGTGGAACCAGGGCATCCACGGCCGCTCCGGGGTGAGCTGCGTCGACTGCCACATGCCGGAGATCCAGTACAAGGGCGAGAAGATCACGGACCATCAGGTGAACAGCCCGCTCCTCAAGGTCGAGGCGTCGTGCACGCGGTGTCACGGGGACGTGAAGCCGGACGAGCTGAAGAGCCGCGTGCTCACCGAGCAGGACCGCTTCTTCAAGCAGCGCAACCTCGCGATGGACGCGCTCATGGGGCTCATCGCCGATCTCGAGAAGGCGCAGGGCGGGGGGAAGGCGACCGAGGAGCAGCTCACCGCCGCGCGCTACCTGCAGCGGCGCGCCCAGTTCTTCCTCGACTTCGTCGAGGCGGAGAACTCCACCGGCTTCCACGCGCCGCAGGAGGCGCTGCGGATCCTCGGCGACTCGATCGACTACGCGCGGCAGGGGCAGCTCGTCCTGCGCGACGCGGCGTTCCAGCCCACCGTGAAGATCGTCGCCATCCCGACGGCGCAGCCCGGACCGAGCCAGACGACCGGGACGGCGCCGGGCGCGGCGCCGCCGGCACCCACGCCGAAGCCCCAGGGTACGTCGCGGTAGCGGGCCAGGCGGAGCACGCGGATCGAGAAGAAGCCCCGGACGCCGCGGGGCGCCGGGGCTTCGTTTCGGCCTCGCGCTGTCTCGCGCTACGGCGTCTGCGGCACCACCGGGATCGGGAGCGCGTGGACCTTGTCCACCGACTCCGACCCCTTCACCCCGTGGCACGCCGCGCACTGCTCCTTGCCGTCCGACGTGTAGCGCGCGACGTGGAACGCCGAGTAGGCGGTTCCGTGGCAACCCAGGCACGCGGCGCTGATGGGAGGCGTCGCGGGCTCGTTGGGCGAGTGGGCGGTGGTCGCCGCGTGCAGCACGGTCGAGGTCTCGTTCGCGATCGTGGGTGACGCATCGGCGGGGACCGACTCGAGCCGATAGGTGCCTTCGAGGTGGCAGCTGGTGCAGCGCTGGAGGTCGTTCGGGAACTCACCGTCATCATGGAAGCTCGGGCCGGAGTACCCATAGATGACGAACGGCATGATGGCGGACAGCTCGGCCGGCCCGGAGCGGCCCCCGGTGTGGAGACGGTGCACGAGCACCTTGAAATGGATGGTCCGCTCCTCGATTCCGTCATAGGTCCCAGCGATGTTCACGTTGCCCGCGAGGTCCTTCGCGATCGCAGCCCGGCGCGACCAATCGGTCTTGTCCGGCGCGTGGCAGGCGGCGCACCACTCGACCTGGTTGCGACCGCCGTGGAACGTGAGGCGCAGGTGGCAGGCATTGCACTTCGCGAGGTCGACGATCTTTCGGCGCGGCGGGGCGCCGCCGCCGAGCTCGCCCGTCGCGGTATCCACCCACGCGATCGCGTTGTCCGGGATCTCCGTGACGGACTCGCCCGTGTACGGCCACACGAGGCGCTTGGCGGTCGCGTCCCAGAAGGGCGCCGTTCCTCCCGACGGCTGGTTCGAGCGTCGCGCCTCGATCACGACGATCCAGGTGCCGTCCATGCCGCCCGGGATCGGCTTCGTGTCGGGGAACGTGAACGTGAACCTACCCTCCGCGTCGGAGGTCGGCGGCGGGCGCGTGGCGTTCCCGATCAAGCTCTCGCTGAGCGGCAGGCTCGCCGTGCCGAGGTTGCGAATGTCGGGCGCCGCCGGCCCGGCGAGAGAGATGGTGAGCCGGGAGAGCGCACGCGGCACGTTGCTGGCGGGAACGTTCCCGTCCGCCGACGGCGAGGGGGCGACGAGATCCCGGATCGGACCGTTACGATCCGAGACCTTGAACACGATGGTCGGCGCGAGGCCCGGCCTGAGGTTCGTCACCGAGACGATCTCGACCACGGGCTTCGAGTAGCGGGCGTGCTGGTACGGCGGGACGTGAGCGTCCTTCATCGGCACGATCACGTTCGGCCCCTCCACGTGGCATCCCTTGCACTTCGAGTCATCCACTTGCGGGCCGCCCGGGTGGGCGAGGTGGAAGACGTCGGGCGGAAGCGCCTCGGTCGCGGGCGCGACCGGACCCTCGAACCAGACGTCGGTGTGGCAACCGTGGCAGGTCCGCCGAGAGATCTCGGTGTCGATCGCGGCGACCTGGGCGGCGTCGTTCGTGTGGCATGCGTCACAGCTCCGGTAGTCGCGCGGAAACGTGACCCCCGCGGCGACGACCTTCGCGGTCTGGCCGTTGTCGGAGCGGCTCGCGATCTTGCCGAAGACGCGCTCGCGGGAGAGCTCGCCAACGACCGCGAAGCGCCGGCCGATCCAGCTCGGGTCGGTGGGGAGCTTGTTCGAGCCGGCGCGGAACGGGAGCGGCGGCTGCACCTCGCCGTACGGCTGCGGCGCCGGATCCAGCGTTCCATCGCTCGCGGTGCTCGCGACGTACAGGGTCGGCAGGCTCTTCCCGCGGTGAATGCGGTGAACGAGGCGCCCGAGCTCGAGCGGGTTCGGGTTCGTCGTGGGGAGCGCGGAGGCCGGCGCCGCGGGGTCGACGGTCTGGCCGTCCGCGTGCTGGTAGGTGTGGCAGGTCACGCAGATCTTGGTTCCGATGCGCGAGTCGCCGTGAGCGCGCACGAGGCCGTGGCAGGTCTCGCACGCCGCGTCCACCACGAGCTCCCGGCCCATGAGCGGCGAGTGGTCCGGCACGAAGTCGTACGTCGAGGTGGTGAGCACCGTGCCCTGGACGCCGGCAAGGAACACGCCGACGCGCAGCGTCTCGGAGAGCGACTGCTCCTGCGGCAGCGCCGTCGCGAAGGTGTACGTGAAGGTGCCGCCCCCCTTCTCGCTCCAGCTCCCCTCGGTGTCCGCGCCGGGCTGCCGCGCGTTCACGAGCACCGCGGCGGGCGGCGTGCCGGGGCCGGCGACGGGGAGGTTCTCGAGCGTCTCCGCGCCGGAGAGCACGAGGCTCCTCCACGCGAGCAAACCGCTCACCGGTTCGGTGCCGAGCGCCGCGAGCGTGAACGCCGGGCCGAGCGCGCGCGCCGCCTCGAGCCCGAGCGCCTTGCCGTCGCGCGTGACCTGGACCGTCACGACGACGCGCCGCGCGGCGTCCACCTCGGCCGCGCCGATCGCGATGCTCGGACCCTTCGGCGGTGGCGCGCTGACGTGCGGCCCGAGCTTCGGCGCCTGCTGACACGCGGCGAGCGCGAGCGTCACCGCTGCGACGTATGCGCTCCTCGTGAATCTGCCGCTCATCATTGCCTCCCCGGCACGCGCGCGCGGACATCCTCCGGATACGCGCCCGTCGCAAATATCACGAAGCAACCGGGAGGCACATTCCACGGTCGGTCGCCGAGGTGCGCGCCCGTCGCCGGCGCGCCGCGCTCCGGCGCCGAGGTGCGGCGCGCCCCGCGGCCGAGCGACAGCCACGAAGTTGACACCCACAGGATCTCGGCACGTACGATGCGCGCCGGGACCACTCCGCGGCGGATGCGCCGTCGCGGCGGGGAGGACGGACATGCGATTCGGCCGTGACGATGCGCGACGGCCGCGCATTCTCGAGAACAGCACACGCGCGACGGCCGCCCTGGCCGCCGCACATCGACTCGCGTCCCTCGACAGGCTCGGGATGGGCGGGGCTTCGGGCGGCAGCCCGTGACACGCGCCGCCGCCATGGCGCTCGCCGCCGCGCTCGCCGCCTGCGCCCCCGCGCCGGACCTCGGCGAGAAGCAGCCGGGACAGGTCGGGCCCGTGGGGCCCTCTCAGCCGTTCTCCACGCTCGTGCAGGAGATCATCGTGCCCCGCTGCGCGACCGCCTCCTGCCACTCCGGCGCGTTCCCGCAAGCGTATCCGCCGCTCGACGCCGACCTCGCCCACGGCGCGCTCGTCAACGCTCCCTCGTTCCAGGCGCCGATGGACCTCGTCGAGCCCTTCGACCCGGCGAACAGCTACCTGGTCTTGAAGCTGCGCGACGTCGCCGGGACCGTCGGGTCGGTCGGAACGCCGATGCCGATCGGCGACGCCCTCCTCGAAGAGGCGGACATCCAGGCGATCGAGACGTGGATCCTGAACGGAGCGCCGAATGACTAGTTGCTGCCCACTCGGGCGGACCGCCCGGGCCGCCGCGCTCGCCCTCGCCACCGCTCTCGTCACGTGGGCGGCTACCGCCGCGGCCGGCGACGACAACGTGATCGTCTCCGGGTCCGTCTACGTGGACTACTGGGGCATCGACCAGCGCGACGTGAGGACGCGCGCGCCGCGGAGCGTCTCGCCGGACGCCTCGCTCAAGGTGCAGGTCGACATCCACGACGACCTCGCATTCTCCGCGAAGGCCTGCTTCAGCTGCCACGGCATCGACCTCGAGCACGCCCACCTCGACTACACGCCGAAGACCTGGTTCAACCTCCAGGTCGGCCGCATCGCCGTGCCGTTCGGTGAATACGCGAACCGGGTCGATCCGTCCGGACACAAGACCGCGTCCGCGCCGCTCATCTACGACATGGGGCGGATGGCCTACGGCGAGAAGAACTCGATGAACCTCGGCGTCATCCCGCAGCCGTACTCCGACACGGGTGCGCTCCTGTACGGCGTCACCTGGCTCGGCGAGAGCGTGCAGGTCTGGTACGGGCTCTACGGCGTCGCCGGGATGCGCGGCTCGAACGACCTCGACTTCACCTCGCTGCGCACCGTCTACTACACCGACAACAACGATCAGCCTGCGGGCGGCGCGCGCGTCGCGTTCACCGTGTCCTCCGACGGCAAGGGGTTCTTCGGCGACGTGAGCGTCGGCGCCTCCGCGACCGGCGGCCGCTACGACCGGGCGGCGAAGCTCGAGTACGTCGCCGTGGGCGCGGACGCGTCGATGAAGCTCGGCCCGTTCACGCTGCGCGGCGAGTACGCGACGCGGCGCACCGACGTCGACACGTCGG
Source organism: Anaeromyxobacter sp. (assembly GCA_035456445.1). Lineage (GTDB taxonomy): Bacteria > Myxococcota > Myxococcia > Myxococcales > Anaeromyxobacteraceae > Anaeromyxobacter. Next base: position 33,644 of record DATIDF010000400.1, read on the forward strand.
CGAGCGGCTACAAGTGGGCGATCGTCGACCCCTTCGTGGTGAAGGAGGGCTGGTACGCCGAGATCGAGCACCCGCTCGGAAAGCGCCTCGACCTCGTCTACCGCTACGACGAGCTCCGCCGGAAGGGCGTGCCGCTCCCGGGCCCCTCGACCCTCACGCCGGAAAGCCTGCTCGTGCGCTACACCGCCGGCCTCGTGCTCACCCCGGCCCAGGCCGTGTACGTGAAGCTCGCGTGGGAGTACTGGACCGACGAGACGATGATCGGCACGCCGGCCGGCACGACCCCGTTCCAGGACTTCAACTCCGTCCACCTCGGCTTCGGAGGAGCCTTCTGATGCCCGTCACGTTCGCAGCCACCGCCCTCCTTGGCCTCCTGCTCGGAGCCGAGCCCGAGAAGGCGCCCCCCGATCCGCGCGACTATGGCGCGAGCACGATCGACGTCTCCTCGTACCCGGAGGAACAGCAGCGCCGGTACGAGATGATGGTCGCGAAGTGCAACAAGTGCCACCCGTCCGCGCGCGCGGTGAACTCGCACTTCAGCTCGCAGCAGTGGAAGCGCTACATGAAGAAGATGCTCCGCCGGCCGAACTCGGGCATCAACGAGGAGCAGGCGCAGCGCATCTACGAGTTCCTGAAGTTCCGCGCGGTGCAGGAGGGCCTGGGCTAGGCCCGGACCGCGAATGTTCGCATCCATCGCCGATCGCACGAAGAGCTCGCTGCGCCTACGGCTCCTCGTCGCGACCCTCGTCCTCCTCGCCCTGGCCCTCGCCGTGGCGGCGGTCGCGTTCGAGCGCGTGGCGCGCTCCGTGATCGTCGACGCGGTCCACTCCCACCTCTCCGCCCGCGCGGAGGAGGTGCAGGCCGCCGTCGTCCGGTTCCAGCGCGAGCGCTCGCTCGCGGTCCGCAACTGGGCCGAGGCCGAGGCGATGCAGATGACGGTCGACTCGGGCGACCCGAAGTTCGCCGAGGACTACCTCCGGCGGACGATCCAGGATCAGGGCGGGACCATCGCCGCGGCGGCGCTCCTCGACATGGACGGCGCCGTCATCGCGGCCGTCCGGGAGGGCGCCGCGGGCGAGCGCCGCGGCGTGCCGGTCGTGTCCCTGCGCGGCATCGTGATCCGTGATGCGGCGGTGAAGGCGGCGCTCGAGGGCGGGGCCGAGCTCTCGGACGGCGTGGCCGCCGGGACCGCGCCGCTCTCGCGGCTCGATCCCACCGAGGGCGGCGCGCTCGGCGTGATGGTCGCCGCCCCGGTGAAGGATTTCGCCGCGGATTTCGTCGGCGTCGTCGTCGCCGTGATCTCGCCGCAGGGGCTCACGCGGCTCCTCGGCGGCATCGCCGGCGAGGATGGCCGCTTCCAGCCCGTGGTCTCGAACGAGGATCTCGGGCTGGTGGTGTCCGTGCCCGGCGCCGATCCTCGCCACGTGCGCGCGCTCGCGGAGGCGGCGACGGGCGCGCCGGGCGCGCTCGAGCACCTGGACCTCCCCGACGCAGACCCCGCGCTCTCGGTCCGCACGGCCCCCCACGCCGGGGTGCCAGGCTGGCGCACCCTCATGGCGGTGCAGGAGAGCGACGCGTACGGTCGCCTCTACTGGCTGCGCGCGATCCTCGGCCTCCTCTTCCTGCTCGTCCTCGCCGCCACCGGGGTCGCGAGCATCGGCGCGCTGCGCCAGGCCGCGCGGCCGCTCACCGACATCACGAAGTCGATGACGCAGGTCGCGAGCGGCGATCTGTCGACGCGCGTCCCCGAGACCTACAGCGACGAGCTCGGGCACCTCGTCCACTCGTTCAACGTGATGGTGAGCGAGGTCGAGCGCTCGCGCGACGAGCTGCAGCGCACCGAGGCGCTCCGCCGCGAGGTGGAGATCGCGCACCGGATCCAGACCGCGATCCTGCCGGTCGCGCCGTCGCTCTCGGGCTACGAGGTCGCGGCCCGCATGAAGCCCGCCGACGACGTCGGCGGCGACCTCTACGACCTCCTGCCGTTCGACGACACGTTCTGGGTGCTCGTCGGCGACGTCTCCGGCCACGGCATCAACTCGGGCCTGGTGATGATGATGGCGCAGGCCGCCGCCTACGCGGCGATCGCCGACAACCCGCGCTCCTCGCCGAAGAACGTCATCGCCGCGGTGAACCGCGTCGTCCACGAGAACGTCCGCCGCCGGATGCGCCGCGACGATTACCTCACGCTCATGGCCGCGCGCCACCTCGGCGACGGCCGCTTCGTCGCAGCGGGCGCGCATCAGCCCATCTTCCTCTCCCGCGCGAACGGCAAGGTGGACGTCATCGAGCCCGCTGGCCCGTGGTGCGGCCTCGGGCCCAGCGTGCAGCCGCGCGAGTACGAGTTCGAGGTCCGCCCGGGCGAGATGCTCTGCCTCATCACCGACGGCGTCGTCGAGGCGCCGGACGCACGGGGTGACCTCTTCGGCGAGGACCGCCTCGCCCAGATGCTCTCCGAGCCCGCCGTGAACACCGCGTCCGCCTCGCAGGCGCTCGCCGCGATCTTCTCCAGGGTCGAGGCGTTCGCCGCCACGCAGGCGGACGACATGACCGCAGTCGTCCTGAGGCGCCAGCCCCATGCCTGAGATCAAGCCCGACCCGCGCCAGCCCATCTACCTCATGCTGCGGATGAAGCCGCCCTGGGTCTTCATCGACGAGATCCGGCGCTTCGTCGAGTCGTTCTGCGCCTGCGCGTGCGACGTGGCCGCGAACCGCGAGTCGCAGCTCGCCCTCGCGGTGCACGAGCTGATGCAGAACGCGGTGCCGTTCTCGCACGACGAGGAGGTGGATCTCGTCCTCGAGGTGGATCCCGACGCCGATCGCGTCGAGGTCGCGGTGACGAACCGCTGCACCGAGGCGGAGTTCCAGTCGCTGAAGGAGCGCATCGAGCGGATGAACTCCGAGCCGGACGCGCTCCGCCACTACCTCGCCGAGATGACGACGACCCCCGCCACCGTCCGCGGCGGGCTCGGCCTCGCGCGTGTCCGCTTCGAGGCGCAGCTCGAGCTCTCGCTGAGCCGCCTGGGTGGCCGCGTCACCGTACATGCCTCCGGCGCGCTGCGCGCGCCGGCCTTGAAAGTTCCCGGAGGAGCCCATGTCTGAGTTGCCGGTCCCGTCGAACCCGTTCCAGGTCGCAGACGACAAGTACTCCGCCCTGCTCGCGAGCGACGTGCAGGGTCCGCGCGTCGTGTTCCGCGGCACGATCAGCACCGTCAACCCGGCGGTGATCCTGAACCCGTTCGTCGACGCCGTGCACGGTGAGCTCGCGAAGCTCGGGCAGAAGCGGATCCGGGTCGACCTGCGCGAGCTCGAGTTCTGCAACTCGTCGGGCTTCAAGTCGTTCATCCACTGGATCGAGCGGATCGGCTCGCTGCCCGAGGCGAAGCGTTACTCGCTGCACTTCGTGTCGAACCCCGCGCGCAAGTGGCAGCGCACGAGCCTCCTCGCGCTCTCCTGCTACGGCGTGAACAGCGTCTCCATGGAGTAGCGCGGCAACGCGCCGCCCCCGCCGGCGGCGCCCCACGCACGCGGCCCGCTCGTCTCCTCGACGGGCGGGCCGCACGTGTTTTCACGTAGCGTCACTGATGGCGCCCGGCGCGCTCGGATGCGTGCATCCGATCCGCTGTGCGCGTGCATCCGACTGCGCTGCGCGCTCCTGTCGCAGGGCTCGCGCAACCTCGCGTCTCCTCTTGCCATGCGCGCGCCGATCGCGCTGGCGCGCAGCTTGCGAAGGACGGGGGCAACTCGCTCGCGAGGCCCCTCATGCCCATCGGAAGCTCGCTCCTCTCGTGGCCCCTCCTCCTCCTCGCCGGAACCCTCGGCGTCGCGGCTGGCGTCGGCGGCTACGCCTTCGCGTACGCGAAGGGGACGTCGTACCTCGGCAACGACCCGGCCACGTGCGCCAACTGCCACGTCATGTCCGGGCACCTGGAGGGCTGGCAGCAGTCCTCTCACCACGCGTTCGCCACCTGCAACGACTGCCACACGCCGGCGACCCCGGTCGGCAAGTACCTGACCAAGGCGACGAACGGCTATCACCACTCGATGGCGTTCACGGTCGGTGGGTTCCCCGACGTGATCCGCGCGCGCCCGGAGAGCCGCGAGGTCATCGAGGGCCAGTGCCGCCACTGCCACGCCGCCGTCGTCGACTCCATGACCTCGGGCGGCGAGGTCTCCTGCATCCGCTGCCACGCTTCCGTCGGACACCTCCGCTGAACGTCTCACCTCACCAAGGAGAAACGCAGATGACCCCCGAAACCGCCCCGAAGAAGCGCGGGCTCCTCCTCGGCCTCGTCGCCGGCGCCTTCGCGCTCGCCGCCGTCCTCGCCGCCGCGCTCCTCGTGAACGTCGCGGAGAAGAAGAGCGAGGCGAAGAACCCGACCGTGCGCGTCGTCGAGCTCACGGACGACACCGAGGATCCGGCCGTGTGGGGGAAGAACTTCCCCGCCGAGTACGACCTCTACAAGAAGACGACCGACATGGTCCGCACCAAGCACGGCGGCTCGGAGGCGATGCCCCACACGCCGACGCCGCAGGATCCGCGCACGGTGACCTCGCAGTCGAAGACGGACGCTGACCCGCGCCTCAAGACGATGTGGGCCGGCTACGCCTTCGCGGCCGACTTCCGCGAGGAGCGCGGCCACGCGTACACGCTCGACGACCAGATCTTCACGCAGCGCCAGGTGGTGGCGAAGCAGCCCGGTACCTGCGGGCAGTGCCACGCCTCGGTGTACGTGCCGATGAAGAAGCTCGGGAACGGCGACATCATGAAGGGCTTCGAGGTGCTCAACAAGATGCCGTACTCGGAGGCGAAGCGGCACTTCAAGCACCCCGTCGCCTGCATCGACTGCCACGACTCCCAGACGATGGCGCTGCGCGTGACGCGCCCCGGCTTCATCGAAGGCATCCGCGCCTTCAAGGCCTCGCAGGGCGTCGCGAACTACGACCCGAACACGATGGCGACGCGCCAGGAGATGCGCGCGTACGTCTGCGGCCAGTGCCACGTCGAGTACTACTTCAAGGGCCCCGAGAAGCGGCTCACGTTCCCCTGGTCCAAGGGCATGAAGGCGGACCAGATCGTCTCGTACTACGACGAGATCGGGTTCCGCGACTGGACGCACAAGGAGTCCGGCGCGCCCGCGCTCAAGGCGCAGCACCCCGAGTTCGAGATGTGGAACCAGGGCATCCACGCCCGCTCCGGCGTCGCCTGCGCCGACTGCCACATGCCATACATGCGCGTGGGCGGCACCAAGGTCTCCGACCACTGGGTGCGCAGCCCCGTGCTGAACCTGAACCGCGCCTGCCAGGGCTGCCACAAGTGGCCGGAGGAGGAGCTCAAGGCCCGGGTCGAGGCGATCCAGGACAAGCACCTCGAGCTCCGCGAGCAGGCCTTCGACGCGCTCGTCGCCCTCATCGGCGACCTCAAGGCCGCGAAGGACGCGGGGAAGACCGACGCCGACCTCGAGAAGGCGCGCTTCCTCCAGCGCCGCGCGCAGTTCCTCTTCGACTTCGTCGAGGCGGAGAACTCGACCGGCTTCCACGCGCCGCAGGAGGCGGCCCGCGTGCTGTTCGAGTCCATCGACGCGTCGCGCCAGGGCCAGCTCGCGCTCCGCGATCCGTCCTTCAAGCCGACCGTCGCCATCGTGACCATCCCGCCGCCGCCGCCCGCGCCGAGCGCGCCCGCGGTGCAGCCCGCCTCGATCACCAAGTAGGCGAGCGGGGAGACCCTCCGGCCGCGTCCCCCTGCGCGCGCCGTGTCGCCCCGTCGCGAGCCGCGGCGGGGCGGCCGCCGGAGGGCCTCGTTCCTGTCCATTCCCGGAGGCCGAGATGTCTCGATCGATCCCCGCCCTGCCGTTCCTCTCGATCGCGCTCCTCGTCGCCGCGGCCGCGCCCGCGAAGCCGGGCCGCGGCCACCCGGACGCCGGCCCGAACCCGGCGGCCGACGCGTGCGAGACCTGCCACCGGGACGCGACCCCCGACGTCTTCCGCGAGTGGGAGGACGGTCAGCACGGCCTGCTGCTCGTGAAGTGCTTCGTGTGCCATGGCTCGACGGGGAGGGACTTCGCGAAGGTGCCAGCCGCGCAGCGCTGCCAGGGCTGCCACCCGGTCCAGGCGGCGGCGACCGTCCCCGCGAAGGGCCGCGCCGCGAAGGAGTCGGCGCGCTGCTTCGACTGCCACGCGCCGCACGGGCTCGCCGCCCCGGGCAAGCCGAACCCGCACGCGAAGTGACCCACGCTCTGGAGACGACCATGTCCTTCACGCGCCGCGACTTCCTCAAGGCCTCCGCCGCCGCCTCGGCCCTCGCCGGGCTCGGCCTGCCGTCCGACGCGCTCGCCGCCTCGGGCGAGCGGTGGGTGAAGAGCGTCTGCCGGTACTGCGGCACCGGCTGCGGCCTCTACGTGGGCGTCCGCGACGGCAAGGTGTTCGCCGTGAAGGGCGACCGCGACAACCACAACCGCGGCCTCCTGTGCCTGAAGGGATTCCTCCTGCCGCAGATAATGACCGCGCCGGATCGCTGCCTTCGCCCGCTCGTGCGCAAGGGCGGCAAGCTCGTCCCGGCAAGCTGGGACGAGGCGATGGCGCTCGTCGCCGCGCGGTTCAAGGCCGCCATCGCGGAGCACGGCCCGGACTCGGTCGGCTTCTATGGCTCCGGCCAGGGGCTCACGGAGGAGACCTACGCCGCGAACAAGCTCTTCAAGGCTGGTATCCGCACGAACAACGTGGAGGGGAACCCACGCCTCTGCATGGCGTCGGCGGTCGGCGGCTACGTCTCGACGTACGGCAAGGACGAGCCGATGGGCTGCTACGAGGACATCGACCACGCGGACGTGATGCTCCTCGTCGGCTCGAACGCCGCCGAGGCGCACCCGATCGTCTTCGAGCGCATGGCGCGGCGGAAGCAGACCGGACGCGACGTGAAGGTCATCGTCCTCGACCCGCGCGTGACGCCGACCTCGCGGCTCGCCGACCTGCACATCTCGTTCACGCCCGGCACCGACCTCGCGATCCTGAACGCCATGGCGCACGTCCTCGTCGCGGAGGGCCTCGTGGACGAGGAGTTCGTGAAGGCGCACCTCGCGTTCGGCGAGGGGAAGGAGTCGAACAAGAGCTGGGCGGACTACGTGGCGTTCGTCGCCGGGTACACCCCCGCGCGCGCCGCCGAAATTTCCGGCGCCCGGGCGGAGGACATCGTCACCGCGGCGCGCTGGTTCGGGGAGAAGGGCCGGACGGCGACCTCGATGTGGACGATGGGCCTGAACCAGCGCACGAAGGGCGTCTGGGCGAACAACCTCGTCCACAACCTCCACCTCGTCACCGGCAAGATCGGCGTCCCCGGCTCGACGCCGCTGTCGCTCACCGGCCAGCCGAACGCCTGCGGCGGCGTGCGCGACGGGGGCGCGCTCTCGCACCTGCTCCCCTACGGGCGCCTCGTCGCGAACGAGAAGCACCGCGCCGAGATGGAGAAGCTCTGGAACGTGCCGCCCGGCACGATCCGGCCCGAGAACGGGCTCGCGACGATGGACCTCTTCAAGGCGCTCGAGGACGGGAAGCTCCACGCCCTCTACGTCATGACCACGAACCCCGGCCAGTCGTTGCCGAACGTGGACCGCTGGCGCAAGGCGCTCGAGGAGCGCCGGACGTTCCTCGTCGTCGCCGAGGCGTTCCACCCGACGCGGACGTCGGAGCTCGCGGACGTGGTCCTGCCGGCGGCGCTCTGGGCGGAGAAGGAAGGCGTCTACGGCTGCACCGAGCGCCGCTACCAGCTGCTCGAGCAGGCAGTGAAGCCGGCCGGCGCCGCGCGCCCTGACTTCGATATCCTCTGCGACCTGGCGCGGCGGCTCGGGCACGGGAAGCTCTTGCCGTGGCGAAAGCCCGCGGACGCATGGGAGGAGATCCTCACGCTCTGCAAGGGGACGGCGTACGACTTCAGCGGCATGAGCCGGGCGGCGCTGAAGGAGGCGCACGGGCTCCTCTGGCCCCTGCCCTCCCCGGGCCACCCCGGCACGAAGCGGCGCTACGTGAAGGGCGAGGATCCGCTCGTCCCGGCCGATCACCCGCAGCGCGTGAAGTTCTACGGGCGGCCCGATCAACGCGCGGTCGTGTGGCTCAGGCCGCAGCAGCCTCCGGCGGAGGTGGCGGACGCGGAGTATCCCTTTCACTACACCACCGGCCGAATCATCGAGCACTGGCACACGGGCACGATGACCCGAAACTGCCGGGAGCTCCGGGACGCGAACTACGAGGCGGTCGCGGAGCTGCACCCGGACGACGGCGCGAAGCTGGGCATCCGGACCGGCGATCGCGTGAAGATCACCTCACGGCGCGGCGCGGAGACGTTCCGCGCGAGGCTCACGCCGGGCGCGCGCCCCGGCCTCGTGTTCGTGCACATGCACGACGCGGAGCACATGTGCAACCGGGTCACCATCGAGGCCGTCGACCCCGTCTCGAAGCAGCCCGAGTTCAAGATCTGCGCGGTGAAGGTCGAGAAGGTCGAGACCGCGTGATCGTCGCCGGCGTCATCATCGAGACCGCCCCCGGCGCCGCCCCGCGCGTCGCGGCGCGGCTCCTCCACGAGCCGGGGCTGGAGCTCCTGGGCGGCGACGGCGACCGCCGCCTCGCAGCCATGTTCACCGGACCGGCCGGCGGGGCGCTCGAGGCCCTCGCCGAGCGGCTCGTGCACGCATTCCCGGACGTGATCGGGGTGTTCCCGACGTACGTGGCGGAAGACCCCGAGGAGGCAGCGCCGGGGGCGAAGCCCGCCCGTGATCCTCCGTGATCTCACCTGTCGGTGGTGAACCGCTCGCCCGGAGCCGTCGCCCGGCGGCCGGCCGGCCAGCTTGGGGTTCCCCGCGCGAGCCGCGCGTCCTTCACTCCTTGCGGTGGCAGCATCTGCTCGCCGCCGCCGAGCAGCACCCGCCCGGCTCGTGGCCGGCGGCGACACCCACCTCGGAGGCCTCATGTCGATGAAGGCTCGCATCATGCTCGCCGCGGCGCTCGCGGTCCTCGCCGGACCGGCGGCGGCACAGAAGAAGCCGGCCGCGGCGGCAGGTAAGCCGGCGGCGACGAAGCCGGCCGCTGCCAAGCCCGCCGCGAAGCCCGGCGGCGCCGGCGGCGCCTGCGTCACCTGCCACGCGAAGGTGAACCCGAACATCGTGAAGGACTGGGAGCTGTCGCGGCACTCGCAGGTCGAGGTCGACTGCACCGCCTGCCACGGCGCGGCGCACAAGTCGAAGGACGACTTCGCGAAGGCGACGATGCCGACGCCCGACACCTGCGCGCAGTGCCACGACGCGCAGGTCGCGCAGTTCAAGAAGGGGAAGCACGCGTTCGCGTGGGCGGCCGTGAAGGCGATGCCGACGTTCCACTACCAGCCGGTCGCCATCCGCGAGGGGCTGAAGGGTTGCGGCGGCTGCCACAAGATCGGGCTCAAGACGGCCGAGGAGCAGGCGGAGCTCCGAAAGGTCGCGGGGCCGTACGGGAACGCCTCCTGCGACGCCTGCCACACCCGCCACCTCTTCTCGAAGGCGGAGGCCCGCCGCCCCGAGGCCTGCCAGACCTGCCACATGGGGTTCGATCACCCACAGTGGGAGATGTACAGCGGCTCCAAGCATGGCGTCAGGAACGCGCTGAAGCAGACGGGCGCGATCCCGGAGCACTCGGCGGCCCCGACCTGCCAGACGTGCCACATGCAGGAGGGCAACCACGAGGTCCGCACGGCCTGGGGCTTCCTCGCCGTCCGCCTGCCGTTCCCCGAGAACGACCCGCAGTGGAAGGCGGATCGCATCACGATCCTGCAGGGGCTCGGCGTGCTCGATCCGTCGGGCAACCCCACCGGCCGGCTCGAGGTGGTGAAGGCCGCGGACGTCGCGCGCCTGACGGAGGAGGCGTGGCAGGCGGAGCGCACGAAGATGCTGAAGACGTGCAACCAGTGCCACTCCGGCGAGTTCGCGAAGGTCCAGCTCCAGCAGTCGGACGGCATGATCCGCGACGCGGACCACGCGATGGCGGAGGCGATCCGCACGATCGCGAGCCTCTACCAGGACGGTATCCTGCCGAAGCCCAAGAACTACGCGTTCCCGTTCCCCGACCTCCTCACGTTCCACGACGCCCCGACGCCCATCGAGCAGAAGCTGTTCGTCATGTTCCTCGAGCACCGCATGCGCGCGTTCCAGGGCGCGTTCCACGCGAACCCGGACTACGCGAACTGGTACGGGTGGAGCGAGATGGCGCGCGATCTCGTCGAGATCAAGGCGGAGGCGGCCACGCTCCGGCGCGAGCACGGCGCGGTGGCGCCGGCGCCCGAAAAGAAGAAGTAGCGGCTTCACTCATCGCGACGTGGTTTCGAGGGGAGGCGCCGGGAGGGGGCGCCTCCCCTTTCTTCACGGAGGGGAAGGGGCCGACCCCGACCCCGACCCCGACCCCGCCAGTGGTTCGACACGCTCACCACGAGCGGTC
>DATIDF010000401.1:0-14789 GCA_035456445.1 Anaeromyxobacter sp.
TCTCGTAGGACGAGAACCCGGCGCCGATCTGGAACGTGCCGGTCGCGCGCTCCTTCACCTCGACCACCGCGACGATGGTGTCCTCGGAGCTGCCCTGCTTCGTCGTGATCTCGACGTTCTCGAAGAAGCCGAGCGCGGTCACGCGCTGCTTCGAGACGCGCAGGCCCGTGCCCGAGAACAGCTCCCCCTCGTAGATGCGGAGCTCGCGCCGGATCACCTTGTCGCGCGTCTTGTCGTTGCCGATGACGTCGATGCGCTCGAAGCGCACCTTCGGCCCGGGCTGGATCTCGTAGGTGAGGGACAGCGTGCGCGCCTTCGGATCGGTCTGCGTGAGCGGGACCACGTTCGCGTAGGCGTGCCCCAGGTCGCGGTAGACGTCGCCGACGGCGAACAGGTCCTGCTGGATCCTGGTGCGCGAGAAGATCTCGCCGCGCCTCGTGCGCACGATACGGCGCAGCATCGGCTCGCGGCCGAGGAGCTCCCCGGAGAAGGCGATCTCGCCGATCTGGTACTGCTCGCCCTCCTCGACAGGGATGGTGACGTGCAGGAAGCGCTTGTCGGGTGAGATCGCGACCGACGGCGTCCCGACCTTCACGTTCACGTAGCCGCGGTCGAGATAGACGGCCTGCACGCCCTGGAGGTCGTGCTGGAACGCCTCCTCGCGGTAGGTGCCGACGGAGCTCAGGAACGAGAGGTAGCCGCCGGGCCGCGTCTGCATCACGGCGAGGAGGTCGCCGTCGGGAACGTGCGCGTTCCCGAGGAAGCGGACCTCCTTCACCTGCACCTTCGCGCGCTCGTCGATGACGTAGACGACGTCGACCTGGTTGTCGGGCCGCTCGTCGATCCGGGAGGTGACGTCCGCGAGGTAGTAGCCCTTCTCGGCGTACTTCTCCTTGATCTTCTTCACGTCCTTGCGGACGGCGACGAGATCGAGGATCGAGAACGGCTTCAGCTCGACCGTGTCCTTGAGATCGTCCTTCGAGAGCGCGTCGTTCCCCTCGATGCGCGCCTCGCGCACCGTGGGGCGCTCGGTGATCCGGTAGACGAGGACGGGCGCGGACGACGTGCCCTGCACCTCGACGACCACGTCCGAGAAGAACCCGAGCTTCATCAACGCGCGGATGTCCTTCGCGATCGCGCGCGGATCGTAGGGCTGGCCCTTGCGCTGCGAGATCGCGGCGCGGATCGCGTCCACCTCGACGCGCCGGTTCCCCTCGACCCGGACGTCCGCGAGCGTCGCGCCCGCCGTGATCTCCAGCGGCGGCGCCTCCTGCGCGGCGGCCCGGGCAGGGACGAGGACGCCGGCGGCGGCGAGGAGCAGCGCGACGAGCGCGGCCGCGTGGTCGGTCGGTCCCTTCACGGAGCCGCGGAATCTAAACCGACACCCCGAAAAGCTCAAACCTCTTCCTTCCGGCCGCGCCTCGGGCCGGCGCGATCCCGCGGGAGGACCGCTCACGCGAGCCGCCCCCGGTCGAGGCGAAGCCGCCGGGGCAGCGCCGACGCGAGCCGCTCGTTGTGCGTGACCACCACCGCGGTGATGCCCATCTGCGCGTTCAGGTCGGCGAGCAGCTGGTGGATGCCCTCCGCGGTCGCCGGGTCGAGGTTGCCGGTGGGCTCGTCCGCGAGCAGGAGCCGCGGCCGGAGGCACAGCGCGCGCGCGAGCGCGACGCGCTGCTGCTCGCCGCCCGAGAGCTCGCCGGGGCGGTGCTCGGTGCGCTCGGCGAGGCCGACGAGGGCGAGCATCTCCGCCGCCCGGCGCCGCGCCACCGCCCGCGGTACGCGGCGGATGAGCGCCGGCATCATCGCGTTCTCGAGCGCGGTGAACTCGGGCAGCAGGTGGTGGCTCTGGAACACGAACCCGACCGTCTCGTTGCGGAAGGCGGCGAGCCCCTCCTCCCCGCGCTCGAAGGGATCCTCGTCGTCGAAGAGGATCCGGCCTCCGGTCGGCACGTCGAGCGTGCCGAGGAGGTGGAGGAACGTGCTCTTCCCCGCCCCGGAGGGCCCGGTGAGCGCCACGAGCTCGCCCGCCGCGATCTCGAGATCGAGACCGCGCAGCACCTCGAGCCGCCGGTCGCCCATGAGGTACGTCTTCGTGAGCCCCTCGATGCGCACGAATGGAGAGGTCATCACTCGCTCCGGAGCCCGTCGACCGGGTTCAGGCGGGCGGCCTTCGTCGCGGGGTAGAGCGTCGCGAGGTACGACAGCGCGAGCGCAGCGAGGGCGACGAGCGCGAACTGCGAGGGGTCGATCACCACGGGCAGGTTGGAGATGTAGTAGACCTCGGGATCGAGCGGGATGCCGACCTTGTCGACGAGCAGGCAGGTGCCGTAGCCGAGCAGCAGTCCGAACGCGGTGCCGACCGCGCCGATGGTGACGCCCTCGGCCATGAAGATCTTCATCACGCTCGGCACCCCCGCGCCCATCGACTTCAGGACCCCGATCTCCTTGCGCTTCTCGAGGACGAGCATGACGAGCGTCGCGACGATCGTGAACGTCGCGACGAGCACGATGAAGCCGAGGATCACCGCCATCACGACCTTCTCGGTCTGCAGGGCGGAGAAGAGGCTGCGGTTCAGCTCCGTCCAGTCCCGGGCCCGGAACGGCCAGCCGCCGAGCTCGAACACCACCCGCCCCATCACCGTCCGGGCGGCGTCCGGGTCGTGGACCTTGAGCTCGAACGCGGTGATGGCGTCACCGGTGCCGAAGAACCGCTGCCCCTCGGCGAGCTCGACATAGGCGAACTTCGAGTCGTACTCGAACATCCCGCTGCGGAAGATCGCCGCCACGCGGAAGGGCCGGCTCTTCGGCTGCGGGCCCGCCGGACCGAGATCGCCGAACGGCGAGACGACGTTGACCTGGTCGCCGACGAACACGCGGAGCTGCCGCGCGAGCTCGCGGCCGACGACGATGCCAGGCAGGACCTTCCCGGCGCGCACGGGGGGACGCGCCTCCTCGGCGTGGTCGCCGCGGCCGGGGAGCGGGATCTGCGCGGGCTCCTCGAGCCAGGCGAGCTTCCCCTCCTCGATCGACTCGGGCAGCTCGGTCACGGTCCCGACCGACGCGACGTCGACGCCCTTCACGATCGCGCCGGTCAGGTTCTGCCCGGCCGAGAGCATCACCTCGTTGTAGAGGATCGGCGTCGCGCCCTCGACGCCCGGCACGGCGAGCACCCGGTCGCGCGTGGCGCGCCAGTCCGTGAGCTCGTTCTGGCCGTAGGTGAGCAGCATGCCGTGGGCGTTCTGGCCGAGGATCTTCCGCTTCAGATCGGCCTCGAAGCCGCTCATGACCGACAGCACGACGGTGAGCGCCCACACGCCGATCGCGACCCCGCCGATCGAGATGAGCGTCATGAGCAGCGTCGCCGGCATGCGCGGGCGCACGAAGAGCTCGCCCCGCCGGTAGGCGCGTCGCTCCTTCGCGTCGCGCAGGAGCGACCACGCGAGCCCGAGCACGATGCCCGGCACGAGCCCGGTGACGACGAGCGCGAACAGGGCCGCCAGCGTGCGTGGGCTGAGCTTGAGGTGGCTTCGCGCGACGAACAGCTCGTACGAGAGCGACGGATCGAACCTCCCGGTCCCCACCGCGAGGTACGAGAGCGTCGAGCCGATGAAGACGGCGGTCGCGGAGAGGAGCCCGGCGCCGAGCAGCCCGAGCACGAGCACCAGCGTCCCCTGCGCCTCGAGCGCCTGGAGCGCCGACGAGCGCTCGCGCACGCCCGGCACGAACGCGACCAGCACCGCCACCCCGGCGGCCCAGAGGAGGAACGCCGCGGCGAGCTCGTAGAACGCGATGCGCCGCCCGACCCACGCGGCGGCGCCCCCGAGCGCGGCGCCGGCGAGCGCGGCGGAGAGCGCCGCGAGCCCGGTCGCGAGCGGCCCCGGCAAGGAGAGGCGGTCGCCGAAGAACGCGAGGGCGAGCGGCGCGAGCGCTGCCGCGCCGAAGAGGCCCGCGAGGACGAGCGCGAACGCCGGGACGGAGAAGACCGGCGGCGCCGGATGGCCCGCGCCGGCGGCGCCGCCGCGGGAGCCCCTGCGGTCCGCGGCGGGGCCTCCCTGCACCGGCGCCGGGGCGCCGCCGCCGGCCGCCGCGCGCTCGTGCATCCGCTCCTCGCTCACGTCAGTCCCGGGTCTTGAGGAGCGGGAACAGGATGACGTCGCGGATCGAGGCCGAGTCGGTGAGGAGCATGGCCACCCGGTCGATGCCGATCCCCTCTCCCGCGGTCGGCGGCATCCCGTGCTCGAGGGCGCGCACGAAGTCCTCGTCGTACGGCATGGCCTCCTCGTCTCCGGCGGCGCGCGCCTTCACCTGCGCCTCGAAGCGCGCCCGCTGATCGGCCGGGTCGTTCAGCTCGGAGAAGGCGTTGGCGCACTCCATGCCGCCCGCGAAGAGCTCGAAGCGATCCACGAGGCGCGCGTCCGAGTCGCGCCGGCGCGAGAGCGGGCTCGTCTCGATGGGCCAGTCCACGACGAAGCAGGGCCGGTCCTTGGGGAGCTGCGGCTCGCCGAAGACCTCGAACGCCGCCGCGATCGCCTCGCCCGGCGACCGCTTCGCCGCCTGCTCGAGCTTCCAGGCGTCCTCCGACTCGTTCTCGCGCGCCGCGGCGCGCGCCAGCGCCTCGGCGAGCCCGCGGCCCGAGAGCGCGTCCTCGACGGACAGCCCCAGCGCGCGCGCGCCTTCGGCGACGAGCGAGATGCGAGGGAACGGCGGCGTGAGGTCGATCCGCTGGCCCTGGAAGGTCACCACCGGCGCGCCCGTCACCTCGACGGCGAGCACGTGGAAGAGCTCCTCCGTGAGGCGCATGAGGTCCTCGGCGGTGGCGTAGGCCTCGTAGAACTCGATCGAGGTGAACTCCGGGTTGTGCCGCCGGTCGATCCCCTCGTTTCGCCAGATGCGGCCGATCTCGTAGACGCGATCGAACCCGCCCACCACGAGCCGCTTCAGGTGCAGCTCGGTCGCGATGCGGAGCTTCAGGTCGAGACCGAGCGCGTTGTGGTGCGTCTCGAACGGCCGGGCCGCCGCGCCGCCTGCCTCCTCCGGCTTGTGGAGCGTCGGCGTCTCGACCTCGAGGTAGCCACGCGCGTCGAGGAAGCGGCGAATGGTCGAGACGATCCGGGCGCGCTTCGCGAAGGTGTCGCGGACGCCGGGGGTGGCGATGAGATCGAGGTAGCGCTGGCGGTATCGCTGCTCGACGTCGGTGAGGCCGTGCCACTTCTCGGGAAGTGGGCGCATCGACTTCGTGAGGATCGTGAAGCCCGTCGCCTCGAGCGTGAGCTCGCCGGTCTTGGTGCGCGTCGCCCCGCCCTGCGCGGCGACCACGTCGCCGATGTCGAGCAGCTTGTAGATCTCGAAGTCGCGCTCGGGGAGGCGATCCTTCTTGATCCAGACCTGCAGCTCGCCGGCGCCATCGCGGACCTTGAGGAACGCGGCCTTTCCGAACGGGCGCACCGCGAGCACCCGGCCAGCGATCGACCAGGCGCCCGGATCCTTCGCGATCTCGTCGGCCGGCGCCTCCCCGTAGCGTTCGCGCAGGTCCTTCGAGAGGTGGGTCGGCCGGTGGCCGTTGCCGTAGGGGTTCACGCCGAGGGCGCGCAGCGCCTCGGCCTTCTTCACACGGTGCGCGACGATCTCGCGCTCGGTCGCGCCGAGGTCGTCGCCGCGGGGGTCGTTGGAATCTCGCATGTCTCGGTTTCGACGGGGAAAAGCGTGCGGCGAGGCTAGTCGGGCCGGGCCGCCCCGTCAACGCGAGAACACCCGCGGCGACGCGCGATTCCGAGGGTCGGTAGCGCGCTAGCGCGGCGCGTAGAGCCGGTAGTCCATCTCCGGGAAGAGATTGTCCCTCCCCTCGATGTGGCCGAGCCACTCCGGATCGATCTCGCCGGAGCGGACCTGGTCGTGGAGCCGGGTGAAGCGGAGCACGTGCTCCTTCGTCCGCCGGATGGCGTAGTCGACCATCGTCCCGGTCTTCATGATGAAGGCCCAGTCGGACGATTGCGCGAGCAAGAGCTCGCGCGCGGCCTGATCGAGCGCGCGGCGCTGGAGGTCCGTCGGCTCCTTGTAGTCGCGCGCGAGCGCGATCATCCGCTCCGCCGCCTTGTGCAGGTGGCGGTAGATCCAGTCGTTCGATCCGTCGAGCCACACGCCGGCATAGCCGCCCGCGCCCCATGACGAGAGCGGTGGGGTGGCGAGCTGCTGCTCGGGGTTCTCCCGCAGGTAGTCGCCCGGCGTGGCGAGGCGGAAGATCCGCTGATCGTACGCGACCTTGCGGATGAGGAAGTCGATGAAGAGCGGCCCCTCGTACCACCAGTGGCCGTACAGCTCGGCGTCGTACGGCGAGATCACGATCGGCCTCACCCCGCCCATGCGCGAGGCGAGGTGCTCGACCTGCCGCTCGCGGTTGAACATGAAGTTCCCCGCGTGCTGCGCGGCGCGCTCGCGGGCGCGGGCCGGGTCGTAAGGCTCCTTGTGCGCGGTCCTCCCGGTGATCCGGAAGTACTTGATGCCGACGTTCTTGCGCTGCCCGGTCGGCTGGATGTAGGGCTTCACGTACTCGTAGTCGAGGTCCCAGCCCACGTCGCGGTAGAACTCGCGGTAGTCGGGATCGCCCGGATAGCCCGACTCCGAGCTCCACACCTGCATCGAAGACTCGGCGTCCCTCCCGAACGCGGCGGGGCCGGTGGACGTGTAGATGGGCGCGTACACGCCGTAGCGCGGCCGCGGCGTCGCGTCGGTGATGCCGTGGGCGTCGACGAAGAAGTACCGGATGTTCTCCTCGGCGAGGAACGCGTCCGCGCCGGGGAAGTACCCGCACTCGGGCAGCCAGATCCCGACGGGATCCTTGCCGAAGTGGCGCCGGTGGTGACGCGCGGCGACGGTGATCTGCGCGCGTACCGCCTCGGGGTACTGCTGCATGAGCGGCAGGAACCCGTGCGTCGCGCCGCAGGTGACGATCTCGATCCGGCCCGCCTCCTCGAGGCGGCGGAACGCGCCCACGAGGTCGCGGCGGTAGCGATCGTTGAACAGCTCGCGCAGCTCGCGGAACTCGCGCTGGTAGTGGAGCGCAAGGCCGTGGAACGTGCCGTCGTTGCGGGTGCGGTGGACCTCCTTGTCCGCGAGCTCGCAGAGCGTGTCGAGGCGCTTCGCGTACCGCGACATGAGCAGCTCGTCGCGCAGCATCGCGACGAGCGGCGGCGTCATCGTCATCGAGATCCGGAACGGGATCCCCTCGTCCGTCGCCCGGTCGAAGACCTTGAGCAAGGGCAGGTACGTCTCGCCGATCGCCTCGTAGAGCCAGTCCTCCTCGAGGAACTCGTCGTACTCCGGGTGACGGACGAACGGGAGGTGCGCGTGCAGGTGGAGGGCGACGTAGCCGAGGACGTCGTGGGCCATCTACGTCCCCTCCCCCGGTCCGAACCTACCGAACGGAGAGGTCGGCGACGACACGCCGGGCGAGCTCGGCCATGCGCCGGGCGAGGTCGGCCGTCCCCCGGGGCCGCCGGCGCTGCCGGCACCGGGGCGCGCGGCGAAGCGCGACCAGTCGCTGAGCCGCGCGAGCAGCGCGCGGGCCTCGTCGGAGAACGGACCACCCGCGTGACCTGGCCCGAGGAGCCGCCCGAGCGGGACCTCCCACGGGATGCGGATGAACCGGTCGTCGATCACCGGGGATGGACCGAGCGGCGGCAGCATCATCTCGTTCGACCCGCGGCCGAGCCGGCGGCCCTGGCCGCGGCGGTCCACGGCGTGGATCTCCGCGCGGTAGACGCGGCCGGGCTCGAGGTCGTGCACGTAGAACCCGCGCGACTCGAGCGCGAAGTCGCTCGTGCGCACCGGGTCCCAGCCGGCTCCGGAGCGCGCGAAGATGCGCAGCTCGACGCGCGGCTGATCGAGGCCGGCGAAGGCGGCCTCGGCGGTCTCGCGCGAGAAGTCCCAGTAGAGGAAGAGGGTCCGAGGGTCGCGCGGCAGCGCGACGAACGCGTCGTCGCCGTAGCCCCACGGCAGCTCGCCCAGGTTCTCCTCGTACCCTTCGCCGCCCTCCCCGCCCTCCTCGATGCCCGGGAAGGACTCCGGCGCCTCCGAGGTGGTCTCGGTCATCGGGTGTGGCGCCTCGCGCACTGCCTCCTCGCCGCGGACCCTCGCGACGAAGTAGCCCTCCGGATCCGGCGCGACCCCGCCCGGCTTCCCGTTGCCCACCTTGCGGCGCCGGGCGCGGGCGGCGGAAACGCCCGCGGAAACACCCGCGGCGACGCCGGCCACCGCGCCTGCCGCCGCACCCGCGATCGCCGCGGCGACCTTCGCGACCTTCGCGCCGTCGCGGGGCTTGCGCGCCTTCGCGGCCTCGCGGACGCCCTCGGCGACGCCGGCGACGGCAGACCTGCCGGCCTTCGCGGCGGCGCGCGCGCCCTCCTGGGCCGCCTTTCCCGCCTGCTTCGCGGCGCGGACGGCCTTCTCGGTCTTCTGAACGGCGCGGCCCGCCGCGGTGCGCGCCTTCGCGCCGGCGCGCTTCGCCGCAGGGCCCGGCGCGGCCTTCTTCGCCGCGGCCTCCAGCGCCTCGACGAGCTCGCCCTTCGTCTTCCGGGATTGGCCCGGACCGAGCACCCTGCGGGCGAGCTCGCGCAGGCTCTCGACCGTCATCTTCCTGAAATCGGCCATGGCAGTGCTCGACAGAAATCCCGGTTGGACGCGATCCGCAAGGGGTTTCCCGGGGCGCAGCGTCGCGGGCACGCCGCTTCGAACGTTGCTGTCCCCCCTGCGCGGGGCTGGGACGCCCGCGGACCTCTGCTACGCTCTCGACCTGCACAACGGTGGGGGCCCGGTGCACCGTCCGGCAACGTCGACCACGCGGGGATCCGAGGCTTGCCCGAGGTGCGGGCACGCTCATCGCGAGGGCGAGCCCTGCTCGTCCCCCCTCCCTACGCTCGCCTTCGGCGGCTCGCCCGCGCGCGAGGCGGACGCGGCTCCGGACGGCTCCGCCCCCGGCCCCGATCCGCTCGTCGGCGCGCACGTCGGCAGCTTTCAGATTTTGAAGCTCCTCGGTCGCGGCGGGATGGGCACGGTGTACCTCGCGGAGCACCCCGTCATCGGCAGCCGCGTCGCCGTGAAGTTCCTGCACGAGGGCATGGCGGCGGACGCGAACGTCGTGGCGCGCTTCTTCGACGAGGCGCGCGCGGTGAACCTCATCGGGCACGAGAACATCGTCGGCATCTACGACCTCTCGCTGCTGCCGCCGCACCGGTACTACTACGTGATGGAGTACCTGGACGGCGAGACGCTCGCCGACAGGATCCGCGGCGGCCCGATCGACCCCGCGCTCTCCCTCGACGTCCTGCTCCAGCTGTGCGACGCGCTGCAGTGCGCCCACGAGCATGGGGTGGTCCACCGGGACCTGAAGCCCGAGAACGTCTTCCTCGTGCAGCGCCAGGGGCACCGGGACTTCGTGAAGCTGGTCGACTTCGGGATCGCGAAGCTGCGAGGAGCGCGCGCCGCGGGCCGCACCGAGTCGGGCGTCATCATCGGCACCCCCGAGTACATGGCCCCAGAGCAGTGCAACGACGGGCCCATAGACGCGCGGACCGACGTGTACGCCCTCGGCGTGATCGCCTTCGAGCTCGCCACCGGGCGGCTCCCGTTCACGGGCCCAGGCATCGCGCCGCTCCTCCTCGCGCACCTCGAGAAGGCGCCGCCCCGACCGTCCGAGCTCGCCCCGGTCCTCCCTGCCCTCGAGCGCGCGGTCCTGCGCGCGCTCGAGAAGGACCCCACCGCTCGCTTCTCCGACATGGCGGCGTTCGCCGCCGCGCTCCGAGCGGCCCGCGCGGAGCTCGGCGCGGCGCCCGCTGCGTCTGCGGCGCCGGGCGGGGAAGCGGCCGCCGCCCACCCGGAGGAGCTCGAGGTGGAGGTGCGCGCAGGCGCGGGCAGCCCCGCGCGGCTGGCGGTGCTCGAGCTCACCCGGAGCGGGGCGTTCCTTTGCTCGAGCGGCGCACTCCCGCCGCTCCTCTCCCGCGTCCGGCTCGCGCTCGCGCACCCGTTGCTGCGCGCCCCGCTCGCGCTCGTCGCCGAGGTGGTGCGCCACGTCTCTCCGACGGAGGCGGCGAGCTGGCGGATGGCCCCGGGCTTCGCGGTGCAGTTCCTGGACCTCTCGCCGGGAGACCGGGCCGCGCTCGCGACGATCTCGGACGCCCGGCGCCGCGACCTCCCACCGGTGGCGGCGGCGCTCGCAGGCGAGCCCCTCCTGCTCGCCCTCGAGGCGCGCGCTCGCGGGAGCCACTACGCGTTCCTCGCCCTCGGAGCGGACGCCGAGTTCACGGACGTCCGCCGGGCGATACGCGGGATGCGCGAGGCGCTCGAGGCGATCCGCGCCCGGCCCCTCGCGGCCGATCACCCCGCGCGCGCGACCCGCCTCCTCGTGCGGCTCGAGGCGGCGCAGGCGGCGCTCGCGACGCCGGCGGCGCGGCTCGCCCATGACGCAGAGCGGGGGAACGTGCTCGGGGTGGCGCGGTGTCTCGCCGCAGGGATCCCGCGCGCCCTCGTGGACGCGCGACGCGCCGAGCTGCTCCGCGCGGCGCCGGCGCGCACCGGCGAGGCGGACCGCCAGCGCGCGCGCGCCGAGGTCGCACGCAAGCTCGGGAACGCCCCGGCGGCGCTCGCGGCCTACGAGGCCGCGCTCGCCGCGGACCCGCTCGACGTCGCGACCCTCGACGCCTACCTCGCGCTGCACCGCCAGATCCGCACGCGCTGAATACCGACGGCGCGCGCAGCGTCCAGGCCAGCAGGCCGCTCTTCGCCTACAATCGGCCGCCGATGACCGCGCTCATCCCAGCCGTGCTGGCGATCTCTCTCGCGCAGGCCGCAGGCGATCCCGCCGCGTCGCGTCCCGCCCCGATCGCCGCCGAGGCGCCGGCGCCCGACGCGCCGGCGGTGCCGCCGTCGGCGCGGCGCTACGGGATCGAGCGGATCATCGTCGCCGGGCTCCGCCACGCGCGCGAGGCCGAGGTGCGCCGGCACCTGCTCGTCGCCGAGGGCGACGTGCTCGACGAGGAGCGCGTGCTCCTGTCGCGGCTACGGCTGCTCCAGCTCGGCTGGTTCTCGAAGGTCGAGACGCGGGTCGAGCGCGGGAGCGAGCGCGGTCTCGTCGTCCTCGTCTTCGAGGTCGTGGAGCGGAACACGCTGCTCGTGACGGATCTCGTCCTGGGCTCGACCGGCCCGCAGCCCATCTACGGCGGCCTCGGCCTCTCGCAGCAGAACTTCCTCGGCCGCGGGTTCGGGCTCTCCGGCGCGTTCGTGTACGGCGGCTCCCCTGCGGGCAGGCCGCAGGATCCGAGCCGCTTCGCGATCCGCGGGAGCTTCTTCGCGCCGGACCTGCCGCTCGACGGCGTCCTGGGCGGCGCCGGGCGCGCGCTCGTGGTCGGCGCGACGGTGCTCGTCGTGCGCGGCGAGGAGCTCGCCTGCGGCGATCCCGAGTGCGAGGCCTTCGACGACGACTTCGGCGCGGCGCCGCGGCTCCGGTATCAGCGCGCAGCCTTCGAGGGGACGATCGGGATCCGCCCCGGTGCGTTCGAGCGGCTCCTCGCGAGCTACCGGTTCGAGCGGCTCCGCGAGATGTCGACGGGGATCGCCGCCACGGCGGCGGGCGACACCCCCGCACCGTCGCTCCTGCCCGGGCACTCGCGCCTGTCGGCGCTCACCGGCACCTACGAGATCGACACCCGCGACGACTTCTTCATGCCGCGCGAAGGTCTGCGCGGGCTCGCTCAGGTCACGTTCGGCTCGCGCCTCCTCGGCAGCGACTACGAGTACAGCCGGTACCTCCTGCAGCTCGAGACGGCGTTCGGGCTGTTCGACCTGCCGCTGCGCCTGCAGTGCGCGCTCGGCGCCTCGCAGGGCGGGGCGCCGTTCTTCGAGCGCTTCTACCCTGCCGACTTCTCCTACTTCGCGATCGGCCCGGCGCTGGCGCGGTCCCTCGAGCTGAACTTCTCCACCGACTCGCGCTACGACGCGTTCGTCGCGATGGCCGGCGTCGAGTACGCCGTACCGCTCTGGCATCGACAGGCGTTCTTCCGCCGCGGCTATCTCGCGCTCGGCCTGCGCGGCGTGTACTCGTCGGAGACCCTGGGCGGCGCCCGCACGGCGTTCTCGAGCTCCCCCGTGTCCGCCGAGGCTGCCCTCCGCCTCGACACGCCCGTGGGCGTCTTCAACCTCTCGCTCGGCTACCTCGTGGACATCCTGCTGTGAGGCACGCCCTCCCCCGCCGCGGGCCGACGGCCCGGCTCGCCCTCGCCGCGCTGGCGATCGCGGTGGCGCTGCGCGTGGACGCGGCCACGCCGGAGCCGCTCCCGACCCTCCTCTCCGCCCGGGCCGGCCGGATGGAGGCCTCCGTCGACCTCTCCGCGGCGTTCCCCGCCGGGACCGAGCGCGATTTCGGCAACGGCCTCACGAACGTCGTGGCGATCTACGTGTCCGTCGTCCCCGACGGCGCCCGCTCGCCCGTCGCGCTGTACGGGCGCGTCGTGGAGATCCTGTTCGACGTGTGGGAGGAGACCTACGCGGTGACGGTCAAGGATCCGCGCGCGCCGCAGGGCGTGCACCAGGTGCTCCCGGACTTCGCGGCGCTGCGCCGCTTCCTCTCGGAGACGCGCGGCGTTGATCTCGGGCCGACCAGGGCGCTCCCCTCCTCGTCGTATCACCTCGAGGCACGCGTCGAGGTGAACCCGGTCTCCCGCGAGCAGCTCCAGCGCACGCGCGAGTACATCGCGAACCCCTCCGCCGGCACGCGCACCTCCGGGGGCACGCGCAGCGTGCTCGGCGCGGTGGCGAGCTTCCTCCTCCGCGAGCCCGATCCCGGCAGCGACGTGCACCTCTTCCGCTCCCGCTCGTTCGCAGGCTCGTCCTCGGCGGGGGTCCCCCGGTGACGGGCGCGCGGTCCCTTCTCCGCCGCGCGGTCGGCGCGCTGCGCGTCTCGCGCTTCGAGGCCAAGATCGCCGTCGCGCTCGTCGTGGCCGCCACGCTGCCGCTCCTCGGCGCGCTCTTCCTCGCCGGTCGCGTCGCCGAGGAGAACCTCGCGCTCGGGCTCGACCCGCGCGTCGTCGACAGGCTCGAGGCGGTGCCCGGCCTGTACGGCGACCTCTTCCAGGCGCGCAAGCAGCTCTACGCCGAGCAGGCGCGGGCGCTCGCCCGGGGGCTCCCGTCCGAGCGCAGGAAGGCCGAGGCCTACCTCCGAGCGGCCCTCGAGAAGACGCCGAGGCTCCGGCGCGCGGCGCTCTTCGCGGCGGACGGCGCGGTGCTCGCGGAGGTCGAGACGCAGGCCGAGAACCCCGAGGGCGAGTGGCGCGAGGCGCCCGCGCGGGTGGCGCTCCCCGGCGGCGGCCAGCTCGTGTGCACGTTCGCCATCGAGGCGCGCTACTTCGCGGAGCTGGGGGAGGCGCGAGAGCTCGCCGAGCTCGTGCAGGGCGTGGACGCGCTCCGCGCGGAGATCCGGCGGAGCTACGTGCGCGCGTTCGCGCTGCTCCTCGTCGCATGGGCGGCGGGCGCCGCCGCGATCGGGATCCTGCTCGCGCGCCGGACCACGCGGCGGGTCACGCGGCTCGTCGAGGCGGTCCAGCGGCTCGCCGCCGGCGACCTCGCGGTGCAGGTGGATCCGGGCCGACAGAACGACGAGGTGGCCGGGCTCGCCCGCGCCTTCAACGCGATGGTCCGGGAGGTCCGGGACAGCCGCGACCGGATCGTCTACCTCGAGAAGATCTCCGGCTGGCAGGACGTCGCGCGCAGGCTCGCCCACGAGATCAAGAATCCGCTCACTCCGATGAAGCTCGCGTTCCAGCAGCTCGAGGCCCGCTTCAAGGCGTCGCCGGTGCAGGACCCGGCGTTCGCGAGGCTGCTCGGCGAGGCGGGCGAGATCGTGCGCGAGGAGATCGGCACGCTGCAGCGGCTGGTGGACGAGTTCTCGGGGTTCGCGAAGCTGCCGGAGGTCCGGCCGGAGCCGGCCGAGCTCGGCGCGTTCGTGGACGAGTTCGTCCGCACGAGCAAGCAGATCGGCGCGAGCGCCGACGTCGACGTGGTGAAGGCGAGCGGCTCGTGCCCGGTCGCACTGGACCGCCAGCTCATGCGGCGCGTCCTGACGAACCTCTGCCAGAACGCGATCGACGCCGCCCGCCCGAGGCGCGCCCGCATCCACCTCGGCATCGCGCGCACCCGGCAGCGGGCCGTGCTCACGCTCTCGGACGAGGGGCCCGGGATCGACCGGGACCTCTGGGACCGGATCTTCGATCCGTACTTCACGACGAAGGGCACCGGAGGCACCGGCCTCGGCCTCGCGATCGCCAAGAAGATCGTCCTGCAGCACGGCGGGGAGATCCAGGTCGGCGACCGCCCCGGCGGCGGCGCGTCCTTCTCGATCGCCCTGCCGCTCACGCCCGAGGCGGTGAGCGCGGCGTGAGGCGCGGCGCGCTCACCCGGGTGCTGGGTGTCCGGCCCGAGGTCGAGCCGTTGACCGAGCGAGCTTGACGCGGGGTGCCCGCACGCCCACCCGGGCCGTGCCGCCTCCGCGCGCGGTGCTAGCATCCGGCACCATGGCATACGATCTCGACGGCAGGGTCGCCCTCGTGACGGGCGCGACCTCGGGGTTCGGCGCGGCGTGCGCGGAGGCGCTCCTCCGCGCCGGAGCCAAGGTGATCGCGACGGGTCGGCGCGAGGACCGCCTGCAGGCGCTCGCGGCGAAGGGGGGCGACCGGGTCCTCGCCGTCCCGCTCGACGTGCGCGATCGCGCCGGGGTGGAGGCGGCGATCGGCGGCCTCCCTGGACCG
>DATIDF010000402.1:0-2039 GCA_035456445.1 Anaeromyxobacter sp.
CGGAAGGTACCGCCGCCCCAGGCCGCCGTCCGCTCGCCGCGGGCTCCTCGCGCGCCGCGCCGCTCAGCTCATCTCCCGGCGTAGCCGGGCGGCGTCCGCGCCGCTCGGGCCGGCGAGGACGATCCGGTCCACCGACGCGGCGCCGACGCCGATCTCCGCCGCGCGCCGCATCATCGGGATCCGCCAGAGCGAGCCGCGGCCGATCGTGTCGTTCGTTCCAGCGAGGCGCAGGAACGCGAGGCCGACGGCGTCGAGCGCGAGCGGGTCGGTGCTCGCCGCGATGAAGTCGGGCTGACAGCGGTCGCCCTCGTCCGGCCCGCCGTCGGCGAACCCCGCGCGACCGTCGAGGACCACGAGCGACGGGTTCGCCACGAGCGAGATCTCGGCGAGCCGCGCCTGCAGCCCCGGGCCGAGGTGCATCCGCAGGCGCGCGGCGCCGTCGACGACGCCGACCGCGTTCTTCATCGCCATCGTGAACGCGCCCCGCACGTGCGTGCGCGGCGTGCACAGGCCGATCACGTGGTCCGCGGCGAGGACCGGCCGGTAGATGCGGATCGTGCGGTCCGGCCAGTGCGTCGCGAGCGGGTGGCGGATCCAGGCGACCTCGGAGTCCTCGAGCGCGACGCACGGGATCCCGAGGCCGCGCGCGGCGTCGCGGATGCCGGTGCGCTCCAGCGCCGCCCGCGTGGAGTGCAGGAACATGGTGCGATCCGCGACGAACGGCACGCCGCCGGCGTCCAGCACGAGGCGGGCGACGACGTGCACGACCTCGGGGTCGGTCGTGGCGGGGTAGGGCTTTCCGCTGTTCACGGCTGGCTTCAGCAGCACCGAGTCGCCGGGCCGGATGAACCCGAGCCCGCCGGCGAGCCGGATGGCGTCCTCCAGTGCGCTGCGCAGGCTCGGCGAGGCGGACGGGCGAACCACGGCGACGGTGCTCGTCGCCGGAGGGCGCGGCGCGTCCGGCAGCGCGTGCAGCCGTGCACCCTCGCGCGCGGCGCACCCCGCCCCCGAGCACGCCCCCGAGGCGGCGGTCGCTGCGCCGGCGAGCGTCGCCGCGAGGAACGCACGCCTCCCGAGCGCGCGGCGCGCGGGCTGCGGCGATGAGCTGTCGAGACGGGCGCGCACGGGAACGAGGCGATCATGAACCCTTCGCCGCGGGCGCGAGCAGGACCTGGACGAGGCCTCGTCCGTGCGTGCGTGCGCGCGAACCCCGCGCGACCGGACGTCGCTCAATGCGCGTGCGTGAGCATCCCGAGGACGATCCACAGCGCGATCGCGAAGCCCAGGACGCCGACGATGATGCGCGCGCGGGCGCGCCACGGGGCATGCGCCGCGGCTGCGCCGCCCGCCGAGATGCCGGCGAGGCCGTCCCACAGCAGGATCGCAGAGGCGATCCCGATGAACGCGACGAGCGCCAGCGCGAGCAGCCTCGTGACGAAGGACGGGCTCACGGCCTCATTGTGGCCCTTCGTCACGTCCGGCGTAGGCCGCACGCGCGGGGCGTCCCCGCCCGGCGCTGCCCAGGCTCTCGGGGGTGCCCGCCTTCCCGCAGGACGGACCGGCCCGCACGTGATCTGCTCGCGGCCAACGAACCTGCCGATGGTCCGCATGCTCGCCCGGGCGCTCATCTCGCTCCTGACGCTGCTCCTCGCCGCGGCGGCTCCGGAGCGCGCCTGCGTCGCCTGCGTCAGCTCGACGCCCCCTTCCCCGACGGCATCTCCCGAGGCGCAGCGCGACCGGATGGTCGCGGAGCAGCTCGCAGCGCGGGGGATCCGGGACCGCCGCGTGCTCGCGGCGATGGCGGTCGTGCCGCGCGAGCGGTTCGTCCCGCCCGAATGGCGCGCCGACGCCTACCTCGACATGCCGCTCCCCATCGGGCGCGGCCAGACCATCAGCCAGCCATACGTGGTCGCGTTCATGGCGCAGGCGCTCGGGCTGCGCGGGGGCGAGCGCGTCCTCGAGGTGGGCTCCGGCTCGGGGTACGCGGCGGCGGTGCTGTCGCGCGTCGCGGCCGAGGTGTACGGGATCGAGCTCGAGCC
>DATIDF010000403.1:0-2031 GCA_035456445.1 Anaeromyxobacter sp.
AGAGCCTCACCGCCCGCAACCGCGCCGAGGCCTACCACGACGCCGCCGCGAAGAAGGAGGAGGCGCTCCAGATGTTCAAGCTCGGGATCCTCGGGCTGGAGGAGCGCGCGGTCGTCGAGAGCCTGTTCTGGAAGCTCGCGCGCGGCATCGCCGACCTGAACCGCGGGAAGAAGCGGCTCCCTCGCGAGACACGCGATCTCGGAGACAAGATCGCCGACCAGTACATGGCGAACTTCTCGCTCTTCCAGAGCGCACCCGATCACTGGGCGTTCGATCAGCTCTTTCCGATCGTGCCGCTCCACCGGATGGGCGAGGTGCCGACGAAGGACTGCACCATCGTCGACATCACCTGCGACTCCGACGGCAAGATCGACCGGTTCATCGAGAACGACGGCGTGGACGAGACGCTCTCGCTGCACGCGCTGGTGCCCGGCGACCCGTACTACCTCGGCATGTTCATGACCGGCGCCTACCAGGACATCATGGGGGACATGCACAACCTGTTCGGCCGGGTGAACGAGATCCACGTGTTCGTGGACGACGAGGACCCCGAGGACTTCTACATCGAGGAGGTCATCCCCGGGGACACGATCGAGAAGGTGCTCTCGCGCCTCCAGTACGAGCCCGCCGAGCTCTTCCGCCGGCTGAAGGGCGCGCTCGACGCGAAGGTGAAGGAGGGCGCGATCCGGCCGAAGGAGGGCGTGTCGCTCGCCGACTTCTACGAGGCGGTGATGAAGGGCTACACGTACCTCGGCGGCCTCTAGAGGCGACCGCCGGCGCGCGACCGGTTGCGCCGCGCGCCTCCCCCGGTAATCGATGAGGGGTGGCGGAGCGCTCCCGCAAGCCCGGAGAGACCTACGAGTCCTTCGCAGAGCGCCTCATCCGCGAGGCGCAGGAGGAGGGGGCCTTCGATCGGCTCGCCGGCGCCGGCAAGCCGCTGCCGCTCAGCGGCGGCGCGCTCCCCGAGGCGTGGTGGATCAAGGAGAAGCTCCGGCGCGAGCAGCTGTCGAGCCTCCCCGACTCGATCGCGATCCGCCATGAGGCAGAGGCGGTCCTCGCCGCCGTCGCGCGCGACCGAGACGAGCGCATCGCCCGCGAGCGGCTCGAGGCGCTGAACGCGAAGATCCGCCGGCTCAACCGGACCTTCATCGGCTGGCCGCCGACCACGCTCGCGCCGCTCGACGTCGAGGACGTCCTGCGCCGCTGGCGCGAGGGCCGCCTCGACCCGTCCGGCGCCGCCGCTCCGTGATACGGCCGATCACCTCTCCGTGATGGACCGCCGCTCGCCCACGCTGAGGGTCGTCTCCCCGACAGGGCCGCGCGCCGTGGCGTCGCGGCGCGCCATGCTACGCGGGCATCACTCACCGAACGGCGGCAGAGCGCCGTCGAGCCATCGAGGAGCCGCGCATGTCCGGGGTTTACAAGAAGATCGAGATCGTAGGCACGTCTCCCACGAGCTATGCCGAGGCGACGCGCGCCGCGATCGAGGAGGCGTCGAAGTCGGTCCGCCACATGGCCTGGTTCGAGGTCGCCGAGCAGCGCGGCGCGATCAAGGACGGCAAGGTGTCGGAGTTCCAGGTGACGCTGCGCGTGGGGTTCAAGCTCGAGTGACCTCGTCGGAGCGGCACCCGCGCCGCCGCTCCTCCGCCCGGATCCCGTGAACCAGCTCCTCTGGCTCGGCCTCCTGCTGCTCGCGTGGGCGGCGTTCCTGCTCGTGGCGGCGAGGCCGGCGCACGAACGGGCGCGCGAGATGGTGCAGTGGATGCGCGGGCGCGGCGTCGACCCGAAGCACATCCTCGGCGTTGGCTACGTCGCCTCTCCGCAGGGGCTGCGCGGCCTGCGCGTGCTCGGGGCGGTCGTGGGCGCCCTCGGGCTCGCGCTCGTGGCATTCGGGGCGTTGCGGCGCCCGCCGTGACTGGCGGGGCGCTGCGAACGTGTGCGGCGAGGATCAGATTCTCCACGGGGGGACCGCCCATGCGCACGCATCTCGCCGCATTCATCGTCCTCGCGACCCTCGTGGCCGCGATTTCC
>DATIDF010000404.1:0-12577 GCA_035456445.1 Anaeromyxobacter sp.
GCGCGCCTCGAGCGGGCCCGCGCGGGCGGCGGCGGGCGCTGGGTGGAGCCCGCAGAGGTGACGCCGCTCCTCGAGGCGATCCTCGAGCCGGGCGACCGGGTCTGCCTCGAGGGGGACAACCAGAAGCAGGCCGACTTCCTCGCCCGCGCGCTCGCCCGCGTCGATCCGGCCCGCGTCCACGACCTGCACCTCGTCCTCTCGGTGCTGGCGCTCCCCGAGCACGTCGAGCTCTTCGAGCGCGGCATCGCCCGCCGCGCGGACTTCTCCTTCTCCGGGCCGCAGGGCACGCGGCTCGCGCAGCTCGTCGACGCGGGGCGGATCGAGATCGGGGCCATCCACACCTACCTCGAGCTCTACGCCCGTTACTTCGTGGACCTCACGCCGCGGGTGGCGCTCGTCGCCGCGCTCGCGGCCGATCGCGACGGCAACCTCTACACCGGCCCGAACACCGAGGACACGCCAGCGATCGTCGAGGCGACCGCCTTCCGGGACGGGATCGTCGTCGCCCAGGTGGACGAGCGGCTGGAGCGGCTCCCGCGGGTGGACATCCCGGGCGACTGGGTCGACTTCGTCACCGTGGCGCCCGCCCCGAGCACGGTCGAGCCGCTGTTCACGCGGGACCCCGCGCAGATCGGCGAGGTGCAGGTCCTCATGGCGATGATGGTCGTGAAGGGGATCTACGCAGAGTACGGGGTCGAGCGCCTCAATCACGGCATCGGCTTCGACTCCGCCGCCATCGAGCTCATCCTGCCCACCTATGCGGAGCGCCTGGGCCTGCGCGGCAGGATCTGCCGGCACTGGGCGCTGAACCCCCACCCGACGCTCATCCCCGCCATCGAGGCGGGGTTCGTCGAGTCGGTCCACGCGTTCGGCTCGGAGCTCGGCATGGAGCCTTACGTCGCGGCGCGGCCGGATGTGTTCTTCACCGGCCAGGACGGCAGCCTCCGCTCGAACCGGGCGTTCGCGCAGACCGCCGGCCACTACGCCTGCGACCTCTTCATCGGCTCGACGCTGCAGATGGACCTCGCCGGGAACAGCTCGACCGCCACGGCGAGCCGGATCACCGGGTTCGGCGGCGCCCCGAACATGGGGGCCGACGCGCGCGGGCGACGCCACGCGAGCGCTGCCTGGCTCAGGGCAGGGCGGGAGGCGCAGGCCGATGCCGCCGCGATGCCGCGCGGGCGCAAGCTCGTCGTCCAGCTGCTCGAGACGTTCCGCGAGCACATGGAGCCCGCGTTCGTCGAGCGGCTCGACGCATGGGGGCTCGCCGAGCGGATGGGCATGGAGCTGCCGCCCGTCATGATCTACGGCGACGACGTCACGCACGTCGTGACGGAGGAGGGGATCGCGAACCTCCTCCTCTGCCGCACGCCGGAGGAGCGCGCCGACGCCATCCGCGGAGTCGCGGGCTACACGCCGGTCGGCCGCGCCCGGCCTCGTGCCGCGGTCGAGCGCCTGCGCGACCGCGGCGTCATTCGCCGGGCCGAAGATCTGGGCATCGACAAGCGGGAGGCCACGCGCGACCTCCTCGCCGCGCGCAGCGTGAAGGACCTGGTTCGCTGGTCCGGCGGGCTGTACGACCCGCCGGCCCGCTTCCGCACCTGGTGAAGGAGGAGGGATGGAGCGCCTCGCGTTCGAGCTCGAGTCTCCCGGCCGCCCGGCGCCGCGCGCGCCGCCGGTCGTGGTCGGCGTCGTCGCCTCCGGGACCCTCGAGGTGCTCGTCGAGCCGGCCGATCTGCCCGGCCGCTGCCGGGTCGAGATCTCCACGTCGGCGAACGGCTTCGGCGAGATCTGGGAGGCCGTGCTGCGGGACTTCGCCGCCCGCAACGCGGTGGCGGGGCTCGCGCTGTCGGTGAACGACGCGGGCGCGACCCCCGCGGTGGTGAGCCTCCGGCTCGACCAGGCGGTCGAGGAGTACCTGGGCCAGGTGCCATGACCGCCCTCGGACATCGGCCGCCACCGGCGAGCTACCGCGAGGCCACGGCGCGGCGCCGCCTGGCCGGTGTCCTCGACCGGGGCAGCTTCCGCGAGCTCCTCGGACCCGCCGAGCGCGTCACGAGCCCGCATCTCGCGGCGCTCGGCCTCCCGGTCGCCTTCGACGACGGCGTCGTCGTCGGCGCGGGCCTCCTCGGCGGAGCGCCCGTGCTCGCCGGGAGCCAGGAGGGTGGGTTCATGGGCGGCGCCGTGGGCGAGGTGCACGGCGCGAAGCTCGTGGGGCTCCTCCGCCGCGCCGAGCGCGAGCGCCCCGCGGGCGTCCTCCTCCTGCTCGACTCGGGCGGGGTGCGGCTGCAGGAGGCGAACGCCGGGCTCGTGGCCGTCTCCGAGATCATGCGCGCGGTGCTCTCCGCGCGCGCGGGCGGGACCCCGGTCGTCGCGCTCGTGGGGGGCGGGTGGGGCTGCTTCGGCGGGATGGGGATCGTCGCGCGCTGCTGCGACGCGATCGCCATGAGCGAGGAGGGGCGGCTCGGCCTCTCCGGGCCGGACGTCATCGAGGCGACGAAGGGCGTCGAGGAGCTGGACGCCGCGGATCGCGGCCTCGTATGGCGCACCTACGGCGGCAAGCACCGCTACCTGCTCGGCGAGGCCGACCTGATCGTGGACGACGACCTCACCGCGTTCCGGGCGGCCGCGCAGGAGCTCCTCGCGCGCCCGCGGCCGCTCGACCTCGCGACGCTCGAGCAGGAGCACGACCGTCTCGCGCGGAGGCTCGCGGAGCTGGGGAGCTGCGCCGACGCGGCCGAGCTCTGGCGCGCCGCCGGCGCGCCGGATCCCGACCGGCTCCCGCTCCTCGAGGCGGACGAGTTCCGCAGCGCCGTCGCCGGTGTGCGCAGGGGGGAGCCGTGAGCGTCGCGGAGCTGCTCGACGCGCTCTTCCCGGACGGCCACGCCGTGCGCGAGGAAGGGGGGCTCGTCCTCGGCGGCGCGCGCGCGACGCCGGGCGAGGTGGCGGTGATCGGGATCGCGGGCGGCGCGGAGGTGGGGGTGGAGGCGGCGCACGCGCTCGCGGGCGAGGTCCTCCGCGTCGTGCGCGAGCTGCCGGGGCGGCCCATCGTCCTGCTCGTCGACACGCGCGGGCAGCGGATGAGCCGGCGCGACGAGGTGCTTGGGCTGAACGGCTACCTCGGCCACCTCGCCGCCTGCGTCGAGCTGGCGCGCCGGCGCGGCCATCGGATCGTCGCGGTCGTGCACGGCGACGCGGTGAGCGGCGGGGTGCTCCCGCTCGGCTTCATGGCGGACGAGATCCATGCCGTCGAGGGCGCGCACCCGTGGGTGATGAGCCTGCCCGCGATGGCGCGCGTGACGAAGATCCCGCTCGAGCGACTCGAGGAGCTGTCGCGCGGCTCGCAGGTGCTCGCGCCTGGGCTCGACGCCTTCGTCGGGCTCGGCGCCATCGAGCCGCCCTGGGACCCGCCGTTCTCCGCGGCGCTCGCGGCCGCGCTCGCGCGCCCTGCCGGACCGGATCGGCGCGCCGAGCGCGGCCTCGAGCGGGGGGGCCGGCTGCTCGCCGTCTTCGTCGCGAGGTGCGTCGGCGGAGGCGATGCGCATGGGCCCTGACTCGTTCCCGGCCCGACACGACCTCGTCTGGCTGCGCGAGGCCTGGCGGCGCTCGGTCCGAGGACCGGTCGCCCCCCGCGATCTCGAGGCGCTCGCGGAGTGGTTCGCTCGGGGTCTGCCGGCGGTGGCGTGCCGGCGCAGCGCTCCCTGCGGCGACGCGCTGGCGCTCGGGATCGCGCTGCCCCCCCGGTGCGAAGGCGAGAAGCGGCGCGTCGCGATCCTCCTCGACCCCGCCGCCGTTGCGCGCGTCGCCCGGCCGGCCGCGCTGCGCGACGCCGTGCAGGGCGCGCCGGTCTCGTGGCGTGAGCGCCTCCTCGCGCTCGACCGCGCGGCGCGCGCCGCTGGCGTCCTCCTCCGCGTGTACGGCTCGCTCGCGTGGCAGCACCTCACCGGCCTCTCCTACGTGACGGCCGGCTCGGACGTGGACCTCCTCGCCGAGCCCCGCACCGGCGCCGAGCTGCGATGTGTGCTCGAGCTGCTCCGGGCGAGCGACGCCGGCGCCGCCCCGCGGCTCGATGGCGAGGTGGTGCTCACGGGAGGGCGCGCCGTCGCGTGGCGGGAGCTCGTCGCCGGCGGCGCGCGGGTGCTCGTGAAGTCCGGCGCGTCGGTCGTACTCGAGCCCCGCCGGGCGTTGCTCGGGTCGGAGGAGCCGTGGCGTTGACGGGAGCCCTCGCAGCGTCGCCGGCGCCGGGCCGGCCGGTGACCGGCGCGCGTGCGATCGGCGCGGCCGCGGTCGCCGCGCTGCGCGAGGAGCTCCGGACCGACCCGAAGCCGGGTCTGGTCGGTCCGCGCGACGGCGGCGCGCACCGCGACATGGACGCGCACACGTTCCTCGCGAGCATCACGGCGCTGAGTGGGTACTTCCACGCCGTGGCGCGCGGCGGGATGGCGGGCGCTCCGCTCGCGGCGCTCCGCGCGCTCGCGCTCGACGCCGAGGCGCGGATGCTCCAGGCGACCGGGGGTGTGAACACCCATCGCGGCGCGATCTTCACCATCGGCCTGCTCGCCGCGGCCGCCGGGCGGCTCGGGGCGGAGCGCGCCATCTTCGAGGCCGCTGCCATCCGCGACACGGTGCGACGTCGCTTCGCGCCGGCGATCCTGCGCGAGCTGCCCGCAGCGCCTGGGAGCCACGGGGCGATCGTCGCCCGCCGGCACGGGGTCGGAGGCGCGCGCGCAGAGGCCGCCGCGGGGTTCCCGCACCTCTTCGAGGTGGCGCTGCCGGCCCTCGACACGAGCCTGCGCCGAGGGGCCTCGCGCCGCGCCGCCGCCGTCCACAGCCTCATGAGCGCCGTCGCGGTTCTGCCCGACACGAACCTGCTGTATCGCGGCGGCGCGCGTGGGCTCGCGTTCGCCCGTGCGGCGGCGCGGGACTTCCTCGCCGCCGGCGGCGTCCACCGCACCGGGTGGGAGGAGCACGCGCGCGCGCTTCACCGCGCGTTCGTCGCGCGGAACCTGTCCCCTGGCGGCAGCGCGGACCTGCTCGCCGGCGCGCTGTTCGTGGACCGGCTGCGTGCGCTCTGCGTGCGGCGAGGGTTCGCCGGATGAGCGGCCTCGCCGTGCTCTGCCCGGGGCAAGGCAGTCAGCACCCCGCCATGCTCGAGCTCGCCCTCACGAGCCCGCGCGGCGCCGAGCTCGTCCGCGCGGCGCGCGGGGCGCTCGGGGAGGATCCCGCCGCGCTCGCTCGGCGCGGCGGGCCCGACCTGTTCGCCAACGCGGTCGCGCAGCCGCTCGTGTGCCTCGCCGAGCTCGCCACCTGGGCGGCGCTCCGCGACGCGCTGCCGGCCCCGCGGGTCTTCGCGGGCTACAGCCTGGGAGAGCTCGCCGCCCACGGCTGCGCCGGTGCGCTCGAGTTCGAGGAGACCCTCGCGCTCGCCGCGCGGCGCGCGGAGCTCATGGACGCCGCCGCGCCGGCGGGGAGCGGGCTCGTCGCGCTCCGCGGGCTCACGCTCGCGCGCGCCGAGGCGCTCGCCGCAGAGGTTGGCGCCGAGGTCGCGATCGCGAACGGACCGGATCACTGCGTGGTCGGCGGTCCCGCGGGCGCGCTGGCGAAGCTCGAGGCGGGCGCCCTCCGCGCCGGCGCGACGACCGTGCAGCGGCTCGCCGTCGGAGTCGCCGCGCACACGCGCCTCCTCGCCGCAGCGGTCGCGCCGTTCGCGGACGCGCTGCTCCGCTCGCGGCTCCGCGATCCGCCCGTACCGGTGCTGGCGGGCACGAGCGGGGTCCCGGTGAGGACCCGCGCGGACGCGGTCGCCGCGCTCTCCCAGCAGCTCGCGCGCCGCATCGAGTGGGATCGCTGCCTCGCGACCGCGGCGGAGCTGGGCTGCTCGGTGTTCCTCGAGCTCGGGCCGGGCAACGCCCTCGCGCGGATGGCGGCGGAGCTCGTGCCGGACGCGCGCGCCCGCTCGGTGGCTGAGTTTCGCTCGCTCGACGGCGTCCTGCGGTGGGCGGAGGGGGCGCTGAGGCGCCGCTAGCCGCGAGCCCTGCTGGGGATCTCGGGCAGGCGGGGAGTGAACCTGGATGGCTCGCGCACCTCCCGGCGGCCCGGGCGAGGACGGCGCGCCTCCCCGCGGGCGGGTACACGAGGAGCGGGGCTCCGGCGCCGACGGGAGGGACGGATGCGTGGTTTCGGGTGGGGGAGGGGGAGGGTGCTCGCGCTGGTCGCCGCGATCTTCGCGGTGAGCTGCGGGGAAGGGGACGCCGATCGTGACGGCGATGGCGGAGGGCAGCCCGCCGGCCCGCTGCAGCTCAGCGTGATGACGTGGAACGTCCTCCACGGCGGGAGGTTCGAGGACGTCGCCTCGGCCTCCCCCGCGGAGATCCCGATGGCGCTCGACGGGGTGTGGGCCGGGGTGGAGGCGAGCCTGCCGCGCGAGCGGATGCGGGCGGTGGGCGCGCAGATCGCGGCGCTCAGGCCCGATCTCGCCGGGCTCCAGGAGGCGGCCCTCTGGCGCTCGGAGCCGCGCGGCGGCGGCGCGGGCGTCGAGTACGACCTCGTGGGACTCGTCCTCGCCGAGCTCCGCGCGCGCGGTGCCGAGTACGAGGTCGTCGCGAGCGCCTCGGCGATCGACGTGGCGCTCCCCGGCGCGACCGCGGTCTACCGCTTCACCGATCGCGACGTGGTGCTCGCCCGCGCGGGCCTTCCGACCTCGAACCCGCGCGGCGGCACCTTCGACGCGCGCCTGCCGATCCCGTTCCCCGTGCCGGGCGGCGGCGCCTCGCCGGGCGTCCCCCGGGAGTGGACGAGCGTGGACGTCGAGCTTCAGGGGCGCAGGCTCCGCTTCGTGAGCACGCACCTCGAGACGGTCAGCGCGGTGTCGGCGCTCCAGGCGGCGGAGCTCGTGGACGTCGCCGGCTCGGAGCTGCCGGTGGTCGTCGTCGGCGACTTCAACTCGGCGCCCGGAGAACCCGCCTACGAGCTGCTCGTGAACGGCGTCGCCGGGTACCGGGATGCGTGGGAGGCGGGCGAGGGCCCGGGCCTCACCTGCTGCCGCGACTCCCTCGCCGATCCGAGCGCCGGCGTGACGCAGCGGGTCGATCTCGTCCTGCAGCGCGGGTTCACCGCACGATCCGCCGGGCTCGTGGGGGCGGACGCGGCGAGCTTCCAGGAGGGCCGCTGGCCCTCCGATCACGTGGGAGTCGTGGCGACGCTCGAGCTCCCGTGAATCTCGGCGGACGTCCGGCGCGTCACCAGGAGGCGGGATCGTCGGCGACGCCGGCGAGCCATGCGCTGCGGGCGTGGACCCTCGACCGCAGGTCCTCGGCGTCACCCTTCGTGTAGACGACGTGCGGATCCTCGGCGGCGGCCGCCGCGATCTGCGCCCACCAGCGATCGATCCGGGCGTCGAAGACGCGAAGGTCGTACGCCGCGATCGCGCGCCTGACCGCGTCGTCGAACCTCGCGCGCCAGGCCGGGTCGGCGAGCACCATGCCGGCCGGGTACTGCAGCGCGTCCGGGATGATCGGCTGCGACTCGATCGTCGTCCACGGCATGTCGATGTCGTTCGGGATGAAGAGGAACCCGCGCGTCGGATGGTCGTACAGGTAGTAGTTCCAGCCGTCGCTCCAGTAGTTGTCGTGGACGGGCAGCACCGCCTCGCCGGCCCACTCCAGGACGGACTCCTCGAGGTCCGTGAGCGTCGCGAGCGCCATGACGTCCGGCGCGGCCCGGTACGCCTCGAGCCCGGAGTAGTCCGCCTCCTGCTCGTTCGTGCGGAGCAGCTCGCCCCGCTTGTAGAGGTTCCCGTCGTCTCCGGCCTCGCCGAAGTTCCGCTCGAGGAAGTCCTTGTTCACGTGCTCGAGGTTCACGAACAGCCCGTAGTACCGGCCGTTCACGACGAGCCGCGCGTTGTTCACGCATGGCGCCGGCACCCCGAGGTCGCGCAGGTACGCCATCGCGAGCCGCTCGTGCAGCATCCGGCAGCCACCGTGGTCGAGATC
This sequence comes from Anaeromyxobacter sp., assembly GCA_035456445.1. GTDB lineage: Bacteria > Myxococcota > Myxococcia > Myxococcales > Anaeromyxobacteraceae > Anaeromyxobacter. The sequence goes on from DATIDF010000404.1 coordinate 7,992, forward strand.
CAGGCGGCGGAGCCCGTGGAACCGGCCGGCGGGATCGACCTCGTTGAACGAGATCGCGAACTGGAGCTTGTCGCCACAGCGCGAGTTCCCGCCGCGCAGCCGGATCATCGCGTCGGGTAGGACCTCTTCCCGGAAGCGGAAGGCGGCCGGGTAGTACACCTCCTCGCCCTCGGCGGCGTCCTGCTGCAGCGCGGCCCACCCGGCGTCGGAGATCTCGATCTCGAACGTCGGTAGCGCGTCCTCGGCGTAGACGTCCGTGCACGCGTGCGGGTCCGTGGTCGCGGCGGGCGGAGCGTCCGTACCGCTGCACGCGATGAGCACGCAGACGAGCGCGAGCGGGAGCGACTTCCACACGCTGCTCCGCCCGATCGTGCGCATGGAGGGGAGGTGGGCACGCGATCGCTCGCCTCCAAGGCACCAAGATGGAGATATCGCCCCCGATGAGCGGGCGGCGCGAGCCTGGAACCCTAGAGGAACTCGCAGAGGTACGCGGCGGGCGCGAGCGCCTTCACGTCGAAGCCGCTCTTCGCCGGGACCTCGAAGGTCGTCCCTGCCGGGAATGCGCGGAGCGCGGCGTCGCCCGGGAGCTTCGCCCAGAGCTCGCCGGACACGATGGTCATCCGTTCAGCCGCGTCCGTGTTGAAGTGGAACTCGCCCCGGTCCACGACGCCGACCGTGTGCCGGCGGCCGTTCCGCTCGAACCCGACGCTCTGGACCCCGCCCTCGAAGTACGTGTTGTGCTTGAGCATGTGCGGACTGAAGCACGCGCGGATTGCGCGCTCAAGCGCCACCCGCCCGGACCGCGCTCGAGGGCGCACCGCCCGGCGGCGCTCGACCGCGCCGCCATGCGGATCGCTTACCTGCGCCGCTTCGGGCCCCAGGAGCCCACGCGGCGCGGCTTCGCCCCGTCGCCTGCGCCTGCCCCTTCGGCGGCGTCCGCGTGTTGCGCGCGCGGCGAGCCGGTCCTCTGCGGGCGGGGCTCTCCGCGGCGGCGCGCGCGCGCGGCGGGCGACGGCTGCGTCCTGTGGCGCGGCTGCGACGGTCCGGGGTCCGCCTGGGCGGCCGCGGCCCGGGAGAGCTCCGCCTGGAACGTCCCGGCGTCGCGCGGGACCTCGCCGCGCGGGAGCACGACGCGCGTGAGCCGCTCGATGGCGTGCAGGAGGTCGCGCTCCTCGGGGGCCGAGAAGCTCGAGGCGCGCCCGCTCGCGGCCGCCCGCGCCGTCCGGCCGACGCGGTGGACGTAGTCCTCGGGCACGTGCGGCAGGTCGAAGTTCACGACGTGGCCGATGTCGGCGACGTCGATGCCGCGGGCGGCGATGTCGGTCGCGACGAGCACGCGATAGGTGCCGTCCTTGAAGCCGTCGAGCGCCATGCGCCGCTGCGCCTGCGAGCGGTCGGCGTGGATCCGCGCCACCTTGTGGCCGGCGCGGCCGATGTGCTTCCAGATCTTGTCCGCGCGCCGCTTCGTCCGGGTGAACACGAGCGTCGAGGCATCGTCGCGCTCGAGCAGCGTGAGGAGCAGCGGGAGCTTCTCGCGCTGGTCAGCGAGGAACACCTGCTGCTCGGCGCGCGCCGCGGTCGTCCCGCTGCGCGCCACCTCGACGCGTTCGGGGTCGCGCAGGTGCGCCTTGGCGAAGTCGGCGACCTCGCCCGCCGTCGTCGCGGAGAAGAGCAGCGTCTGCCGCTGCTTCGGGAGCCGCCGCAGGATCCGGTCGAGCTGGGGCTTGAAGCCCATGTCGAGCATCCGGTCCGCCTCGTCGAGGACGAGCACCTCGATCCCCTCGAGCTTGGCGTTGCCCTGCTCCAGGTGATCGACGAGCCGTCCGGGCGTCGCGATGACGATCTCGCGGCGCTGCCGGAGCGCCTCGGCCTGCGCACCCATTCCGACGCCGCCGATGATCACGGCGCCGCGCACGCGCCGGCCGTGGCCGAAGCGCTCCAGTTCCTCGCCGATCTGGAGGGCGAGCTCACGCGTCGGCGCGAGCACGAGCGCCCGCGTCCCGGTCTTGCCGGCGAGCCGGTCGAGGATCGGAAGCAGGAAGGCCGCGGTCTTGCCAGTGCCGGTCGCGGCGGTGCCGATGACGTCCCGGCCGGCGAGCGCGGGAGGGATGGCCTGGGCCTGGATGGGCGTGGGGTGCTCGAACCCGGCGCGTCGCAGGGCACCGAGCGCCTCGCGGGACAGGTTCAGATCTGCGAATGACTTCGACGTCGACGACAGAGGGTGCTCCTCGCGTACCGCGCGCGGCGAGTTGCGGCGCGCTTGCAGTGAGGCCGGCTTGAACGGGGAGACCGCGCGGGCCGGGAGGGCCCCGGCGGACAGCGAAGGCACGGTACGAACGAAACGGCCGGGGGGTGGTATACCCGGCCGCGTACGCCGGAGCAACGTGCGATCGCTCGCAGAGGGGGCGACCGAGCGCGGCCCCCGGCCCGGCGCCGGCCGCGCGGGGCGGGCGCCTGGCCCGCGGCGACGATACCGAGGGGACATGAGCGCACGTTGGACGCTGAGGCGCGCGGGGATCCTGGTCGCCGTACCCTCCGCCGCGATCGCGGGCTGGGCGGCCTTCGTCCGGCCGTGGATGCGCCGGTGGGGCGCGACCGACGAGGAGATCGCCCGGCCCATGCCGGGGGACGAGCTCGTCCCCCGGCCGCGCTATCGCTCGACGCGCGCGATCACCATCCGTGCGCGGCCGGAGGAGATCTGGCCGTGGCTCGTGCAGATGGGGAACGGGCGGGGAGGGCTCTACAGCGTGGACGTGCTCGACCGGCTGCTCGGTGTCATCGAGGCACCGAGCGCGGAGCGCGTGCTCCCCGAGTGGCAGGATCTCCGGCCTGGCGACGTCATCCCCATCGGCGGGACGCCCGGGTGGCCGGTCCACGCGGTCGAGCGCGACAGGTCGCTCGTCCTGCGCATCGAGCACGGCGAGGCGCTCGTCACGCAGGCTTGGGGGCTGTACCCGGTCGATGGCGAGACCACGCGGCTCGTCCTCCGCGTCCGCGGCGCGGCGTCACCGGGGATGCGGAGCGCCGCGCTCGTCGCGGTGATCGAGCCGCAGGAGCTCGTGATGGTCCGCGCGCAGCTCATCGGCATCCGCCGGCGAGCCGAGGCGCTCGCCGCAGCGCGACGCACGGCGGTGCAGGCGCCCGTCGCTCCGGGGTAGGCGGCGGACCGGCTCGGGTTTCCTCTTCTCGGCCGTGCTCTTCGAGCGACGTGCCCGAGGCGCGAGGTCCGGGGCCTGAAGCCAGGAGATCGGTGACACCGATTCAGACGTTCGCGAAGCGTGGCCGCCCGAACGTCGTGCGGAACTGGGCGTGCAGGTTGTGCGGGAAACCGCTCTCGGGCAGCACCATGAACGGGCAGAGGTCCGTCACGACCGACATCCCGTGCGCGTCGCAGAAGCGGATCGCCTCCGCGCTCGCCGCGCCGGGCCCCGCGCCACGGTGCATCCACACGTGGCGAACCCCCGCCCTCGCGCAGTCGCGGACCACCTCCTCGGTCTGCGCCGGCGGCGTGAGGAGGAGCGCCGCGTGCACGGGCGGCTTCACATCGTGGACGTGCGGGTAGCAGGCCCGCCCTTCCGCCACGTCGAGTGCGGGGTTCACGGGGACGACCTCGTACCCTGCCTCGACGAGCGCGCGCAGCACCCGCCGGCTGAAGTCCTTCTCGTCCCGCGAGACCCCGACCACCGCGATGCGGTTGTGGGCCAGGAACTCCCGGGCGCGGTCCAGCGCGATCCGACCCATGGCGTCCTCCCGTCCGGCTCGCACGGTACGCCCCCGCATCTCGCACGGTGCCGGTCAGCGGGGGTACCCCGGCGGGGTGCGCGTACGTGACGCGCGCGACGCCACCGGGAGCATTCCATGCCGCCTCCTGCCGGGCAACCGAGCCACCCCCGTGTGCCGGCCGCATCGTGGAATCGCACGACGACGCGCGGGCACTGTGCGCGTCCTCCGGAGGGCGGAAATGGCTGGGAAGGCGGGGCGCGAGGGGACGGACGCGCGTCGGGACGAGCGGAAGGAGGGGCGCGGCGGCGTCTCGCGCGACGCGGCCTTCCCGGAGGGAGCCGGCGAGCCCGCGAAGCGAGGGGATCCGCCCATCGAGGAGCGCCATGGGCGCCGCTCGCGCCACGGCAACATCGACTCGCCACGGGACGCGGGAGCCGGCGCCCGCGTCGGAGACGACGCGTGAGGGCCCGCCGGTACGCCCTCGTCCGCCCGCGGGCGGCCTCGGCCCGCATCGCCCGCGCGACGCTCGCGATCGCGGTCGGCGCCGCGAGCCTGGGCGCGCTCGCCATCGGCAGCGTCGCGATCGCGGCGCTCGCCATCCGCAAGCTCGCGATCAAGGAGGCGCGTATCGGGACCCTCGAGATCGACGAGCTCCACGTCCGCAGCGCCCGCGGGCTGCCACCGCCGCCACCTTGAGCGCACGCGGCGCCGCTCCGTGAAGGCGCCGGGCGCTCACCACCGCCGCGGCCACCCGCGGCGTCGATCGCGGAGCATCTCCCGCGCCGCGTTGTAGCCACAAGCGCCCATGACCCCGCCTCCCGGGTGCGTGGCGGCGCCGCAGAGGTAGAGGTTCTCGATGGGCG
>DATIDF010000405.1:0-17535 GCA_035456445.1 Anaeromyxobacter sp.
CAGGGCGGGCGCGTGCGGCGGAGCAGCGCCCGGGCGGGCGGCGGCGATCTCCGCGTCCGAGGCGGCTCCGTCCTCGCGCGAGAGCGCGACGTGGAGACCGCTGCGGGGCGACGTTCCGCGCGTGAGCTTCACGAGCAGGCGGTGCGCGCCCGGGGCGAGCTCGACCGGCCGGTGCGCGAGCGTCGAAGGGGTCCCGCTGAAGTCGCGCCGCTCGTGCACCGCCACGCCGTCGATCGACACGCGCACGGAGGCGGCGGTGCCCACGGTGAGGAGGTACCGGCCGCCGCGCGCGAGCGTCACGTCCGCGGCGAGGTAGAACACGTCGGCGTCGGGCGGCTCGCCCTCGAGCGTGATCGTGCCGTCCGGCGCGGCGAGCGCCCGCGTCGGGCGCGGGGGAAGACCCGCCGGCGCGGGCGCGGCGTCGGGCAGCGCTCCCTCCTCGGGCGGAAACGGCGCGTCGAGGTCGAGCGCGTGATACCGGGCCCACGGGCCGGAGCAAGCCCAGGCAGTCACGGCGCCGTTCGCCCGGCGCAGCGCGGCCGCCCGCGGGTGGTCGCCGCGGACCTCCGCGGCGGTCACGCGGGCGATGCGGGCGCGGTAGGCGGCGAGCCCGGCGAAGCGCCCGGCGTCCACGAGCGGGGCGAGACCCGCCTCGATCTCGGCCGCACGCGCCGGGGACTCCTCGGCGAGCTCGGAGAGGCGGCGCAGCGCGACGAGCGCGACCGGGTCGGTGGGGGCGGCCGCGGACGCCGCGACGAGGTGGCGGACCTCCGCCGCGGCGTCGAGCGCGCGGCGCGCGAGGAGTGCGGCCCCGAGGTGCGCCCAGGGGTCCTCGCCCCGGCGCGCGAGCGCGCGCGAGACGCCCGCCTGGGCGGCGGCGGCGTCGTTCCGGAGGACGAGCGCCTCGGCCGCCCGGGCGGTCCCGGAGGCTCCATGGCCTTGCCCCCCGCCGCGCGGACCGGCGCAGCCCGCCGCGAGGGCGAGGAGCGCCGCCGCGGCGACGGCGAGGCGGCGAGGCGGAAGGACGATCATCGAGAGGCCTCCCCGGCGACGGCCGGAGCGATGCGGACCTTCCGCGCGAACGCGCGATCGATCCGCGCGGCGAGATCGCGGAAGGCGGGGTAATCCGCCGCCGCGACCCGCGCCGTCTTGAACGTGACGTACCCCTCGGCGACGAGCGCGTCCGCCTCGCGGCGGTAGCGCACCTCGAACGCGCCGTGCGGCGTGTCCGCGGCGGCGGCCTCGGGCACCTCGACCGGCGCCCAGCCCTTCGGCAGCACATAACGGTACGTGAACCGGGTGACGGCCGGCTCGCCGAGGACGAGGTCGTGACGGCGGGAGGAGAGCGCGGCGTAGGACTCGGCGTAGCCGGCCACGTCGCCGAAGGGCGTGAAGCGAAGGCCACTCCCGTCCGCCAGCGCGTAGCGCGGCACGTCGAGCGTGAACTCCATCGCGACGTCCTCCTCGATGCGCGTCAGGTCGGAGACGTCGAGGCTCGTCACCTCGGCCCCCGGGAACGTGCGCCCGAAGGCGCGCTCCAGCTGGGCCCGGCGATCGTGCTCGGCGAGGTAGGCGCGACGGTACTGCGGCGCCTCGGAGCCGCGGACGCGCGAGCTGCCGCGCACCGCTGCGCGGCCGTCCGCCGAGAGCGTCACCTCGAACCGGCTCTCCACCCGGTTGTCCTCCGGTCGCGCCTGCGGGATCGTCCCGAAGCTCGCCTTCGCCCCGGGGTTCACGACGAGCACGGTCGCGCCACGGTCCTCGCCGGGGAGGTCGCCCGAGCCGGAGTGCGCGGCGGTGCCGTCGAGCCAGAGATCGAGGTCGGGCACGTAGGTGATGGCGTGGTTGAACACCGCGAGCGACGCGGGCGTCTCGGGCATCCGGCCGAGGCGGCGCATGCGCAGGAGGACGAGGCGCGAGTCGATCCCGGCGGCGCCGAGGAGCGCGTGGACGAGGCTCGCCTTGTCCTTGCAGTCACCGAAGCGGCGCGCGAGCACCTGGTCCACCCGGTACGGCTTGTAGCCGTGGATCCCGAACTCGAGGCCGACATAGCGGGTCTGCGAGACGACGAAGTCGTAGACGCCGCGAACGATCGCGCGCTTCTGCTCGAGCGTCCAGCCGCCCTGCGGCGGCGCGACGACGGGTCCTGCCCCACCCTGCGCCACCGCGGCCGTCACCCGCACCGCGCCGCCGCCCGCGCCGAGCGCGGCCTCGACGATGCGCGCGGCGGCCGCGCGGACCTCGTCCGTGGGCCTCAGCTGATCCTTCACCAGCCCCCAGTAGAACCGCGCCACCTGGTCCCAGTCGCCGTAGGTGGACACGTGGACGTAGCGAGCGATCTCGCTCCAGCCCGGCATGCCGGGCTCGGGCTGGATGCGCTCCAGGTCCCGCGCGACGAAGCGGTGCTCCACGAGCCCGCCCGGGAGCTTGCGCGTGTCGTGGCGCACCCCGGCCGGCGCGTTCGAGTAGATGGGCCGCGACTCGGGCACGAGGAGCACGTAGTCGACGCGCGCCTTCCGGGTCGCGTCGTCGAGGAACGTCACGTCGCCGAAGTAGTCGGAGAGCAGGTTCTCGCCGGCGGTGTCCTCGATGCGCCAGGCGATCTCCAGCACGTCGCCCTTCGCGAGCGCCGGGAACGACAGCGTGCGGGTGCGAGTATCGTAGTAGAGCCGGTACCAGGGCTCGCTCGCGCTGCGCTCCGACGCGTCGTGCGTCTCGACCGTCGTCCCGTCGGGCTTCACGATCCGGACGCGCTCCACCCGCGCGTCCTGCCGGTCCGGCGTCCAGCCGATGACGTGGCGGCGGAACGCCTCCGCCCCGCGATCGTTCACGATCTTCACGACGACCTGGTGGAAGGTCGCGGAGAGCCCGGACGGGAAGACGCGCGAAACCTTGAGCTCGCCGAGCACGATCGCGTCGTCGTCGGCCCGGGGGGCGGGCGCCTCGGCGGCGAGCGCGCGCGCGTCGAGGACGTAGGGTGCCTCGAACCGCTCGCGGGCCGGCTCGAGGCTCCGCACGAGCTCCTTCAGCTCTGGGGACTGCGGGCGGCGGTCGAGCGCGGCCTGGAGGTCCATGAGGGCGTCCTTCGGGCGCCCGGCGGCGAGCCGCGCCCTCCCCCGCCGCTCGAGGGCGTCGGCGTCGTCGGGCGAGATGCGCAGCGCCGCCGCGTACGCGGCCTCGGCCTCCTCGGTGCGGCCGTTCGCCGCGAGGAGATCGGCGAGGCGCAGGCGCTGCTCGCCGTCTGCGGGATCGAGCCGGATCCCTTCCGTCAACAGCGCGGCGGCGCCCGCGACGTCGCCGCGCTCGACGAGGAGGTGGGCGAGCGTGCCACGCGCCTCCGCGTCGTCGAGCCGGAGCGCGAGCAGCGTCCTGAACCGCGCGACCGCCTCGTCGACCCGCGAGAGCCGCGCGGCAGCGCGCGCGGCCGCGCGGACCGCCCCGGGCGTGGTGGGGAACGCGTCGGCGACCTCGGCGGCGGCGCGCACCGCGCGCACCTCGAGGCCCGCGCGATCTAGGGCCTCGACGCGATCGACGCGCGGCGCCGCCCAGCGCGGGGCTGCCGCCACGGCGCGGTCGAGCAGCCGCAGTGCCGCGTGTGGACGACCCTGATCGAGCTCCTCGCGCGCGAGGGCGGCGAGTGCGCGCGGGTTCCCCGGCGCCACCGCGAGCGCCGCCTCGACGTGGCTCCGGCGGCGCGCGTGGTCCTCCTCGAGCGACGCGGCGCGGAGCTGGGCCTCCACCGATCGTGGCATGAGCTCGGCGGCGCGGCGAGCCTCGCGGGCGGGGCGCCGCTCCTCGAAGTCCGCGCTCTGCCGCTCGGCGAGGATGACGGCGAGCTCCCGCCGCGCCTCGGCCTCCTGCGCCCGCCCCTTCGCCGCGCTCGCGAGCGCGTCGAGCCGCGCCACCGCGCCCACGATCGGCGCGGGCCGCGCGCCGGGCTCCGGCGTGGGCGCAGCCGGCGAGCCGACCGCGTACGCGCGCCCGTCGCCGCGCTCGTCGGCGAGGCGCAGGAAGAAGCCCATGCGGCCGCCCTGATGACAGACCTTCACGAGGATCCGGTTCGTGCCCCGGCGGAGCGTCACCATCGCGCCGCGCTGATCGAGGCGAGCCGGGTGGTAGCCTGGATCGGAGATCGCCACCGCGCCGTTCACCCAGACCCGGGCAGCGCCGCTCGCGCCGAGCCACAGCGCAACCCGCTCGTCGCGCGGCGCCTCCACGAGCGCGACCGCGTAGGCGACCACCTCGCGCGCCGGCCGGATCGCCGCGCCGAGGTCCACGAAGCCGTGCACGACGGCCTCCTCCGGCAGCGGACGCCAGGAGACCTCGCTGCCCTTCCCGGCGTACGTGGCGGCGAGGTCGACGCGCTCCTCCGGCGGATACGCGGTCTCGAGCCCGCGCTTACCCTCGTCGTCGAAGGCGCCGACGATGTGCCAGCGCGTGACGAACCCGAGCCGCCGCACCTGCGCCGCGCTCCGCTGGAAGTTGCCGCGCGAGCGCTCCAGCGCTGCGAGCCGCTGCCGCGCGAGCGCGCGGACCTCCGGGTCGGCGGCGCGGTCCTCGATCGCGGCCGCATACGCGGCGGCGATGGGCGCGAGCTCGGGGGCCTCCGCCTCGAGCGCGCCGAGCTCGGCGAGCGCAGCGATCCCGCGAGGTCCGCGCCGGTCGCGCTCCAGGTCCGCGGCGGCGTCGGCGCCGCGGGCCGCGTCGAGCGCAGCCTGCCGCGCGACAGGCGCCGTCTCGGCGGCTCGGGCGACGGGGAGCGGAGCGACGATGGCGAGCGCGAGCAGGGCGGCGAGGGGTCGAGGCATCCCGCGCAGTCTAACCGCCGGGGGCCCCGAGGCATGCCGATTCATCCTTCGACTTCGCTCCGTCCTTCGACTTCGCGCCGCCGCTGACGCGGCGTCGCTACGCTCAGGACGTACGGCCTCGTGAGATTCCGCCGGTCAACATTCCGTCCGTTCTCCCGTGGTCGCCGTCGCCCCAATCGTAGTCGTAGTCGCCGTCGTAGTCGTAGTCCTCGTCTAGTCGTGGTCGTCGTCGTCGTCGTACTCCTCCGGGTCCTCGTTCCCCCTACTCCGCCCTCGCCAGCGCGATGACCTCGATCGTGCGCGCCCCCGCCTCCCGGAGCGCGCGCGCGGCCGCGTCTGCGGTCGCCCCCGTCGTCACCACGTCGTCCACCAGCACCACGTCCCTCCCCGCGATCTCCGCCGACCGCACCGCCCGGAACGCGCCCGCGACGTTCCGGCTGCGCTCCGCGCGCGTCTTCCCCACCTGCGGCGTCGTCTCGCGCGTGCGGAGGAGCGCTCCGCGGAGCCTGCGATCGCGCGCGCCCGCGGCCCGGGCGAGCGCGTCTGCGAGGAGCGCGGCTTGATCGTACCCGCGCTCGATGCGCCGGCCGCGGGAGAGAGGGACGGAGACGATGAGCGCGCCCGGCGGCGGCGGCGCGGCGCGCGCGAGCCAGGCGCCGAGCGGGCGCGCGAGCGCGGGTCGGCCGCCGTACTTGAACGCGTGGATCGCGTCGGCGAGCGGGCCGCCGAAGAGGCCGCCCGCACGGAGGGCGTCGAACGCGGGCGGATCGGCGCGGCAGGCGCCGCAGAGCGGCTCGGGGCCGGGCATGCCGCAGCGCGCGCAGCCCTCCGGGACCGGATCGACGGCCTCTCCGCACACCGGGCAGAACGGCTCCGCGGACACGTCCTCGCCGCACGCGGCGCAGCGCGGCGGGTAGACGAGCTCGAGCAGCGCCCCGGCCACGCTGCGCAGCGCGGCGGCCGCGGCGGCGAGCGGGCCGCCCGGAGCGGCGGGGCCCGGCGGCGTCATCGCAGGAGGAGCCCGAGCCCCTTCATCTCCTTCGGCTGCGGGAGGCCCATCACCTGCAGCGCGGTGGGCGCGACGTCTGCGAGCACGCCCTTCGCGCGGAGCTTCGCGCCGCGGAAGTCCGGATCGGCGAGAATGAACGGCACCGGGTTCAGCGTGTGGGCCGTGTGCGGCTGGCCGGTCTGCGGATCGGTCATCATCTCGCAGTTGCCGTGGTCGGCCGTGACGAGCATGGCCATCCGCTGCGCCTTCGCCGCCTGCCAGAGCCGGCCGACGCACTCGTCGACGACCGTCACCGCCTTCACCGCCGCGTCGAGGATCCCGGTGTGCCCGACCATGTCGGGGTTCGCATAGTTCACGAGCACGAAGCCGTACTGGCCGGTGCCGATCGCCGCGACGAGCTTGTCCGTCACCTCGCGCGCGCTCATCTCCGGCTTCTCGTCGTAGGTCTTCACGTCCCGGGGGCTCGGCACGAGGATGCGGTCCTCGCCCGGGAAGACCGTCTCCCGGCCGCCGTTGAAGAAGAACGTGACGTGCGCGTACTTCTCGGTCTCGGCGCAGCGGAGCTGCTTCACCCCCGCGTGCGAGACGATCTCCGGGAAGATCTCGGTGAGGTCCTGCGTCGCGTAGGCGACCGGGTACGGGAACGTCTTGTCGTACTCGGTCATGCACACGTACGCGGAGAGCCGGGGGGCGTGCCCACGGTCGAACTCCTTGAAGCCCTCGTCGGCGAGCGCGCGGGTGATCTCGCGCGCGCGATCCGCGCGGAAGTTGAAGAACAGGACCGCGTCGCCGTCGCGCACCGTGCCCACGGGCTTTCCGTCGCCGTTCACGACGACCGTGGGCTTCACGAACTCGTCGGTCTCGCCGCGGCCGTAGGCGGTCTCCATCGCCGCGACGCCGCTCGGCGCCCGCTGGCCCTCGCCCTTCACCATCGCCGCGTAGGCGAGCGCCACGCGATCCCAGCGCTTGTCGCGATCCATCGCGTAGTAGCGCCCGGACACGACCGCGACCTTGCCGTAGCCCGTGTCGCGCAGCCGCTTCTCGAGCTGGGCCATGTAGTCGAGCCCGCTCTTCGGCGGCGTGTCGCGCCCATCCATGAACGCGTGGACGAACGTGCGCGGCACGCCCTCGCGCCGCGCGAGCTCGACGAGCGCGAACAGGTGCTCGATGTGGCTGTGGACCCCGCCGTCGGAGAGGAGGCCCATGAGGTGGAGCGCGCCGCCCGACTCCTTCGCGCGCCGGCACGCCAGGAGGAGCGCGTCGTTCTTGAAGAACGAGCCGTCCTCCACCGCGCGGTTGATGCGCACGAGGTCCTGGTAGACGATCCGGCCGGCGCCGAGGTTCGTGTGGCCGACCTCGGAGTTCCCCATCTGCCCCTCCGGGAGTCCGACCGAGAGCCCGCTCGTCTCGATGGCGGTGTGGGGGAACTCGCGGACGAGGGCGTCCATGTTCGGGGTGCCCGCGACCGCGATGGCGTTCGCGTCCCGCTCGGAGCGGATACCCCAACCATCGAGGATGACGAGGAGAACGGGCTTCGGCTTGGCCAAGGGATCCTCCGGACGGGTCTATTCGGGGACGCGAGATGTTAGGTTCCGCACTCCGGCGCCACAAGAAGAGAATCGGCCCCGCCGCAGGTCAGCGGCAAGTGCTGAGCCCGACTCGCAGTAGAGGACGTGCGCAAGCGACCCCGCGCGCGTTTCAAGGTGCCAAAGCGAGCGGCAAGCTCATCCGCCGCGCGGCCTCGGCCATGCGGGCGTCGTACGTCGCGAGGGCGACGCGCTGACCGGCCTCGACGAGATAGTGGAGGGTCGCGAGGTGGAGCGCGTCGTGCGTCCGCACCGGTGCGGGGAACGGCTCCAGGGCGCGCGCGAGCACCGGGCGCGCGAGCTCCACGAAGGAGACGCGGGCGAGCACATCTCGCGCCGGACCGTCGTGCGTCCGCGCGGCCCCGCGCGCGTGGACCCGGGTCCAGAGCTCGTACTCGAGCAGGCGACTCGACACGAGCGGCTCAGCCCAGAGCGAGTCCGGCGCACGGCGGTCCTCCGCGAAGAGCTCGGCGAGCGCGACGGACGTGTCGAGGTAGATCATCGGTCGGCCCGGTCCGCGTCCAGCTCCGCGAGTAGCTCCGCGAGGCGCACCGTCCCGGGAGGCGTCGCGGGGCGGGCGCCCGGCGGCATGAGCGCGGGGGTCACGACGCCCCGGCGGACCAGGTCCGCGAGCGCCGCGTCGGCCACCGTCTCGCTCCGGCGCGGATCGGCCGGGACGAGCTCCGCCACGACGCGGTCGCGGTCGGCGATGAGGACCGTCTCCCCCTGCGAGGCGAGACGGACGTACTCGCTCAGCTTGTTCTTGAGGACCTTGATCCCTACGACGCGCACCCAGTGCTTGTAGCCTCCGGTAGCTACTTCCGCAACGTCCCGATGGCGGCTCGCGCCCCCGCTCCACGGAAGAGAGTCCGGCCCGGGGGTCAGCCGCAGCGGTTGAGCCCCCACCCGCAGTAGAGGACGCCGCACTCGGTGGGCAGCCCCGGAGCGCTCGCCGTGCAGCAGCAGTACCCGATGATGCTGCACGCGAGCCCGCACTGCGCAGCTGGCTCGCAGTTCGCGTCGGTCCCGCAGAAGAGGCCGTACCGCTCGCACCCTGCGTCGCAGGACACCGTGCAGATGAGCCCGCCCGCGGCGTCGCTGTGGCGGCAGGTCCCCTCGGCACAGTCGTCGTAGTCGTCGGCGCAGTCGCCGTACGAGCCGCGCGTGCAGGCGGCGCCGATCGGCTGGACGGGCTGATACTGCTCCCGCGCGGTGCGGCAGTCGTCGTCGATCTCGCAGGCGGCGACGGTGAGGGCGAGGGCGCTGACGCACGCGAGGCGCATGAATGCAGCGTCACGCACTCAGCGCAGCATGCCAAGTGAACTGCGCGGGGACCCCTCACTCACCAGGGGATCTCGTGCTCGCGCCGGAAGAAGTGCCCGCTCGGGCCGTCCGCCGGGAGCGTCGCGAGGCGGACGATCGACTCGGCCGCCTCCTCGGGAGACACCGGCGCGCCGCGTCCGCCCATTCGCGTGCGGACCCATCCTGGGCAGACGGCGTTCACCTTCACGTCGGGCGCCCCGGCGACCTCCTGGGCGAGCTTCACGGTGAGCGCGTTCAGAGCGGCCTTCGAGATCGAGTAGGACGCGGGCCCTTCGAGCCCCTCGCCGAAGGAGCCATACCCGGAGGACACATTCACGACGCGCCCGTACCCGGCGCGCACCATCGGCGGCACGAAGGCACGGCAGGTCCGCACCGCGCCGAGGAGGTTCACCTCCAGCGCCTCGCGCAGGACCTCGTCGCCTCCGGGCTCGAGGAGCGCGGCGGATGGATAGATCCCGGCGTTGTTCACGAGGACGTCGACGCGGATCCGGTCCGCGCGGAGACGCTTCGCGAGGGCTTCGACGGATGCGTCGGAGACGACGTCGAGCGCCTCGGCGCGAACGACCCCCGCCGCCGCCCCGAGCCCCGCCGCGGCCACCTCTCCCGCCGCCCCGTCGCGCGAGGCGAGGACCACGTGCAGGCCGCGTCTTGCGAGGAGGCGACAGACCTCGAGGCCGATGCCGCGGTTTCCTCCGGTCACGAGCGCCGTGCGGATCACGTCCTGAGCATGACGGAGGCCGCTCCTCGGCGCACGACTGTCTCGCGGATGTTCCGCGACGCGTCAGAACGCGGCCCAGCGGTCATCGCGGGTCGGGTCGCGACAGTTCGCCGCGCCGTCCGTGTCGACCGAGCTTTACCTGCCGCCCGCCGAGGACGGTCGCGACGGACGGAGCCGGTCGCATCTGCCAGCGCCTGATCCACCAGGGCACGAGCAGGACGACGGTGCCAGGAACCAGCACGAGGAACACGAGCGAGCCGAGCACGGCCCAGCCACGCTTCATGACCCTCTCCTTCTGGCGCACCGTTCGCCGTTACCGGCGCGGATCGGGTACCGATCACGGTCCTGTTGGGACCCAAAAGCAAGCGCGAGGCTTACACCCAAGAACGCGGCACGCCCTACAGCCCAGCGCGTTCCTTGGCGAGCGCCAACTTCTTCAGCTCCGCGGCACTGAGACGCGGGCGAATTCGCTCGTAGAGGTCAGCTGCCTGGCGGTAATCCCCGCCTCGGAAGGCCGCGTCGGCCTTCGGTCGCAACTGCCCTGCAAGGACATCCAGCTCATACCCCTCCGCCCAGGATCTTCGCTGCTCATCAAGCGTCGCAAAGAACGCTGGATCGCCGCGCAGCGCTCGCTCACCGTACCGCTTCACCAGCCCTTCCAGCCGCGAGAGACCTTCCGCGATCCCCTGCGGCGTAGTCGCGGCATAGTTGCGATATCGCTCGGCTGCCTCGGGGTCAGCGGCACGGATCAGCTCCGAGATAGTGTAACGAGCACCCGAGCGGACAACTTCAAAGCCGATCTCGAACGACTGGCGACCGTGGTAGATGGCAACCTCTAGGTCGCCGTTTCGATACCGCACAATGGTCGGCAACGACTCCACCTCGCCGAACCCGAGGTCGCTGAGGAAGGCGAAGCTCCTGGTCGCAGCATCGGCGAAGTTGAGCCGCATTCGTTCCCGCCCGATCTGATTGCTTGTGCTCATGCTCATGGCACCGGGGGCATCCAGAGGCGCGTTTGCGAGTCGAAGGTCCAACCGCGATCCCTAAGCAGGTTTCTCTCGGCATTCAGGAACACACCGCCGTTGTCGCCGGGTGAGGCGTCTCGAATCGGCTGTCCTCGACGCATCTCCTCACGGAGCACGCCAGAGTTTCGCTTCCAGTTCGCTTCTGGGCTTCCGAGATCACCCTTCAGGCGATCCAACAACGACCGCTCACCCTTGGCGAGATTCTGCAGGTCCTTCGTGCGTCTGCTCCGCGGCGACGTACTATTGCTATTACAAGTAGGGACGCATCACGAGGAAAGCTGTTTGCGTCGCGGGACAGCCCTGCTCGTCATCGTGTCCGTGAGAACGTTCGTTAGGCTGCGCGATCCGCTTCTCGCCGATCACTTGTGGTACGGCTCGCCTCGCAGGATCGTCATCGCCCGGTAGAGCTGCTCGACGAGCACGAGCCGCGCGAGGCGGTGCGCGAGCGTCATCTGCGAGAGCGCGAGCTTCTCCTCCGCGCGGTCGAGCACCTCGCGCGAGAGCCCGTCCGAGCCGCCGATGACGAGCGCGACGTCGCGGCCGCCCTCGGTCCAGCGGCGCACGCGCTCCGCGAACGCGACGCTCGTCCACTCCGCGCCGCGCTCGTCGAGCGCGATGACCCGCTCGCGCGGGCCGAGCTTCGCGAGGAGCGCCCCGGCCTCCTCCTCCTTCGCCTGCGCGGTCCCGGCGTGCTTCCTCGCCTCCGGCACCTCGACGAGCTCGAACTTCACGTAGCGGCCGAGGCGCTTCGCGTACTCCTCGATCGCCGGCGCGTAGAGCCCGGAGCGATCCCTGCCGACGGCGACGACGCGGAGGCGCAAAGGGGAGGGCCTCAGGGGAGGGGGCCGAAGGCGGGCTCCACCGCGCGCGCGATCGTCTCGTCGAGCTTCGCGAGCAGCTCCCGGTTCCCGTCCTGGTGGTAGCCGGCGAGGCCGCGCTCGAGGTCGGGGAGGCGCTCGAGGAACCCGGCGAGCACGGCGTCGTCGATCGCCTCGGCCGCGACGCCGTAGCCGAGCCGCTCGAGGTAGCGGGCGTTCAGGATCTGCTCGAACTGGCGCTTCACGGGGACGGCGAGCATGGGCTTCCCGAGATACACCGCCTCGCTCATGAGCGTGAAGGATCCTCCCGACACGACCGCCCGTGCGGTGCGCAGGTCCTCGATGAACGAGGGCTCGCTGAACGGGCGCCAGAGGAGGTTCCCGTCGCGCTCGTCGGCGGCGAGGTCGCGGCGGAGGCCGTAGATCCGGCACTCGCGTCCCGCGCGGCGGAGGATCTCGGGCAATGCGGTGTTGGAGGTGGAGGTCTGGTAGACGAGGAGGTGCTCGCCGCGCTCGGGGCGCGCGGCGAGGATGTCGGCGCGAAGCACCGGCGGGTGGAGCGTCGTGCGCCGCTTCACGGCGATCGGCTGGAAGAACGTGGCGATGAGGTAGTGGAAGCAGCCCGGCAGCTTCGCCTTCACGACCGTCTTCGCGACGAGGTACTCGGCCTCGTGGCCGGCGATCACCTCCGGCGGGTGCTCGCCCCGGTTCACGATCTGGTTGTTGTCCACCGAGATGCACGGGAGGCCGTGCGTCCGCGCGAACAGGTAGCTCCAGCTCTCGAAGTCGGACACGACCACGTCCGGGTTGAACGCTCGGGCGAAATCGAAGTAGGCCTTCACGTTCCGCGGCCAGCCTCCGAACGCCGCGCCGGTGACGTTCGCGAGGACGGTCCGGAAGTTCCGGACCTCGTTGTCCTCGTACACGATCGAGAGACCCCAGATCTTGTTCACGCCGAGGCGATCGCGCTCCAGGGCCTTGAGGTACGCGTGCGCACGGCCGGAGACGACCACCTGCACGTCGTGCGAGCGGGAGAGGTGATCGATGACGACGCGCGAGCGGATTGCGTGCCCCATCCCCTCCCCTGCGACCCCGTAGAGGATGCGCGCCATTGGCCGAGTGTAGCGCGGCGCCGACGCCGAGCCGCGGGCCCGACAGGGACCCGACCGGGCGCCCGCGCTTCCGAGCGGGGCGCGCTCCCTGTACCCTGCGCGGCCGATGGACGCTCCGCTGCCGGCCGATGACGCACGCACCGGGCTCGGCGCGACGCTGCGCGCGCTCCTCGCGCTCGCCTGGCCCATGGTGATCTCGCGCTCGACCCAGGTGGTCGTCGGGATCGCCGACGCGATCATGGTCGCCCATCTCGGCGAGGCCGCGCTCGCCGCGACGACCACCGGCGCCACGAACGCGTTCTCGATCTTCATCCTGCCGATGGGGATCGTCTGGGTCGTCCAGAGCTTCTCGTCGCAGCTCTTCGGCCGCGGCGATCTCGCCGGCGCGCGCCGGTTCGGCTGGTACGGTCTCGCCGTCGCCGGAGGCGCACAGGTGCTCGGGGTCGTCGCCGCCGTCGCGGCGCCGCACGCGCTCGCGCGCCTCGCCTACGCGGCCGACGTCAGCGCGCTCATGAGCGATTACCTCCGCCTCCGCCTCCTCTCCGCGGGCGCGGTGGTCGGCATGGAGGCGCTCGCGAGCTATTACGGCGGGCTCGGGAACACCCGCCTGCCGATGCGGGTGAACGCCGCCGCGATGGTGCTGAACCTCGCCGGCAACTGGCTCCTCATCGATGGGCGGCTCGGCCTCCCCGCGCTCGGCGTCGCGGGCGCGGCCCTCGCGAGCACGCTGTCGACCGCCGTCGCGTTCGCCGGGATCTTCGCGGTGTTCGTACGCGAGGGCCGCCGCGCCGGGACCGGGCCACTCCGCGGCCGGGAGCTCGCGCGGCTCCTCCGCTTCGGCGTGCCGTCGGGCTTCAACTGGTTCTTCGAGGTCCTCGCCTTCGTGTTCTTCGTGAACGTCGTGTTCGTCGGCCTCGGCACGACGCCGCTCGCCGCGCTCATGGCGATCCTCCAGGTGAACACGGTCGCGTTCATGCCGGTGTTCGCGCTCTCGAGCGCCGGCGCCATCCTCGTCGGGCAGGCGATCGGCGCGAGTCACTCGGACCGCGTCGCACGCCTCGTGGGGCTCACCTTCACGGTGGGCGCAGCGTGGCAGCTCTTGGTCGGCGCCCTCTACATCCTCGCGCCGGAGGCCATCCTCGCCCCGTTCGCGCCGAGCGCAGGGCCCGGGAGCGCCTTCGTCACCATCGGCCGCCGCGTGCTCGTCCTCGCGGCGGCCTGGCAGCTCTTCGACGCCGCCGCGATGGTGCTCGGCGAGGCGCTCCGCGCCGCTGGCGACACGGCGTTCGTCATGTGGATGCGGATCGTCCTCGGCTGGGCGGTATTCGTGCCGGGGAGCTGGATCTCGGTCCGCGAGCTCGGCGCTGGCGAGGCCGTCGCCGTCGGGTGGCTCGTCCTGTGGCTCGCGCTTCTCGCGCTAGCGCTCCTGCTCCGCTTCCGCTCCGGCGCCTGGCGGCGGATCCAGCTCGTCCCTGAGGATCCGTGAGCTTTCGAGCACCGCCGCCCTACCGCTCGCAGCGAGGCTCCGCGTCCGGGCCGGCCTCCGACGCGTCGCGCGGAACGGAGAGCCCGAGCGCGCCCGGCGGGACGACGACGCCGCCGCGATCCAGGTCCGTCACCCGGACCGCCGCGAGCCCGCCATCCGCGCCGAACAGGTGCTCCACCCGGACCCGGCGCCCGGCGACGCGTCCCTCGCGCACGTACTTCACGGTCCGCCCCTCCTGATCGCGCTCCACCTTCCGCCACGACTCGCCCTCGCAGTCCGTGAAGGTGCGGATCTCGCCCGAGAGCGAGCCGGCGGCGCGGAGCGCGGAGTAGCGCGCCAGCGCCGCGGCCGAACGGTCCGGAGCGGCGGGGGACGCCGGTGCGGGCAGGGCGCGCGGCGCCGGCGCGCTCGCCGCGGCGGGAGCGCCGGCGCTCCGCGATCGCGCGGTGGCGACGTCGCTCCGGGGCGGGGCCTCCTCCATCCGCGAGGGCGGCTCGGCGAATCCTGCGAGCTCCTCCGGAGCGGCCGGTCCCACGTCCTCCTCGGCCGCGCGGCTCTCCGGTGCCTTGCGCGCCGAGGGCGGTTCGTTGGCGACGGCGCGCCCCTCCGCAGGAGGGCTCGCCTGCGCGGGCTCGGCCTTGCCGGCCTCCGTCCGTACCTGCTCCTCTCGCGCCCCGGCCGGCGCTCGCCGCTTGCCGGGCGACGGCGCGGTGGGCTTCGCGGCGCGCGGCGGCGGCGCTGCCCGAGCGGGCGGAGGTGCCGCGGACGGCGAAGGCGCGGCCTGCGCCTCGTCCTCGGCCGGCGCCGGCGCCGGCGCGCTCGTGGAGGGCGGCTCCGCATACTGGGCTCGTCCGAGGAGCTCCTCCCCCGGGCGCTCCGCCGCGGGCCGCATGGCGAGGATCCTGTAGGAGACCGCGCCCACAGCGACGACGAGCGCCGCCAGCACCGACGCAGACCACACCCACGCCGGGAGGATCCGGCGCGCCGGCGCTCGATCGCGCGCGGCCTCGCGCGCCGCGGCGAGCAGGATCCGCTCGCCCGCGTCGGGCGCGCGCTCGTCCGGGAGCGCCCCCATCACCCGCCGCGTCGCGCGGATGCGACCGAGCTCCGCGCCGCACTCGGCGCAGGACTCCGCGTGCGCCTCCACCTCGCGCGCCTCCCGGGGCGAGAGCTCGCCGTAGGCGAGCTCGAGGAGCCGGTCACCGAAGCGATCGTGGCTCATCGCGCGCCTCCCCCCGCCGACGCCGGCGCGGCGTCCCCGGGGCCGACCCCGAGCGCGGCGAGCCCCTCGCGCAGCGCCTCGAGCGCGTAGCGCATGCGGCTCTTCACCGTGTTCTCCGGAGTCCCCGTGACGTCCGCGATCTCCGCGAAGCGCAGGCCCGCATACTCGCGGAGCAGGAACACCTCGCGCTGCTCGGGGGGCAGGGCCGCGAGCGCGGCCTCGAGCTTGGGGCGGAGCAGCGCCGCTTCGGCGGCCGCGTCGGGCGGCGGATCGTCGGCCGGGTGGGCCGCGGCGCCCCCCGGGGCGTCGAGCGGTTCGGCGCGGCGAAATGCGGCCCGGCGCGCCTCGTCGACCGCGAGGTTCCGCGCGATCGCATAGACCCACGTCCGGAACCGCGCGCGCTCCTCCCATGTCCGCGACGCCTTGACCACCTTGAGGAACACCTCCTGACAGAGATCCTCCGCCCGCGCTCGGTCGCCCGTGAGCCGGACGAGAAACGAGAAGACCGGCGTGCGGTGGCGGCGCACGAGCACCTCGAAGGCCGGCGCGTCGCCGGCCTGGAACCGCAGCATGAGTCGCTCGTCGCTCTCTTCGGCCGGCACGGGCGCTCCGGGCCTCAGGCGAACGAACGCACGAGGCACCAAAAGGATCTGGGCGGATTGTACGACGGCTCGCGCGCCCCGTCCGTCCGCAAACCGCCCCAACGACGGGCGCGGGCGCCGTCCACCTCTCGGAGCGGCCCGGCCGCGGCGTTCGCGCGCCCCGCGCCGCCCGTCCCGCCGGGGCGCCCCGGCACGGCGGTCGCGGGCACGCGCGGCCGGCGCTACCACGAACCCGTGACCTCTCCCGACGCCGTCGTCGTGGGCTCCGGCCCGAACGGCCTCGCCGCCGCGGTGGCGCTCGGCGAGGCGGGGCTGCGCGTCCGCGTCCTCGAGCGGAGCGCGCAGGTGGGCGGCGCGGCGCGCACGCTGCCGCTCACGCTCCCCGGCTTCCGCCACGACCACTGCTCCGCGATCCACCCGCTCGCCGCGGCCTCGCCGTTCCTTCGCCGACTTCCGCTCGCCGCCTACGGGCTCTCGTGGATCGCGCCGCCCGTCGCCGTCGCGCACCCGCTCGACGACGGGACCGCCGCGCTCCTCTCCCGGTCCTTCGCCGGGACGGGGGACACGCTCGACCGCCGCGACGCGCGGGCCTGGCGCGCGCTCTTCGCGCCCCTCGCGGACGGCTTCGACGACCTTGTCGACGAGACCTTCGGCGGCCTGCTCCACCTCCCGCGCCGGCCCGTGCTGCTCGCGCGCTTCGGGCTTCCCGCGCTCGTCCCGGCGGCGGCGCTCGCCCGCGCGCGCTTCGGCGGCCCGCGGGCGCGCGCGCTCCTCGCCGGCCTCGCCGCGCACGCCCAGCTCCCGCTCGATCGCGCCCCCAGCGCCGCGTTCGCTCTCGTGCTCGGCGCGGCGGCCCACGCGGTCGGCTGGCCGTTCCCGGCGGGCGGCGCGCAGGCGATCCCCGACGCGCTCGCAGGGCTCGTCCGCGCGCGCGGCGGCGCGATCGTCACGGGCGAGGAGGTAACCTCCCTCGACGGGCTGCCGCCCGCGCGCGCGACGCTCCTCGATCTCACGCCGCGCCAGGTGCTGCGCGTCGCCGGAGATCGCCTGCCGCGGCGCTACGCTCGCGCGCTGGTGCGGTACCGCTACGGGCCCGGCGCGTTCAAGGTGGACTACGCGCTCGACGGCCCGATCCCCTGGCGCGCCGCGGAGTGCGCGCGAGCGGGGACGGTGCACCTCGGCGGCACGCTCGAGGAGATCGCGGCCTCCGAGGCCGCCGTCTGGCGGGGCGAGCTCGCGGAGCGCCCTTGCGTGCTCGTCGCGCAGCACACGATCTTCGATCCGTCCCGGGCGCCCGCGGGCCAGCACACCGCGTGGACGTACTGCCACGTCCCGAACGGCTTCGGCGGCGACGCGCTCGGCGCGCTCGAGGCACAGCTCGAGCGGTTCGCCCCGGGGTTCCGCGAGCGCGTCCTCGCGCGGGCGGTGCGAGGCCCCGCGGCGCTCGAGTCCGACGACCCGAACCTCGTCGGGGGGGACGTGGGCGCGGGGGAGAACACGCTCCTCCAGACCCTCTTCCGTCCCGTCGCGCGAGTGATCCCGTGGTCCACGCCGGTTCGAGGCCTGTACCTCTGCTCGGCCGCGACGCCGCCGGGAGGTGGGGTGCACGGCATGTGCGGGTATCACGCGGCGCAGGTGGCGCTGAGGAGGATGACATAGGGGGCCGACGGGAACGACCACGACGGCGACGAGGCAGGACGACGGCGACGGTGGGGACCCATTACCGCCCGCAGCGGGCCGCCCAACGTGGCGGGACCTCGCGCCCGCAGGCGGCAACTGGTCGCGGTAGGCACCGCCCGACCCACGGACCGGCATGCAACGCGGTT
>DATIDF010000406.1:0-2562 GCA_035456445.1 Anaeromyxobacter sp.
GCCCTCGCCCGCGAGCGCCGCCCGGGCGACGCGGACCTGCTCCGCCGCCACCTTCACCGCGAAGAGCGCGGAGGAGAGCTCCTCGCCGCGCATGCGCGCCTCGAACGCGGCGCGGTCGAGCTGCTGGGCGGAGAGCGAGCCTCCCTCCGCCAGCGAGCGCGCCCGCGTGAGCTCGTCGCGGGCCAGCGCGTCCGCCGCCGCGGCGCCGGCCCGCTGCGCCTCGGCCTGCCCCAGCGCCGACACGGCCGCGCTGAGCCGGGCCTGCGCCTCGGAGCGCGTCCGCGCGTCGAGGAGCGGCGAGAGCAGCGGGGCGATCTCCGCGACGGCCTGGCCCTCCGCCACGGCGTCGCCGGGCTCGAGGAGCTGGCGCGAGACGGTGCCGGACACCGGCGCGGAGACGACGTACCGGTCCCTGACGCGCGCGATGCCGGTCTCCTCGATCGCGACGACCAGGCCGCCGCGCGCGGCGGGGGCGACGTCCACCGGCACGGGGCGCGGCCGGAGCGCCAGGACCGCGCCGACCGCGGCGGCGAGGACGAGGACGCCGAGGACGCCCCGCCGGACCCCGCGCATCCGCCTGCGCCGGCGCTCGCGGGCGCGGCGTCCCTCGTCGTCGGGCGTCCGGCGCAGCGCCTCAGGCGCCGGCTCCCGCGGCGCGTCCGACCGTTCCTCGACGTGCGACGATGGTTGCGGGGACTGCGCCGCCTCCTTCAAGGCCTCCATGGCTCACTCCCGCGTCTTCAGGACACCGATCAGATCCAGCCGATCGACGTTGCGGCGCACCCACAGCGCGCTCGCCGCCACCGCGAGGACCCCCACGAGCGTCGCGAGGAGGTACGTGCTCGGCGCGACGTACACCTGCCAGCGGAACTGCTCCTGGTCCATCATCCGGAAGACGAGCTGCGCCCAGGAATGGCCGAGGTACAGGCCGATGGGGGTGGCGATGGCCAGCTCGACCCACATGCCGCCGATGAGGATCCACGCGATCTCGCGCGTCGAGAACCCGAGCACGCGCAGGCTGCCGAGCTCGCGAGCACGCGTCGCGAGCGCGATGCGCGCGTTGTTGTACACCACCCCGAAGATGACGGTGGCGGCGAGCACGAGGCAGACGATCGTCCGGACGTCCTCCACCGCGGCCTGCATGTCGCGCATCCGCCCGACGTCCGCGTCGAGGTCGGAGACGGCGACGACGCGCGGGAGCCGGCGCAGCCGCTCCTCGACGGCGGCGGTCTGCGGCGGATCGATGGTGAGCATGGCCGAGCCCACCGCCCCGAGGTCGCCCTCGAGCCGCGCGACCAGGTCCTCGCGCGCGTACAGCTGCAGGCCGATCGACTCGTCCACGAAGCCCGCCACCGCGGGGCGCACCACCGGGCGCGAGCCCTCGCGGATCTCCACCTCCGGGCGATCGCCGAGGCGCAGCCCCAGCACCTCGCCGAGCTTCTTCGTGACCAGGATGCCGTCGGGCGGCACCGGCACCTCGCGGCCGCCCCTCTCCACGAGGCGGCGAAGGGTCGCGCCCGGCGGCAGCCCGACGAGGACGGTGTCGCGCGCGCGGTGCTCGTGACGGACCCGCGCCGCGACCGCCCGGAGCCCTTCGACCCGGCGCACGCCGGGCATCGCGGCGAGCTCGCGCAGGGCGCGTGGAGAGACGGGCCGGTCGAACGAGACGGCCAGGTCCTGGCGCTGCTCGCGGCGCAGCGACCCCTCGAGGTAGGCCTCGACGGAGTCGAGGGCGAAGCGCCCCAGCACGAGGAGGGCGAGCGCGCCCGCGATGCCCAGCGACGACAGCAGGGTGCGGAGCGGGCGGCGCTCGAGCTCGCGCAGCACCATCATCGCGTTGGGCCCTGCGACGGTCGAGAGCCGCAGCCGCTCGAGCAGCGTCCGGTGGTAGACGGCGGGTGCAGGCGGCCGCATCGCCTCCGCCGGAGGGAGACGGACCGCAGCGCGGACGGCGAGCAGCGCCCCGGCGAGGGCCGCGCCGCCGCTCAGCAGGATGGCCGCGGCGATGAGCGCGACGCTCGGATCGAACCGGACGCCGGGGAACCGGAACACGGTGGCGTAGAGCTCCACCATCTGGCGTCCGAGCCAGTAGCCACCGGCGATGCCCAGCGCAGATCCCGGCAGCAGCACCACCGCGACGAGCCCCGCGTAGTGCGCGCGCACGGCGTCGTTGCCGTAGCCGACGGCCTTGAGCGTGGCGATCTCCGGGCGCTGGAGCGTGACGAGCCGGCCGAGCACCATGTTGACGAGGAACGCGGCGACGGCGAGGAACATCATCGGCATCATCGCCGCGAGCGACTCCAGGAGCCCGAGCTCGCTGGTGAGGATCTTGTTCGACTGCTGGTCCTCGCGCGCGACGGCGCCGTCGCAGCCGTAGGGCCGCAGCAGCCGGTCCACCGCGGCGCGGACCGTCTGCTCGGAGGCGCCCGGCTGGAGGAGCAGGCTGACGTCGTTGAACGCGCCCTCGAGCTGGAACGCCGACGCGAGCGGCGCGCGGTTCATCCACAGGATCGCGTAGCGGGCGGGGTCGTCCGCGATCGCGCCGGGCGGCAGCGTGTAGAC
>DATIDF010000407.1:0-6091 GCA_035456445.1 Anaeromyxobacter sp.
GAGCCTGGTCACTGGGATCACTGGCCGGTGCCCCCTCTACATCCCGCTCGGGATCTCGACCGCACGTCGCGGTGCGACGCGCCGCCGGGCTTCCGTCTGCCAGGATGAGAAGGAGTCACACCGTCAGCTGGCGAGCGGGCCGGTGCGTCCGGTCGAGCCGCGGGCCGGGTGGTAGGATTGATTCGGATGAGCGTACGGGAGCCAGAATTCCGCGCCCTATACGACGAGTTCGCGCCGGGGATTCGACGCTACCTGTCGCGGCTCGTAGGCGGCGCCGACGCAGAAGATCTCACGCAGGAGGTCTTCGCCCGAGCGCACCGCGCCATGGCGACGCGCAGAGGCGATTCGCTGGTCTCGACGTGGCTGTACCGCATCGCCACGAACGCGGCGATCGATCGACTGCGCGCCGCATCGCGGCGTGAGGTCCCCGTGGCCGCGCCCGCGGAGTCCGTACTCGACGAGGAGCACGAGGTCGGCTCGGAGGGCGCCGCACGCGAGGCGCAGGACGCGGACAGCCACGTCATC
Source organism: Anaeromyxobacter sp. (assembly GCA_035456445.1). GTDB lineage: Bacteria > Myxococcota > Myxococcia > Myxococcales > Anaeromyxobacteraceae > Anaeromyxobacter. Next base: position 526 of record DATIDF010000407.1, read on the forward strand.
CGCAGGGAGATGCGCCACTGCATTCTCGGTCTCGTGGAGCGCCTCCCGCCTGCTCATCGCGACGTGATCCTGCTCGGCGAGTTGCGAGACTTGAGCGACCAAGAGGTCGCTGACGCCCTCGGGATCAAGCTCGAGGCTGCGAAGATGCGGCTGCACCGTGCGCGGGGGGAGCTCAGAAGACTCCTCGGGGCGAGTTGCGACCTGTATCGTGATGAGCGGAACGAGTTCGCCTGCGACCGCAAACCGCCCGCCGAATCCTAGCGGGCGCCGGTGCCGATCCGGGAGCTGCTCGGCGCGCCGGATGAGCTCGCGATTCTTCTAGGACTGCGCCTGGAGCTGCGGCCGAGCGCCCGCTCGCCGCGGCGGACACCGGCGCAGCAGAAGAAGTGTCACGGTTCCGACGCGCGACCGTGGCGCACGCGCCGCGTCGGGCATGCACGATTGCGACCCGATAACCCGGGCCCCAGCGCGGAGTCACGGTTGCGGTGGGTCCCGAGCGTACAAATTCTCCTATTGAACCGTGACACACCGCGACGCGCGCGTCGCAGGAGCAATGCGATGCCAGGCTCATGCAAGTTCGTCCGCGAGATCCAGGGCGGCCGGACGGTGATCCGCCTGTCCGGCGTGTTCGACCGCGCCTCCGCCTGCGAGCTGGCGGAGCGGCTAGAGGGCGAGCCGGGGGCCGAGGTTGTGCTCGACTTCAGCCTGGTGCGCGAGTTCGCTGATCTCGGCGTCGCGGCGCTGGCGCATGAGCTCGCGGGGGGCGGTCGGCGGCTGCTGATGCGCGGACTGCGCCAGCACCAGCTGCGGATTTTCCGGTACTTCGGCGTGGACGTCGAGGCGCAACAGTCCCAGCCGACCACGCCCGCACTGCACTGAACGCAATCGGCTCGCCCGCCCGCTCGTCTGCCCGCCACGAGCGTGCGGGTGACCGTTCATGCGATCTCGCGGTCGCCGCCCGCTGACTCCTCGCTGGCACCGCGGCGAGGCTGGTCTCCGCTCTCCTCCTCACGCACGGCGCCCTCCTCCTCCTCCGTGCCGAAGTACCCCTCGTAGTAAGGCTGCTTCCTCGGCGGCAGGTCCGTCGCCGGGGTCTCGTCGCGGCGTTCGTTGCGGCGGTCTTCCTCGGGCTTGCGCGGCATCGTGCCTCCTCGCCAGACAATCTGCGACCAGGCGCCGCCGCCGTGAAGGGGTAACCCGCTCCGGCCCCTCCCGGCGTTGCCGCAGACCGGCGGGCGCACGAACGTACTGGGAGGGGGATCCATGGCGCGAGCGATCTGGAGCGGGGCGCTGACGTTCGGCCTCGTGAACATCCCGGTCAAGCTCCTCACCGCCGTGACGCAGAAGGAGGTCCGCTTCCGCATGCTCCACGACGCGGACGGCGGGCGCATCCACCTGAAGCGCTTCTGCGCGATCGAGGACGAGGAGGTCCCCTACGAGCACATCGTGAAGGGCTACGAGCTCTCGAAGGGGAAGTACGTCGCGATCACGCCGGAGGAGCTCGAGAAGCTCGATCCGAAGGCGTCGCGCACCGTGGAGATCCACGACTTCGTAGATCTCGCGGACATCGACCCGGTCTACTACGACAAGACCTACTACCTCGTGCCCGACGCGAGCGCCGCGAAGGCCTATGCGCTCCTCCTCGACGCGATGCGCCGATCCGGCAAGGTTGCGCTCGCCACCTTCGTTCTGCGCACGCGCGAGTCGCTCTGCTGCGTGAGGCCGATCGAGGACGCGCTCGCGCTCTCCACGATGAACCGCGCCGACGAGGTGATCCCGGTCTCGTCCCTCGATCTCCCGAAGCGCGCGAAGCCGTCGGAGCGCGAGCTCGCGATGGCCGAGCAGCTCGTCGGATCCCTCGCCGCCGCGTTCGAGCCGGAGCGTTACCCCGACCTCCACCGCGAGCGCGTGCTGGAGCTCGTGCGGAAGAAGGCCGAGGGCGAGACGATCGAGGCGCCCGAGCCGGAGCGCGCGCCCGCCGAGGTCGTGAACCTCGCCGACGCGCTGTCCGCCAGCCTCGCCGCCGCGCGACGACGCGGGGGCGAGGGTCCCGCGCCCGAGCGGGCCCGCGCGGTCGGGCGCGGCGAGCGGCGCCACCGGCCCGCCGCGGCGGCGCGCACCGCCGGCAAGAAGAAGGCCGCCAGGAAGAAGCGCTCGTGAAGGCCCGCGCGAAACGGCCCGCCGCGAGGACGGCCAGCGTCGAGGTCGAGGTGGACGGACGCCGCCTCGTCCTCAAGAACCTCGACAAGGTCTTCTACCCGGAGGCGGGGTTCACGAAGGGCGATGTCATCGACTACTACGCGCGGATCGCGCCCGTGCTCGTCCCGCACCTGCGCGACCGCCCCCTCACGATGAAGCGCTACCCCGACGGCGTGGAGGGAATGTCCTTCTACGAGAAGCGCTGCCCCAGCCACCGTCCGGCGTGGGTCCACACCGAGGCGGTCTGGAGCGACGGTAACGACGAGTTCATCGACTACTGCGTCGTGAACGACCTCCCTACGCTCGTGTGGGCGGCGGGAATCGCCGACCTCGAGCTGCACACCTCCCTCTCCCTCGCGCGCGCCATCGACGTGCCGACCCTGCTCGTCTTCGACCTCGACCCCGGCCCGCCCGCGGACGTCGTGACCTGCTGCGAGGTCGCGATCGTCCTGCGGCGTCTGCTCGGCCACCTCGGACTCGAGGCGTATCCGAAGACCTCCGGATCCAAGGGCGTGCAGGTGTACGTCCCGCTCAACTCGCAGGCGAGCTACGCCGAGACGAAGCCGTTCGCCCACGCCGTGGCCCAGGTGCTCGAGCGCGCCCACCCGGACCTCGTGGTCGAACGGATGAAGAAGCAGCTCCGCGTCGGGAAGGTGCTCGTCGACTGGAGCCAGAACGACCCGCACAAGACCACGGTCAGCGTGTACTCGCTGCGCGCCCGGCCGCGTCCCACCGCCTCCACGCCCGTGACCTGGGCGGAGGTGGAGAAGGCGGCGCGCACTCGGCGGGGCGATGGACTCTCGTTCGAGGCGGGCGACGTCCTCCGGCGGGTGGAGCGGATGGGTGACCTGTTCGCGCCGGCGCTGACACAGCGCCAGGAGCTGCCCGGCCGGGAGCGCATCGAGCGCGCGAAGGCCCGCTAGGGTAGCAGCCCGCGGTGGGGGCGCGGCGCACAGGGCCGGTGCGCCGGTCGCGCCCCGGGCGCAATTTCTCTGTACTCGAGTTTGCGCGCGGCGGTCGGCGCGGGGGGAGCTGGGATGGACGAGCACGGCCGGTTGAGCGAGGCGGGTGTGACGCGGGCGCCGGCGGCCGCGCGCGTGGACCCGATGCGGGCGTCGAGCACGAAGGATCTCGTGACGCAGCTCGCGCAGAAGGTGAGCCTGCTCGCGAAGAAGGAGGTCGAGCTCGCGAAGGCGGAGCTGAAGGAGGACCTGCGTTCGGAGATCAAGATGGCGAGCGGGCTCGGCGTCGCGGGCGTATGCGCGCTCGTGACCCTGCAGCTCCTGCTCACCGCGATCGTCTTCGCGCTGTTCGAGGCGGAGGTGATGCCCGGCTGGGCGGCCTCGCTCGTCGTCGCCGCGGTCGTGCTCGCGATCGGCACCGCGGCGGGCCTGTGGGGCTGGGCCAAGCGCGTCACGAAGCCGCTCGACACCACGCGCCGCTCGATCGAGGAGAACGTGCGCTTTGCCAAGGAGCGGATCGCATGAAGGACGGGTCCCCGCAGCACGTCTCGCGGGTCTCCGGCGAGATCGAGCTGCTTCGCAGCGAGATAGGCAACATCGTCGGCGAGCTGGACCGCCGCCGGCACGAGCTCTTCGACCTCAGGCTGCAGGCGAAGCGCCATCCCGTGGGGCTCGCCATCGCCGCAGCCGGGGCGGCGCTCGTCGTCGGCGGGCTCATAGCGCTCGCGGTCAGGTCGCGGCGCGAAGCGCGGAGCCCGAGCCACCGGGCGCGCGAGGTGAGCCGCGCCCTCAGCCGCCTGGTCGACCACCCCGACCGTGTCGCCGTCGAGGAGTCCGTCCGCAACAAGATCCTCGCCGCGGCCGGGATCGCGGCGGGCACGGCGGTGGCGCGGCGCCTGGTGGACCGGCTCATGGCCCCCACGCCGACACCGAAGCGAGCCCGGTCGAACGGCGCCTCGGGCTCGACTCGATCACACGTCTGAGGTCGGTTCGCCCTGCCGCCGGCGCGCGGCTCGCGCCGCGACCGGCCGTCACTGCGCCCGGTCCTGGAGCGCCTGCACGCCGGTCGCGTGAGCGCAGTGCGCGCAGCAGAACATCTTCCCGGCAGCCTCCACGCCGTGCCCGATCACCCGGCACCCGCAGTGTGCGCACCGGGGCGCCATGGCCTGGATGGCGCACTCGAAGCTGTCGAAGACGTGCCGCTTGCCGCTCGCCACGATCTCGAAGGCCTTGTCGTACTCGTTCCCGCACACCTCGCAGTTCCCGCTCATCGTCCCCTCCCTCGCAGCGCCGTCCACCCGGCTGCCTCGCGTCGCCTCCGCCCGCCCGCGTGGATCATGGCCACGCGCCCGCACGCGAGCAGCGCCGCTGACAATCCCCTCCTCCGTGCCAAGCGTTGGTCGTACGGGGCCGGGTACAGACGACGGGCCGGGAGCCTCGCGGCTGCCGGGTCGCTCCCTGGCCGCACGCAGCGTCACCCGGCACGCGGGACGCGGACGAAGAGCCCACGCGGAAGAGCCGACACGAGGGAGGAGCCATGGCACGCGTCGAGAAGAGCATCGAGATCGAGAAGCCGCTCCGCATGGTCTACGACCAGTGGACGCAGTTCGAGGAGTTCCCCCGTTTCATGGAGGGCGTCGAGGAGGTCCACCAGATGGACGACAAGACGCTTCACTGGATCGCGCGGATCGGCGGGAAGCGTGAGGAGTGGGAGGCCGAGATCGTGCAGCAGACCCCGGACCAGAGCATCGCCTGGCAGCACACCGGCGGCGCGATCAACTCGGGCGTCGTGCTGTTCACGCCGCTCGACGCGAACCGCTGCCGCGTCACGCTCGCGCTCGAGTACGATCCGAAGGGTTTCGTCGAGAAGGTCGGCGACGCGCTCGGCGTCGTCTCGCGACGAGTCGAGGGCGACCTCGAGCGGTTCAAGCGCTTCATCGAGGAGCGCGGCAGCGAGACGGGCGCCTGGCGCGGAGAGATCCACTCCGGCGACGCGCACCCGCACTAGCGGCGAGCGGTACCCGTTTACCTCCGCGCGATCGCCTCGAGCGCGGCCCGGACGGCGGCGAGCCCGGCGTGGAGCCGGGCGCCGTCCCAGAGCGCCGGCGTGGCGCCGCCGCCCAGCGCGGTGAGCGCCGCGCGGTGCGAGTCGAACGCGACGTTGCGGAACGTGATCCGGTTGGCGAGGCCCAGCGCGACCGCGAGCCGCCGCGCGGCGGCGGAGTCGGGCTCGGTGAGCCGGTGGAACAGCTCCGGCGACGTTACGCGATCTCGGGCCGGCCCAGCGCGACCGGCCGGCGCGCCGGCACGTCCGCAGCCGACGTGACGCGCACGACGCGGTGACTGGCGGGATCGGCGAGCACCTTCCTCACCAGCGCCTGGTTCAGCGCGTGGCCGCTCTTCAC
>DATIDF010000408.1:0-4042 GCA_035456445.1 Anaeromyxobacter sp.
CGCTCGTGCAGCGCCTCCTCGCGACCGGGCTGCACGCTCCCCTCGCCCACGGCGCCGGCCGGGCGTTCGACGCCGCCGGCGCGCTCGCGCTCGGCCGCGCCGTTTCGCGCTACGAGGGGCAGGTCGCGCTCGCCCTCGACAACGCCGCAGGTCACGGGATCGCCGCCCCGCCCTACCCGTTCGACGTGGACACGGGCGGCCCGGTCATCGAGCTCGATCTGCGCCCGCTGTGGCGGGCGCTGGTCGAGGACGTCTCCCTCGGAGCCGCGCCGGCGATCGTCTCGGCCCGCTTCCACGCCGCGCTGGCGCGCGCCGGCGGCGAGCTGGTCCGACGCGCCAGCCGGACGACCGGACGGCTGCCGGTGGTACTCACCGGCGGCTGCTTCCAGAACGCCCGGTTGACCGAGGGAATCCTCGGCGAGCTCTCCTTGTCCTTTGAGGTATATCCACACGGTCAGGTGCCTCCCGGGGACGGCGGGATAGCGCTCGGCCAGGCGCTCGTCGCGGACGCGCGGGTGCACCCGTAGTCGAAGGAGTCGAGAGACATGTGCCTCGGTGTCCCAGGGAAGGTCGTCGCCATCGACGGCATGAGCGCGACGGTGGACTTCTTCGGCGTGAGGAAGGAGCTCCGGCTCGACATCGTCGACGAGCCGGTGTCGATCGGCGACTACGTCCTGAACCACGTCGGGTTCGCCATCCGGCGGATCCCGCCGGACGAGGTGCAGGAGACGCTCGCGCTCTTCGACCAGATCCTCGACGTCTCGGGCGCGAAGGCGGACCTCATGGCCCAGGACGTGCGGGGCGAGATCGCCGCCGCGAAGCACAAGGCGTGACACGGTGGCGCCGCGCCCTATGGCGGGCGCGCCGCGGCACGGAGACTTCATGGCAGCGAAGGATCTCTTCCAGGAGCTGAAGTTCCGGGACCCGGTGCGCGCCCGCGCCCTCGCGGAGGCGATCGCCCGCGAGGTGGCGGCGATCGGCCGGCGCGTGTCGGTGATGCACGTGTGCGGCAGCCACGAGCAGGCCATCGCCCGGTTCGGGCTGCGCGCGGTCCTGCCGCCGGAGCTCGAGCTCATCATGGGCCCGGGCTGTCCGGTGTGCGTGACCGACGGCCCCGAGGTGGACGAGGCCGTAGCGCTCGCCGTCCAGGGCGCGCGCGTCTGCACCTACGGTGACATGCTGCGCCTCCCAGGCACCGCGCGCTCGCTCGCCGACGCGCAGGCGGACGGCGCGAAGGTCGAGATCGTCTACTCGGTCTCGCAGGCGGTCGAGCTCGCCGAGAAGCACCCCGGGGACGAGGTGGTCTTCCTCGGATCGGGGTTCGAGACGACCGCGGTCGCCACCGCGGCGGTGGCGCTCGCGCGGCCGCCGAAGAACTTCTCGATCCTGTCGGTGCACAAGTACGTTCCGGCCGCGATGGCCGTCGTCGCCGAGAGCAAGGAGACGAACATCGAGGGTTACATCGCCGCGGGTCACGCCGCGATCATCACCGGCTGGGGGATCTTCGAGCCGTTCGCCGCCCGCACGGGCAAGCCCGTGGTCGTCGCCGGCTTCGAGCCGCTCGACATCCTCGCCGCGATCCTGAAGCTCACCGAGCTCATGCGCGCTCGGAAGCCCGAGGTCGCCAACGTCTACCCGCGCTGCGTGACGAAGGAGGGCAACCTCCCCGCGCAGCGCACTCTCTGGAAGGCGTTCCGCACGGTGACCGGCAGGTGGCGCGGCATCGCCGAGGTCCGCGACGGGAACCTCGACCTCACGCCCGAGTACGCGCACCTCGACGCGCGCAAGCGCTTCCGGATCGACACCACTCCGGTGCGCGACGACGCGGCCGAGGAGGCGGCGCGGGGCTGCATCTGCGGGGCGATCATGCTCGGCCTCGCCAACCCCGGAGACTGCGCGCTGTTCGGAAAGTCCTGCGTCCCCGAGTCGCCGGTGGGCGCCTGCATGGTGTCGTCGGAGGGGCAGTGCCGCATCTGGCACACCTACGGCGGTGTCCCGGATCTCAGGAAGGTGGGGACCTAGATGGACAGGCCCGCTGCGAAGATCGGGCTGAAGCACGGCTCGGGCGGGCGCGCGATGCGCCAGCTCATCGAGGACGTGTTCCTCACCCTCGCCTCGCCTGTGGACGGCATCGGCCTCTCGGCGCTCGACGACGGCGCGGCGATCCGCGTCGGCGATCGCTGGCTCGTCGTCACCACCGACTCGCACGTCGTCCACCCCATCTTCTTCCCGGGCGGCGACATCGGCCGGCTCGGCGTGTCCGGCACGGTGAACGACCTCGCCATGATGGGCGCGACCGAGCCCCTCGGGCTCACCTGCGCGGTCGTCCTCGAGGAGGGGTTCCCGCGCTCGGACCTCGAGCGCGTCGTCGCCTCCATGCGCGAGACCGCGCGCGAGGCGAACGCCCCCATCGTCACGGGCGACACGAAGGTGATGGGCAAGGGCGAGGTGGACGGCATCGTCCTCAACACCACCGGCGTCGCCCTCACCGACCGCGTCGTCTCCGACGCCGGGCTCCGGCCGGGCGACCTCCTCATCGTCACCGGCACCATCGGCGATCACGGGATGGCGATCATGTCGCGGCGCCACGACCTGCGGCTCGAGGGCGATCTCCGCTCCGACGTCGCGCCCCTGAACGGCCTCGTCCGCGAGGCGCTCCGCGCGGGCGGCGAGGACGTCGTCGCGATGAAGGACCCGACCCGGGGCGGTGTCGCCGGCGTCCTGCACGAGATGGCCGCGAAGGGGAAGGTCGGGATCGTGATCGACGAGGCCGCGCTGCCGGTGCGCGACGAGGTCCGCGCCGCGAGCGAGATGATCGGCATCGACCCGCTCCTCGTCGCGAACGAGGGCAAGGCCGTCATCGCGGTGCGGGCGCGCTCCGCCGACAAGGTGCTCGCCGCCCTCCGCGGCCACCCGCTCGGCGCCAGCGCGGCGGTGGTCGCGACCGCGATCGCGGAACGGCCAGGCGCGGTGATCCTCGACACCGGGTTCGGCAGGCGCATGCTCGCGGAGCCCGAGGGCGAGCTCCTCCCGCGGATCTGCTAGGCGACCCGATGCACGAGTACTCCCTCGTCGAGGCGCTCGTCACCCGCGTGGAGGCGGAGGCGAAGAAGCGCAACGCGCTCGCCGTGCACCGGCTCTCCGTCCGGGTGGGCGAGCTCGCGGGCGTCGACCCCGAGCTCTTCCAGACCGCCTACGAGACGTTCCGCGCGGGGACGATCTGCGCGAGCGCCCCGCTCACCCTCACCCGCGTCCCCGCGAGCTGGTCCTGCCCGCGCTGCGCGTCGCCCATCGCACGCGGTGCGATCCTGCGCTGTACCGCGTGCGACGCGCCGGCCCGGCTCGACGACGGCTCCGATGCGCTCACCCTCGACGGCATCGAGATGGAGGTGCCCTGATGTGTACGACCTGCGGCTGCGGCGACACCGAGCTCGTCCCGGTGGAGCTGCACGAGAAGATCCTGGCCGGCAATGACCGCGCCGCGCGCCACAACCGCGAGCACTTCCTCGAGTCGGGCGTCCTCGCGCTGAACCTCATGGGCTCGCCGGGCGCAGGCAAGACCGCCGTGCTCGAGGCGACCGCGCGGGCCGCCGCCGCGACGGGCTGGAGCCTCGGCGCCGTGTCGGCCGATCTCGCGACCGACAACGACGCCCGCCGGCTCCAGCGCGCGGGCATCCCGTCGAAGGCGATCACCACCGGCCAGGCGTGCCACCTAGACGCCGAGCTCGTGCACCGCTCGCTCCACGACTTCCCCTGGCGCGACACCGACGTGTTCTTCATCGAGAACGTCGGGAACCTCGTCTGCCCTGCCATCTACGATCTCGGCCAGGCGGCGAACGTCGTGGTGCTCTCCGTGACCGAGGGCGAGGACAAGCCGCTCAAGTACCCGGTGATGTTCGCCGCCGCGGACCTCGTGCTGCTCACGAAGTGCGACCTCGTCCCGCACCTCGACGTGGACCTCGCGAAGCTCCACGACGCGCTCGCGCGCGTCATGCCGAGCGCGAGGGTGATCGAGGTCTCCGCGCGGACCGGGCAGGGCATG
>DATIDF010000409.1:0-3645 GCA_035456445.1 Anaeromyxobacter sp.
CTCGCCGATCTCCGTGATGTTGTGCTCCTGAACGTCGAGCTCGCTCTCGACCCGTCGCCGGGCGTCACGCAACGAACCCTCATCGAAGGGCCGGCCGGCCGCGCGTGCGAGCGCGCCCGCCTGGAGCTGCTCGAGCGACTCCATCATCCGCTCCGCGGCAAGCACGGTGCGGTAATTGTCCTTGAGGATGAGCTCCGGGCTCGCGCCGAGGGCCATGAGCGTCGTCGTCGAGACGTAGCCGAACACCAGGAGGACCAGCGCGAACGGAGCCTGGGCGGCGAGGAGCTTCGCTCGCAGCGTCATGCGCGCGCCTCCTCGCCCTCGAAGGACACGACGTGCACGTCGGTTCCGGCGGCCTCGTCGACGAGTCGCTGCAGCACCGATCGGCGGAGCAGCTGCCGCCACCGAGGCTGGGCCGTGCGCCCGACGATGAGGTCGCTCACGCGATGGGAGCGGGCGAAGTCCAGGATCGCGGTGGCGGGATCGTCCGACTTGAGGCGGACCACCTCCGCGCCCAGCTCGCGCGCCCTCTCGATGTTGTCGAGCAGGTGCCGCTGGCTCTCCGAGTCGATCCGGTCGGGCGCCTCCCGGGGTGTCTCCACGTACACGACGTACCAGTCCGTGTTCAAGCGTCCCGCCATCCGAGACCCGCGCCTGAGAAGCGCGAGCGCGTGGGGCGGGTTGGAGGAGAGGCACACCAAGACGCGCCCGCGCGTGGCGGTGGTCGCCTCGCCGCGCCGGGCAGCCTGCGCGGCCGAGCGGTCGAGGCTCTCCGCCACCTCCCGGAGGCTCAGCTCACGAAGCGTCGCGAGGTTGGGATCGCGGAAGAAGTGCTCCAGTGCCCAGGGGATCTTCTCGTGCGGGTAGATCTTGCCCGCCTTGAGCCGCTCGAGGAGGTCTTCCACCGCGAGATCGAGGTTCACGACCTGGTCCGCTTCCAGGAGGAACGAGTCGGGGATGGTCTCGCGCACGCGCACGCCGGTGTTGCGCAGGATGAGGTCGTTCAGCGACTCGAGGTGCTGGATGTTGAGCGCGCCGATGACGTTGATCCCCGCCGCGAGCAGGTCGAGCACGTCCTGGTAGCGCTTCCTGTTCTTCGAGCCTGGAACGTTCGTGTGGGGGATCTCGTCCACGATCGCGACGGCCGGGCGGCGGGCGAGCACCGCGTCGACATCCATCTCCTCCACCACGACGCCTCGGTACTCCACCTTGCTGCGGGGAACGATCTCGAGATCGCGGATGAGCGCCGTGGTCTCCGGCCGGCCGTGGGGTTCGACGAAGGCGCCCACCACGTCCACGCCGCGCTGCTTCAGCGCGTGAGCCTCCTCCAGCATTCGCCAGGTCTTGCCCACGCCAGCGGCGAAGCCGATGTAGAGCTTGAGACGGCCGCGTTTCCCGCGCTCGACGAGCTCGAGGAAATCCTGGGCACTGGGGCGCCGTGCGGTCGTCACGCCCTCCATGGTAGGTGGTCTACCCCTCTCGCGCCGCGCGGTCTGACGGAGCGTCCGCCGGCCTCGGGCTCGCCGGAGCGGCGCCGAAGCGGCGGTCGAGCGCGAGGTTCAGCAGGAGCACGTTCACTCGCGGCTCGCCGAGCAGCCCGAGGTCGCGTCCCTCCACGTGCTCCTCCACGAGCGCGCGGACGCGTTCCGGCGCCACGCCCCGCGCCTTCGCGACGCGCGGCGCTTCCCACAGCGCCGCTGCGGGCGAAAGGTGCGGATCGAGCCCGCTCGCGGAGGCGGTCACGAGCTCCACCGGGGGCGCGCCGGGAGCGTCGGGATTCGCCCGGGCGAGCGCGTCGAGGCGCGCGGCGGCCTGCTCCTGCAGCTTCTTCGAGGTCGGCCCCAGGTTCGACCCGCTCGACGCCCGCGGGTCATACCCTTCGCCTGCCGCCGACGGCCGCGCCTGGAAGTAGGCGGGGTTCGCCGAGCCCTGGGCAAGGAGCTCGGACCCGACCACCGTGCCGCGCTCGTCGCTCACGAAGCTACCCTCGGCCCTGCGCGGGAACAGCACCTTCGCGACACCGGTGACGGCGAGGGGATACGCGATCCCTGTGAGCACCAGCGTGACCACGGTGGCGCGGAGAGCGGGCCCGAGCACTCCGGCAATCATCCCCGCCTCGTGCCGCGGCGGGGCGGGCTCCGTGATGCGCGTCTCGGCGAGGTTCGGAAGCATGATGTCCCCCTAGAAGACACCCATGGCGGCGAGCCCGAGGTCGATGAGCTTGATGCCGACGAACGGCGCGACGACCCCGCCAACGCCGTAGACCAGCAGAGATCGCCGCAGCACCGCGGCGGCCCCGTGCGGCCGGTAGCGGACGCCCTTCAGCGCGAGCGGGATGAGCAGCACGATGATGATCGCGTTGAAGATGACTGCCGAGAGGATGGCGCTGAACGGCGACGCGAGGTGCATGACGTCGAGCGGCGCCATCTCCGGATAGGCCGCCACGAAGAGCGCCGGGAGGATGGCGAAGTACTTCGCCACGTCGTTCGCGATGGAGAACGTGGTGAGGGTGCCGCGCGTCATGAGGAGCTGCTTGCCGACCTCGACCACCTCGAGCAGCTTCGTGGGGTTCGAGTCGAGGTCGACCATGTTGCCGGCTTCCTTCGCCGCCTGGGTGCCGGTGTTCATGGCGACGCCGACGTCGGCCTGGGCGAGGGCGGGCGCGTCGTTCGTCCCGTCGCCGGTCATCGCCACGAGCTTGCCCCTCGCCTGCTCCTCCTTGATGAGGTGCATCTTCGCCTCGGGCGTCGCCTCGGCGAGGAAGTCGTCGACGCCGGCCTCTGCGGCGATCGCCGCGGCGGTGCGCGGGTTGTCGCCCGTGATCATGACGGTGCGGATGCCCATGGCGCGGAACCGGTCGAAGCGCTCCTTGATCCCGCCCTTCACGACGTCCTTGAGGTGCACGAGGCCGAGCACGCGGGCGCCGTCGGAGACCGCGAGCGGCGTGCCGCCGGAGTCGCCGATCCGCGCAGCGGCCTCGCTCAGCTCGGCCGGCATGGACCCGCCGACGGATCCGACGTGCTTCGCGATGGCATCCACCGCGCCCTTCCGGATCTGCCGCCCCGGGAGGTCGAGCCCGCTCATCCGCGTCTGGGCGGTGAACCGGACGAAGTGGTGCTCCGCCTCGCGAACCTCGCGTCCTCGAAGCCCGTAGCGTTCCTTCGCGAGGACGACGATGGATCGGCCCTCGGGGGTCTCGTCTGCGAGGCTCGCGAGCTGCGCGGCGTCGGCGAGGTCCTCCACCTTGATGCGAGGCGCAGGGAGGAGCTCGGTCGCCATCCGGTTGCCGAGCGTGATGGTGCCAGTCTTGTCGAGGAGCAGCGTGTCCACGTCGCCCGCCGCTTCCACCGCGCGGCCGCTCATCGCGATCACGTTCTTCCGCAGGAGCCGGTCCATGCCCGCGATGCCGATTGCGGAGAGGAGGCCACCGATGGTGGTTGGGATGAGGCACACGAGGAGCGCGACGATCGCGGTCGCGGAGAGCCCGATGGACGAGTAGCGCGCGAGCGGGACCAAGGTCACGCAGGCGAAGAGGAAGACCAGCGTGAGCCCGACGAGCAGGATGTGCAGGGCGATCTCGTTGGGCGTCTTCTGCCGGGCCGCGCCCTCGACGAGCGCGATCATGCGGTCGAGGAAGGACTCCCC
>DATIDF010000410.1:0-26161 GCA_035456445.1 Anaeromyxobacter sp.
TCACGGGATGGTCGCGAGAGGAGGCCCTCGGGAAGGACTGCTCGATCCTGGCTGGCGACGCCATCAACGGCTGTGCCTGCGGGGCGGGACCGCTCCGCTGCGGGCTCGCCTCGAGTGGGAAGAGCGCCAAGTGCTGCTCCGCCGTCAGTAAGACCGGCAAGCTCCTGCTGATCGTGAAGAACGCGGTGCCGATCCACTCGAGCTCGGGTGAGATCGTGGGCGCGCTCGAGTGTTTCAGCGCAGTCCCGCCGAGCACGGCGCTGGCCTCCCGTCCCGGTCTCGATCCGGCCGCGAGCGGAACATTCCAGGGGTTGGTCGGGCGCGAGCCCGCCATGCTGGAGCTCTATCGCACCGTGGCCCTCGTGGCGGGGTCCGACGCAACGGTCCTCGTCCTCGGCGAGAGCGGAACGGGGAAGGAGCGCGTCGCCGAGGCCGTCCACGCGCTGTCGCGGCGCTCTGCTGGCCCGTTCGTGCGGGTGTCCTGCTCGGCGCTCAGCGAGAACCTCCTCGAGAGCGAGCTCTTCGGGCAGGTCGAGGGTGCGTTCACGGGGGCAGGCCGCGATCGGCGAGGGCGGTTCCACGAGGCCCACGGCGGGACGCTCTTCCTCGACGAGATCGGCGACATCTCGCCTGCCGTGCAGGTGAAGCTCCTCCGCGTCATCGAGTCGCGGCAGATCGAGCGCATCGGGGACTCGGCCTCGATCCCGGTGGACGTAAGGCTCGTCTGCGCGACCCACCGCGACCTCAAGGCGCTCGTCGAGACCGGTCGCTTCAGGGCCGACCTCTTCTTCCGGATCGCGGTCTTCCCGATCCGGGTACCGCCGCTCCGCGAGCACCTCGGCGACCTCCCGCTCCTCGCCGAACTCGCGCTCTCCGGCGCGCGATCGTCCGCTGCTGCCCCTCAGCCGCTCAGCCGGGCCGCACTCGACGCGCTGGCAGCCTACCCCTGGCCTGGCAACGTCCGAGAGCTGCAGAACGTCCTCGAGTTCGCTGCAGTGCGCGCAGCCGGCCAGCCGATCGGACTCGACGACCTGCCCGAAGAGATCCGCGGGCGCGCCATCGCCAAGTCCGAGTCCGGAAGTCTGGGACGAGAGGCCATCACGGTCGCCCTCGACGCGACGGGATGGAATCGTGCAGCCGCGGCGCGGCTGCTCGGCATCTCGCGCGTGACGCTGTGGAAGCGTCTGAAGGCACTCGGGATCACCCCACCCCGTTCCTGAGCGGCGAGGCGACGCGGGCCCGAGCGGCCCGACTTCCACCGCGTGTCTGACGCAGCAACGGCAGACAACGCGCATCGCGGAAGCTTCGAATGACTCTGGGTGGACTCAGCGGGACTTACTGGGACTCGCTGCCTACCGCCCCGTGAACCGCGCCGCGCGGCGCTCCACGAACGAGAGGAAGCCCTCGCGCGCATCGTCGGACGCCATGAGGCTCCGCAAGGTCGGCAGGAGCTCGCGCGCCGCCGCCTGCTCGCCGGCGGCGGTGGCGAGGCGCGCGCTGGCGAGGGTGGCCTGAACGCCAAGCGGCGCCTGCGCAGCGATGGTGCCGGCGAGGGCGAGGGCGCGCTCGAGCACCGCGGCGGCGCCGCCGGGGACGACCTCTTGCACGAGCCCGATGCGGTGGGCCTCGCGCGCGTCGAGCTCGTCGCCGGTGAGGAGGTAGCGCATGGCGTTCCCCCAGCCGCAGGTGGACACCCAGCGAGCGCACCCGCCGCCGAAGGGGAAGATGCCGCGCTTGATCTCCACCTGCGCGAAGCGGGCGTCGGCGGCGGCCACGCGGACGTCGGCGGCGAGCAGGAGCTCGATGCCGAGCGTCAGACAGAGACCGTGCACGGCGACGACGACCGGCTTCGAGACGGCGCGACCGTAGGTACGCCAGGGGTCGACGGCGTCCGTCGGCAGGAGCATCCCGCCGCCCCCGAGGGCCGGGGCCACGTTCGCGAGATCGAGTCCCGCCGTGAACGCGGTGCCCTCCGCGTGGACGACGCCGGCGCGAAGCTCGGGATTCCGGTCGAGCTCGCCGTACGCGTCGCAGAGCTCCTGCAGCATCTGGAGATCGAAGGCGTTCTTCTTGTCGGCGCGGGCGAGCGTGATCACGAGGACGTGGTCGTCGCGCGCGTGTCGGATGCGGGGCGTGGTCATGGTGCCTGTCCTTCCGGCTCGGCCGCGACGCCGCCGAGGGACATCAGGGTTGCCCCAGGAGGCGATCGAGGCGCGCGGGACCTGGCGGACGACCGCCTCCTGCGCCACGTCTCGCCGCTCGGCCCGTCGCGCTCATCCGCCGAACGCGCTCGCGTTCGCGGCCCGGCGATCATCCGTCAGCGCTTCGCCCGGCTCCCCGTCCGCCGCTCCTGAGCGGTCGCCGGCGCCGCCGCAGCCTGCTTCGACGCCGGCGCGGGAGCGGGATCGGCCGGCGCTGCCGCGACCGTCGCCTTCCGGTCCGGATCGATCTCCGGCGTGAGCAGGATCTCGATCCGGCGGTTGCGCGCGCGGCTCTTCGCCGACTTGCCGGTCGAGAGCGGCTCGTACTGCGAGTGCGCCGCAGCGACGAGCCGCCGCCCCGGGACGCGAGCGCGCTCCTCGAGGAAGCGCACCACGGTGATCGCACGCGCCGCGGAGAGCTCCCAGTTCGTGGGGAAGCGCTCCGCGAGGCGCGGCGAGATCGGCAGGTCGTCGGTGTGGCCGGACACCAGGATGTGCTTGTCAGTCATGCCGGCGAGCACCCCACCCACGCGCGAGAGCACCTCCTCGCCCTGCTTCGAGATCGCCGAGTCGCCGACGTCGAAGAGGATCTCGTCCACCATGTCGACCTTGATCCGGCCGTGCTCCTGCGAGAGCCGGACGTTCCCCTTCTCGATCTCGGCCTTCATCTTCTCCTGCAGCTGGTCGAGGTCCCCGCGGAGCGCCGCGAGCGCCGCGTCCTTCGCCTGCACGTCCTGCGAGAGCTCCTCTTTCACCGTGAGGAGATCACGCCTCTCGGCCTCCGCCTGGGCGAGGCGAGCGGCGAGATCCGCCCGCTGCGCGCGCGCGTCTCCGAGCTCCTTCCGCGAGCTCTCGAGCCAGGTCAGCGTGCTCGCCGCCTCCCCGCGGGCGTGCTGCAGCTGGAAGAAGAGCCAGCCTGCGACACCCGCGCCCGAGAGGACCGCGAGGACGAGCAGGACCCAGGGCGCGCGGCTCGGCCGCTGCGGGACGATCTGGTCCGCGAGCACCTCGTCGCAGGTCTCGAACAGCTCCGCCTCTTCGAGCCTCGGCATGCGTCCCTCCCTCAGTCCTCGAAGCGCTGGAGTCTTCCACCGTGCGTCAGGGGGCGAGCAAGCGCCAGGGTGGCCTGGGTGACCACATCCGCAGCTCGGCCACGCAGACGGGCTGCTCGTCGTTCGGGGACGTCCGTGCGGGGACCTCCCCAGCCGAGCGGGAATGCCCGCCCTCGCCCGGCTGTAAGTGGTGCGTCGCAGCACGCACCCACGAGGAGCCCAGCATGTCCATGATCAAGCGCGATGACGTCCCTGCCACGCCGAGCCCCGGCGCGAGCGGAATGCCAGGCCCTGGCGGCACGAGCGATCTACTCCTCGGTGCGGGGGCAGAGTTCGAGGGCAAGCTGACGTTCCGCGGCACGGTCCGGATCGACGCGCTCTTCAAGGGCTCGATCGTGACGAACGACGTGCTCGTCGTCGGCGAGCACGCCCGGATCGACGCAGAGATCACCTGCGGGACGGTCGTGGTCCTCGGCGAGGTGAACGGCGACATCCGCGCGAAGACCGCGGTCGAGGTGCAGCGCACCGGGAAGGTCCGCGGCAACGTCGAGTCGCCCTCGATCGCGATCGAGAAGGGGGCGCTCCTGCACGGCTCCGTCAAGATGACGCCCGGTGAGAAGCCAGGATCGGTGAAGCCGGTGCCGGCCGCGCCGGTGAAGTAGCTCGCCGCCGCGCGCTCCAGCCCCCGCCCGCGGGCCTGCCTCGAGCGACGGAAGCCGACCCCGCCGCACGCCCTCCCACCTTGACCGTTCGCTCTCCGTCACGTACGGGGAGGACGCTTCACTGTGTGAGAAAGGGAGGGCGGAGGCATGCCCGAGCGCGAGACCCGCATCCAGGCCCCCGGCGCCGCGTCGCTGCCGGTCGATCTCTCCACGCTGTACCCGGAGGCCGACGGGATCTTCGACCGGCGCACGAAGGCGCGGCGGGCGAAGCTGCTCGGCGGGATCGAGGGCGCCCTGCGCAAGGCGCTCGCGCCGGGTGAGACGATCCGCTACGTCGCCCGCGGCTGCCGCTACTTCCTCGGCGAGTACTGGTTCGGCGGCGGCGCGGCGTACCACCACAACATGACCGCGCTGGTGCTCACCGACCGGCGGCTCCTGCTCCTGCAGATCGATGGCCGCGGCCGGCCCGGCGACATGAAGAACCAGGTCCAGCTCGCGGCGATCCGCGGCGCGGGCCGCAGCTTCCTCTCCGGCTGGGGCATCCGGCTCGCCGACGGCACCCGGCTCTCGTTCGTCGCGCTCCGGGCGGCGGACCGCAAGCGGCTCCAGGCGCTGCTGCCGACCTGCGAGGGGCCGAACGCCGCGGAGCCCTCCCTCGAGCACCTCTGCCCCGCCTGCCTCCGACACGTGCCGGGGAAGGTCGGCGCGACGGCGACGTGCCCGGAGCCGACCTGCCGGATCCCGTTCCGCGACCCCGAGAAGGCGGCGCGCCTCTCGACGTGGGTGCCCGGGCTCGGCGACCTCTACCTGCGCCACCACCTCTTCGGCGCGCTCGAGTTCCTCGGCTCGATGCTCATGCTCGGCGTGGGGCTCGCCCTGCTCGCCGAGGCGATCGCGAACCCGGAGCCGTCGAGCGTGGTCGCGGCGGCCTTCGTGCTCCTCCTGCTGGTCGTCGTCCCGCGCGTCATCGACCGGCGCGTGACGCGCCACATGGGCAGGAAGGGGCTCGTCCCGCTCGCCCTCGCGCCGGCGCCGGGTGCGCAGGCGCGGAACCTCCCGTCGTTTCCGCGCTGGAGCCCGCTCCTCTTCGCGGCCGGCGTCGCGCTCGCCGGCGGCCTGTTCGCGCTCGTCGCGCAGGACGTCCGCCACGACGGCGCCGTCCGCGAGGCGAGCCGGCTCGCCGAGCAGGGCCGCTTCGACGACGCCCTCGCCCGATGGGAGGCGCTGAAGGCGGCGGGCGGCGTCGACGAGGAGCGCCGCCTGCGCTTCGCCCTCGCGCTCTTCGACGCGGGCGATCTCACCGGCGCGGACGCGGTCCGGGCGGAGCTCCAGGGCACGCCGGTGGACGCCGCGCTCGCCGCGCGCTTCGACGCGGCGCTGAAGCGCCAGCAGGCGGCGCTCACGGACTACGAGCAGGGCATCCAGGCGCTCGTCAAGGGCGACGAGGCCGCAGCGTGGCCCCCGCTCGACCGCGCGCTCGCGTACCTGCGCGGCGTGAAGCGACCACACCTTCCGTCGAGCCGCGCCGAGCTGCACGCCCACCTCGCGACCCAGCTCCTGGCCGAGCCGCTCCGGGACGCCGACGTGGAGGCCGCTCCGCGCTGGCTCGACGGCGCGGCGGGCGCGCCCGCAGCGGAGCTCGCGGTCGTGCAGGCCGCCTACCACTCTGCGCGCGCAGACGACGCCGCCGCGCGGGCGGCGCTCGGGGCCGTCGACCTCCGCGCGCTCCCGCTCGACTTCCAGCTCCTTGCGCTGGAGGCTCGCGCTCGCCTCGCGACGACCGACGCCGCGCGCGCCGAGGTCAGCGCCGCGGCGAGGGCGGTCCCGCTCGAGGAGCTCTCCGACGACGACGCCGCGCGGGTCGAGGCGCTGATCCAGCCGGCGAGGTAGCGCTTCCCGGCGGGCGGCGCACACTCGCTCCGCGTGGTCGTCGGCGACAATCACGTTGCGTGACACCCAGCTCGACCTCTCCGGAGAGGCCCCCCTATGCGCAAGCGGATCCTGGTCGCCGCGCTCTCGCTCCCGCTCCTCGCGTTCGACTGTGGCGGCGACGACTCGAAGCCGGCGCCCGGCGGGTTCGGCTGCAGCCTCGAGATCCGCGGCGCGGTGAGCGAGGACCTGTGGTGCGTCGCCACGGCCTACGACTACGCAGCGATGCCGCAGATGCCGTCGGACATGTGGGTCTTCCTGCTGGTCGCCTACCGCGGCCAGCCGGTGCCGGGCGGCGCGCAACCGGAGCCGGCAGCCGAGGTCGGGTTCTATCTCGTCGGACCCCCGGCGCTGACCCAGCCGTACGGCTGGTCTGCGAGCGCGAGCAGCGTGGACAGCGGCAGCGCCTCGCGCTGGGAGGGCTCGCTCCAGGCCGGTACCTCCGAGCTGACGCACGAGGCGATGGCCCCGCTCTTCCAGGGGGACGCCGGCACGGGTGAAGTCTCCGCGCGCTTCTCCGCGATCCCGCCGGTGGGCGCGACGGGCGCCGCGTTGCTCGGCGTGCACGGCACGGTCGAGGGGACGCTCCCGGCGCTCGACGGCGCGAGCGCGCCGGTGACGATCAGGGCGAGGTTCTGAGCCGAGAGCCGCGCCGGGGTGGCACCGCTACAGCGACAGCACGTCGACCGCGTCCGGCGCTCCCGCCTGCACGGCCGGGTCGCCTTCGTCCGCGTCCCAGCCCTGGAGCGAGTAGCCGGGAGGGATCGACTCCCCCAGGCAGCGGATCTCCCGCGGCGGTGCGCCGATCCCGTCGGCGTCCGAGTCCGGATACAGCACCGTCCAGCGCCAGAGCGTGGCGTCGGCGTCGTCGCAGTCGTTGCCGGCGACGTTCGCCCGGTAGGGATCGGGGAGCGCGGCGCCGGCACACAGGTTGCCGCCGGTACGCGTCGTGAACCCGTCGCCGTCCTCGTCGAGACCGGCGTAGGCGAGTATCTGCCAGCGGCTCGCGTCCGCGGCGGCGCAGTCCGTCCCCGTGGCGACGCGGTCGGCCGGGAGCGCACCGGCGGTGCAGTAGAGCACTCCCTGCCCGGCGCCCACACCATCGAGGTCCTCGTCGGCGTAGCCCCAGAGCGAGGTGTGAACGGTCGCGTCGGCGTCATCGCAGTCGTACGGCGTGGACACCGCGGTAGCGTAACCGGGCGGGACCGCCGTGCCGTAGCAGACCGTTCCGGTGCCGTACACGAATCGCCCATCTCCGTCGGCGTCGCGATACGAGTAGCTGTACGTGCGCCAACTAGTGGCGTCCTCGGCCGCGCAGTCGCCGCCGGTCGCGAGGTAGCCCGCGGGCAACTTCCCGCTCGTGCAGAGCGTGAGCAGCGCGCCGCCCCCGACCCCGTCGGCGTCCGCGTCGGCGTAGCCGTAGAGGGTCGAGTGGAGAAGCGAATTCGCGTCGTCGCAATCGCCGTTCCCGCGCCAGCCGGGCGAGCTCGACATGGGCCACGCGAGACCCGACCCGCTGCAGACCGTGCCGTACTCGTTCGCGGTGTAACCGTCGTAATCGCGATCCACGTACGTGTACGAGAGCCACTGCCAGCGCTGCCCGTCGGCGTCATCGCAGTCGCCGCCATTCGCGACCCATCCGTCCGGGAGGACGTAGCCGGCGCAGACCGTGCCTGACTCGCCCCCGCGCCAATCCCGATCCGCATCGACGAACGCCAACGTCGAGACGAAGACCGCGCCATTCGCGTCGTCGCAGTCCACGCCGCTCGGATCGATCGCGTAGCCCGGCGGGAGCGCAGCACCGCTGCAGACGACGCCCTCCCTCGCGACCGTCGCGCCGTCACCGTCCGCGTCGCGGTAGAGGTACGGCAACTCGGTCCAGCGCGTCCTGTCACCCGGCTCGCAGTCTGTGGCCGCGTCGGCCCAGCCCGGAGGAAGCGCGTCGCCGCGGCAGACCGGCGCGAGCGCACCACCCGCCCGGCCATCGCCGTCCGCGTCGGGGTACGCCTCGCCCATCGTCCAGCGGGTCGCGTCCGTGTCGTCGCAGTCGCTCCCGTCGTCCGTCCAGCCGGCGGGGAGCGCGTCGCCCGCACAGATCGTGGTGGCCGTCGCACTCCCGCGCCCGTCGCGATCGCCGTCGGCGTGCGCGGTCACCCGCCGCCATACCGTGGGATTCGCGTCGTTGCAGTCCTGCACCGCGGCGACGCCGTCCCGATCTGCGTCGATCGTCGCGGGATCCTCGGGCGGCCGGCTCCCCTCATCGCCACCGCAGTGGACGGACGCTGCCGCGAGCGCGGCGAGGACCCAGTGCGCGCGCATGGCTTACGGCGTGACGCGAGCGAGCTTGCACACCACCGTTGAGCTCGAGGCCTGCAGGATCTCGAACCGGAACTGGCCGGGTCTCGTCATGGCGAGCAACGCCAGCCGCTCGCACGCGGCGACCTGGTCCACCGAGGTCGTCCCGCTGTAGAAGCTCGCCGTGACGGTCCGCGCCGCGCTCTCGCCGTCGACGACGCCGGTCACCCTGACCGTGGTGTACTGGATCTCGATCGCGTCCACGGCCACGAACACGTATCGAGTCGCGGCGGTCTGGGCGGGCGCAGGCACCGCCGTGACGAGCGCGGCGGCCGCCGCGCCTGCGAGGAGAAGCCGCTTCATGTGAGCCCCCGGTGCCGGCCGCGAGTCCGGCGCACTTCGCGTGTGGGTGCGATGCTCCTCGACTCAGCACCAAGAGTCAATCCAAGAAGCCTTGTTGCGACAACCATGCCTGGTCGTGAGATCACCCCGGGTCGCTTCGCGAGCGTCGGAGGATTTCCTCCGGGATGTCGTCGAGATCGAGGCTCGTGCGCCGCAGCGCCCGAGTCGATCGCCCCCCTGGGCATCCCGTAGACCACGGAGGTCGCGGCGCTCTGCGCGGCGGTGTAGCCGCCGGCGCGCCGCAGCATCGCGAGCCCATCGGCGTCAGAGCCCACCGGCCGGAACGGCGACGCGCACGAGCACGTCGGGTCTCACGCGCAGCGTCCCCAGCATCGCGCTGTACGGCCGGATCCCGAACGCCGGCTGGTGGAGCGGCACCTCGGCGACGAGCCGCTCGCCGTCCCGCCGGACCGCGACGGCCACCGGGCGCGCCGCGCCGGCGAGCGTCAGCGTGCCGTGAACGTCGTAGCCGTCTTCCCGGCGCGACACGTCCGTGGACGTGAAGCGGATCTCCGCGAAGCGCGGCGCGCGCAGCACCGTGGAGGCGATCGTCGCCTCGATCTCGCGCAGGTCGCGGGGGCGCAGCGCGTCCGGGAGCGGGCGGCCGTCGCGCATCGCGCTCACGACCCGCAGCGAGGCCGCGTCGAACCGCGCCGAGACAGCCGGCGTGGCGGGGTCGATCGAGAGCTCGAAGGCGGTGACGCGCAGGAGGAGATCGTGCGCGAGGGCGGAGAGGGCGCCTTCGCGGAACGTGAGCACCTCGCAGGTCGCCACGTCCGGTCCGAAGGTCCTCGCGGATGCGCTCCTCGCCGACGGCTCCGCCATCGCTCCACGATGCGACCGGCTCCGGGCGCGGGCAAACTCTCGGCGCGACCGGCCGTCTCCGCGGAGGTGCTCTTCGCGACGGGCTCGAGACCTGAAGTGCGGCCGGGCGCTTCCCGGCCGGCCCGCTTGCCACGCGCGGGCCGGGCATGACACGCTCGGTCACGTTGCGGCGTTTTCCACGAAACCCTCCACGAACCTGCGGTCCGTCGCCCACGCTCACGCAGGACGCCGCGCGCGCGCTCCTCGCCGCCTTCGGCTGGCAGGTCGACGTCCGCTTCCCGCCCGTCCCACGCTGCGTGATCATCGTGTACCCGCACACGTCGAACTGGGACTTCGTGATCGGCTACCTCGCCCGGCTCGCGGCGGCGATCCCGATCCAGTTCGTCGGCAAGCACACCTTGTTCCGCTGGCCGTTCGGTGGGCTGCTCCGGCGCATGGGCGGGATCCCGGTGAACCGGACGGATCCCGCGGGGCTCGTCGAGCGGCTCGCCGGGGAGCTCGCGCGCGGCGATCGGCTGTGGCTCGCCCTCGCGCCGGAGGGGACCCGCTCGTACACCGATCACTGGAAGTCCGGGTTCTACCGGCTGGCGCTCGAGGCGAAGGTCCCGGTCGGCCTCGGGTTCATCGACTACCGCGGCCGGACCGTCGGGCTCACCACCTACCTCTCGCTCTCCGGCGACGAGGAGGCGGATCTCGCGCGCATACGGACCGTCTACGCCGGCAAGGTCGGCAAGCACCCCGAGCAGGCGAGCGACATCCGGTTCCGGCCGGCGCGAAGGCGCTGAGCGCGAGCCCGGGCCGATGGGGGTCACCGCCGGAAGGAGGTGACGCGGGCGCGCGCCGCCGCTACTCGCGGTGCGAACGACCCGTGTCACCACGGAAGGAGGGGATCATGAAGAGGCCCGTGCAGTTCATGGCGTTGCTGAGCGTGCTCGTACCGATCGCCGTCTTTGCCCAGGCGCCGTCGTCCGCGGAGCCGTCGACGCCCGGAGGCGCGAGCGATCCGATGGCGGGCTGGACGCCGCCGAAGAAGCTCACCCCTGCGCAGGACAAGAAGGCACGCCAGGAGATCCTCGCCCTCTTCAAGAAGATGGAGCAGGCCGCGCAGAAGGGCGAGCTCGATTCCGCCGTCGCGCTCGTCGACTTCCCGGTCCTGATGGTGACTGACACGAAGGCCGGCGACGCCGTCGGCGGGCCCTGGACCGAGGAGATGTGGCGGAAGGTGATGACGCCGTTCTACGAGCATCCGATGAAGGACATGCGGGTGACCCACAACCCGAAGGTCTTCCTCGTGACCGAGGCGCTCGCCAGCGTGGACGACGACTGGACCATGACGGTGGGCAAGAAGAAGACGACCGGCCGAAGCAGCAACCTTCTCGTCCGGAAGGGCGGCGAGTGGAAGGTGAAGGCGATGGTCGAGGGCGGCTGGGGTGACATGCCCATGCCCGACATGCCTGCGGAGGGCGGTGCGCCAGGGCAGCAGGGCACGGGCGCGATGCCCGCGGAGCCTGCGACGCCTGCGACGCCCGCGCAACCCGCGGAGCCCGCGACGCCCGCGCAGCCCGAGCAGAAGCCGGGTGGCGGCACCGGCACGAAGTGACCGGACGCATCGACGCAGCAGGAGCCGCCACGGAGCAGCCGCGCACGCGCCTTCGTCGATGAGGGCGGTGCGCGGTCGCTTTGCTTCGCAGGCCCGCGCCGGGCTCAGTCAGAGAAGCTCACGAGCGCCACGGTCCGTCGAACACCATCCCTGACACCGGGCCCGAAGACCGCCGATCGGCGTCGGGGACGCCGCGACGCCGTCGACGGAAGGCTCCATCGGGTCCGGATCCGGGAGGAGCAGGATCGCCGCCGAAGCCCGCGGCGGCGCGATCGCGCGCGTGCGGACGAGCCCCACGTACCTCCGGAGATCGACGTGCCCTACTTCTCCCGCCGCCTGCCTCACGTCATCCCGCAGAAGGACCTCGTGCGGCTCCTCGTACCGACGTACGCGGCCGCCCGTGACGTCGACGAGGAGGAAGCTGGCGACCGTCTCTCGCGCGCGCTCGCCGTTCCGGCCGCGCTCGACGACGTCTACCGCGGCATCTCCGACGCGCTCCGCGCCGCGCAGGGGCCCCGGACGACCGAGGACCAGCTCATGGACAAGCTCTCCGCGGGCATGGCCGCGCGCCGGGGGCGCGCGAAGCCGGCGGCGGCGACGGCCGCGATCTCGGCGGCGCTCGTGCGGCTCGACGTGGAGATCGGCCTGCTCCCCGACTCGATGCGCGAGACGCTCGCGTCGCCGCGCGGAAGGGCGCTCCTCGACGAGGGGCTCCGAGCGCTCGGCGCGCACGCAGTGAAGGATCTGCTGCGGTGATACCCCTTCCTGGCTCGCGCGAGTCCGCGCCGCCGGCCGGCACCTCGAATCCCGGAAGGGCCGTTCGGAGCGCATCGGGTGGCAAGTTAGTTAGTGCTCACTTACATCACGGGCATGCGACGCGGAACGGCGCAGTCCCCCGAGCGGAAGCCCGCCGACGACCGGAGGCGCGAGATCGCGGACGCGGCCCTGCGCGTGATCGCGGATCACGGGCTCGGGCGCTTCACGGCGGTGGCGATGGCCCGGGAGGTGGGGCTCACCGACGCCGCGCTCTTCCGGCACTTCCCGAGCAAGGAGGCGATCGTCCTCGCGGCCATCGATCGCGTCGGGGAGCTGCTCTTCGAGGGCTTCCCGCCGCTGGGCCGGGATCCGGTGGAGCGGCTGGGCACGTTCTTCCGCCAGCGGGTCGCGGTGATCCGCGCTCACCCCGGCATCGCACGCATCTTCGCCACGCAGGAGCTGTCGCACGCGGCGCCGGCCGCGGGCGTCGAGCGGCTCGCGGAGTTCCGCCTCCGGTCCACAGGCTTCGTCCGCGCCTGCATCGCCGAGGCGGCGCGGGGCGACCTGCTCGCCTCGGGCCTCGGCGTCGAGGAGGCGTCCCTGGTCGTGCTCGGAGCCCTCCTCGCGCTGGCCCACTCCGGCGCCGTCCCCGCCGGCGACGTCGGCGATCTTCCCGAGCGCGTCTGGTCCACGCTCGAGACCTTCCTCCGCGGGCGCCCCCGCCCGCCGAGCGCGGCCCGCCGTCCGCCGCGTCCAACGAGACGGCGTCCCACCCGGACCCGAGGTGACCTACCGTGAAAACGAAGATGCTCCTCCCGCTCGCCCTTGCCGCCCTCCTCTCTCCCGCCCTGGCCCGCGCGCACTGCGACACCCTCGACGGGCCCGTCGTCGTGGCCGCGCGCTCCGCGCTCGACTCCGGCCAGCTGAACCCGGTTCTCGCCTGGGTCCCGGCAGCCAACGAGACCGAGATCCGGGAGGCGTTCGCGAAGGCCCGCGCCGCTCGCAAGGCGGGGAAGGAGGCCCGCGAGGTGGCCGACCTGTGGTTCTTCGAGACCCTGGTGCGCGTCCACCGCGCGAGCGAGGGGGCGCCGTACACCGGGCTCAAGCCCGCAGGCCAGATCGAGCCCGCCGTCGCAGTGGTCGATCAGGCGATCGCCAAGCGCGATCCACGGGCGATCGACGCGCTCCTCGGCGGCGCGGTGCATCGCGGCCTCGAGGCTCGATGGAGCAAGCTCGCCGCCGAGAAGCCGCCGGCCGATGACGTGGCCGCGGGCCGCCGCTGGGTCGCCGCCTACGTCCCGTTCGTCCACTGGGTGGAGGCAGTGCACGCCACCGCCGCCGGCCCGGACACGCACGGGCACGGCGCCCCGGCGCCGGAGGCGCACGCGGAGGAGCACGGGGCCCATGAGAAGGCCGTGCCGGCGCACGACGGCGCCAAGCACGTGGAACGCTGAACCGAGGTGCCATCCCGCGCCCGACCCGGAGTGTGGTTCGCCGAACTGCTCCGGGTCGGACTTCGCTCCGGACTGGACTCCGAAGATGGGCCCTCCAGCCCTAGAGCGATCCTTCGTCCGCCAGCGACGAGACGCGTCGCCTGCCCGCCTGTGTAGCCTGCACACCGCGGCTTCGTCCGCCCGCCGTCCTCATCTTCTCGCCTGGGGGCCCCACGCATGCGGCTCGGCAATCGTGATCGCTCCAACGTGGAGGACAGGCGTGGGCTCGGAGGGACCGGGCTGCGCCTGGGGCTCGGCGGCACGCTCGTCCTCGTCGCGCTGAGCCTCATCTTCAAGCAGGACTTCCTCTCGATGGTCGGTGGGGGGGCCGAGGCGCCGGTTGCGCCCGAGCAGGTCGAGCAGCGCAAGGCCGGCGAGGCGGAGCTCGAGGAGGTGGCGGTCGCGTCGTTCAACGACGCGCAGGATGTATGGGCACGCCAGCTCGGAGACCGCTACCGCGCGTCGAGGCTCGTGCTGTTCTGGGACGGGACGCGGTCCGGGTGCGGCGACGCGTCGTCCGCGATGGGGCCGTTCTACTGCCCGCTCGACGAGAAGGTCTACATCGACCTCGGCTTCTATCGCGAGCTGGCGCGCCGCTTCGGCGCGCCCGGCGAGTTCGCGCAGGCGTACGTCATCGCCCACGAGGTCGGGCACCACGTCCAGCACGTCCTCGGGATCGCGCCACGCGTGCGCGAGGCGCAGCAGCGCGACCCCTCGTCGCGGAACGCGCTCTCCATCCGGATGGAGCTCCAGGCCGACTGCCTCGCCGGAGCCTGGGCCCAGTCGGTCGGTGAGCGAGGGCAGCTCGATCCCGGCGACGTCGAGGCGGGGCTGCGCGCAGCGGCGGCGGTCGGGGACGACAGGATCCAGCAGAAGACCACGGGAAGCGTCCAGCCCGAGAGCTTCACCCACGGTACTGCGGAGCAGCGTGCACGCTGGTTCCGCCGAGGCTACGACGCCCCGAGCCTCGACGCCTGCGACACGTTCGGCGAGGGCGCGGTCGTCCGGGATGTCGAGTAGCGGGGCCCCGACACGCTCGTGCAGCTCGGCCATGGCAGCGGGCGAGTCACTCTGGGTGCGGGCCGTTCAGGACGAGCACGCGCTGACGCCCTGCTCCGCCGCCCGTGAGCCTGGCTTCGTGCGCGAGCAGCCAGCGCTTCGCCTCGAGCCCCCCCGCGTACCCTGTGAGCGTGCCTCCCGCGCCGATCACCCGGTGGCACGGCACCACGATCGCGAGCGGGTTCCGGCCGTTCGCGGCGCCCACCGCGCGAACCGCGGCAGGCCTTCCCACCGCGCGAGCGATCTCGCCGTAGCTGCGCGTCTCGCCGGGCGGGATGGCGCGGAGCGCGTCCCACACCGCGCGCTGGAACGGGGTCCCGCGCGGGCGCAGTGGGAGATCGAACGTGGTCCGCCGGCCCGCGAAGTAGTCCTCGAGCTGCTTCGCGGCCGCGGCGAGCACGGGATCCTCGGGGCGCTCCGTCGCGGCGATCGGCGAGCGCCGCTCGCCGGGCAGGTGCACCGCGACGAGCGCGCCCTCTTCCACGTCGAGGCGCAGCGGGCCGATGGGCGTCTCGATGGTACGGCAGGTCCTCATGGCCCTTCCTCCTCGTCTCCGAGTGACTCCCACAGGTGCATGACCCCGTACGCACGCCACGGCCGCCAGGGCGCGGCGCGCCGTTCCGCTTCCGCTCCTCGGACGCCGAGCGCCTTGCGCACGCCGAGGTCGTCCGCCGGGAACGCGTCAGGGTGGTGAAGCGCGCGCATCACGACGTACTGGGCGGTCCAGGGACCGATGCCGGGCAGCGCATCGAGGCGCCTGGCGACGTCGTCGGGATCCGCGCCCGGTGCGAGCTCGAGCGAGCCGTCCGCCACCGCCGTCGAGAGCGCGAGCACGGTCTCTGCGCGCGCCCGCGGCATGCCCACCGCGGCGATCGCGTCCGGGCTCGCGCCCGCGAGCACCTCCGGACTCGGGAAGAGGATCGCGAGCGCGGGCGAGGGCGCTTCCTCGAGAGGCGTGCCGAACCGGCGCGCGAGTCGGCCTGCCAGGGTGGTCGCCGCCGCGACGGAGACCTGCTGCCCGAGCACCGCACGCACGGCGGTCTCGAACGGGTCGAACGCGCCCGGGAGGCGCAGCCCCGAACGCCGGCGAACGCGCGCGCGCAGCATCGGGTCGCTGCAGAGGTGCGTCGCCACCAGGTCTGGCCTGGCATCGAGATCGAAGAGCGCCCTCAGGCGCGCGACGACGTGGGCGAGCGCCGGAGCCAGCGCCAGCGATGCCTCGGCGACGAGCCATGGCTTGCCTGCCACCGGCGCCACCGAGACCGTCCCCGCGGCGCTGCCCACCCTGACGGTGCGAGCGTACACGCCGTCCGCTGCGTACTCGACGCCGGCAATCCCGCGTGCGCCGAGGAAGTCGAGGAGCCGCGGCCAGTCGAGCGGCGGGCGGTAGTCGAGCCGCATCCTGAGCGCGTGATCGGCGCCGGCGCCTCCGTGCTCTCGACGCAGCGCGGACGGCGGACGCCCGAACCGCTCCCGGAACGCCGCGTTGAACCGGCGAACGCTCTGGAAGCCGCTCGCGAGGGCCACCTCCGAGAGGCCCAGCGCCGTGTCGTGGAGGAGCCGCTTCGATAGCGCGAGCCTTCGCGTCTGGGCGACGCCGATGGGCGTGACGCCGAGCTCTGCCTCGAACGCGCGGCGCAGGTGGCGCGCGGTGACGCCCAGCTCCGCCGCGAGCGCGTCCACCGAGATCTGGTCGAGCGCGCCCGCGTCGATCCGGGCGAGCGCGCGCGCCACCAGCCGAGGCACCGCCTCGAGCGGTGCGCCGCCGGGCGCGAGCTCGGGCCGGCAGACGAAGCACGCGCGGTAGCCCGCACGCTCCGCCTCGGGCGCCGACCGGAAGAAGCGGCACCGGTCGCGGCGCGGCGTCCGCGCGGTGCAGACCGGGCGGCAGTAGATGCCGGTCGTGGACACCGCGACGAGGAAGAGCCCGTCGAAGCGCCGATCCCGTGCGGCGATGGCGCGGTAGCAGGTCTCGTCGTCGAGCGTCATGGACCGCATCTACCGCGGTCTCGCCGCCGTGTCTGGCCGTTTTCGGACCTGCCGGCCTCGCGGCCGAGCGACCCCGCCGGACCTGCCGCTGCCAGCCCAGCCGAGACAGCCTGACACACCCGAGCCGGCCTTCCGCTGCGCCACGCGGCCATCCGAGAATGGACGCCATGCTCGATGACTCGATCGCGCGCTGCCGGGAACGTATCGCCGCCCTCGCGTCGGACGCACTCTCACGCGCGCGCGACGACGGCGACCTCGCCGCGCTGCTGGGCGCGGTCTGGGCCATCGTCGAGGAGGAGCTCGCGGCCGGACGCCCAGCCGACAGCCCCGCGCCTGCGTGCGGCCCCGGGTGCGCGACGTGCTGCACGCTCAACGTCGGGACGCTCGCGATCGAGGGCGCGGTCGCGGCCGCGCTCCTGCGCCGAAGCGTCCCCGCGATGGAGCTGCCCGCGCTCGCCGCGCTGCTCCGCTCGTTTCACGACCGCGTCCGCTGGCTCGAGGACCGCGAGCGGATCGCGGAGCGGATCGGGTGCCCCTTCGCCGATTCCACCGGGCGGTGCTCGATCCATGCGGCGAGGCCGCTCGCCTGCCGGAGCATCAGCTCCCTCGATCCCGCCGAGTGCCGCCGCGCGCTCGACGAGCGCGCGGACGACGAGGCAGGGTCGGTGCAGATGGACTGGCTGCAGCGGGTGCTCTACGACGCGGCGCGCATGACCCTCTCCGAGGCGCTCGCAGCGCGCGGGCTCGACGCGCGTTGCCGCGACGTATCGGGAATGACGGCCGCGTTCCTCTCCGCTCCGGCGCAGGTCCGTGCTTACCTCGCCGGAGACAGGATCCCGATCGACTGACGGCCACCTGTCCGGCGTGAGGCGATGTGGGCAGCGCGCCGCGGCGTGGCGGCGGAGCCTTCCGCGGCTGCACCCCGAGAGCGCGGCCGGGTTCCACAACGATCGGCCGAACGGGTAGCATCGCCTCGTGACCAGCGACCCCGTCGTGCTCGCGCTCCGCGCCGCCATCGCGGCCAACGACTCCGCCGAGCTGCGCGTCGCGCTCGGCGAGCACCTGCTCCGCGCCGGCAAGCCGCGGGAGGCGCTCGCCGAGATCGAGGCCGGCCTCCGGCTCGCGCCCGGCTCCGCCCCGCTCCTCGACTCCGCGGCGCGTGCCGCGGACGCCGCCGGCGACCCCGGCCGCGCGGCCGCCTACCGGCTCGCGGCGAACGCGATCGCGGGCTCTCCGGGGACGACCTCCGCGCCGTCCGCTCCCGCGCCGGCGCCGGCTCCCGGGGGCGACGACGTCGCCGGCGATCCCGAGGGCGACGTCGACGAGGAGGCCAGCGCGGACCCCACGCACCCGACCCGCGTCGGCCGGGTCGCCGGCGGCCCGAACCTGCGCCTCCTCTCCGGAGACGGCGAGCCGATCGAGGACGACGCGCCTCCGGCGCTGTCGTTCGCCGACGTGGGCGGGATGGACGACCTCAAGGCTCGGCTCGAGCGGAGCTTTCTCGGTCCCCTGCGCGATCCCGAGACGTACCGCCGTTTCGGCAAGAAGATCGGCGGCGGGATCGTGCTCTACGGCCCCCCCGGCTGCGGGAAGACCTTCCTCGCCCGCGCGCTCGCGGGCGAGATCGGCGCGCGCTTCACGGAGGTGGGGCTCTCGCAGGTTCTCGACATGTGGTTCGGCGAGAGCGAGAAGCGGCTCCACGAGCTCTTCGAGAACGCGCGGCGGCGCGCGCCGACCGTGCTGTTCTTCGACGAGGTGGACGCGCTCGGGCAGCGCCGTTCGCAGCTGCGCGGCACCGCCGGGCGGAACCTCGTGAACCAGCTCCTCTCGGAGATGGACGGGTTCGGGTCGCGAAACGAGGGCGTGTTCTTCCTCGCCGCGACGAACCACCCCTGGGATCTCGACCCCGCGCTGCGCCGTCCCGGCCGCTTCGATCGGCTCGCCTTCGTGCCCCCGCCGGACCTCGAGGCGCGGCGGCGCATCCTGGAGCTGAAGCTCGGCGAGAAGCCGGTCGCTGCCGGAGCGGACCTCGCGCGCGTCGCGCGGATGACCGACGGCTTCAGCGGTGCAGACCTCTCCGCCCTGGTCGAGGCCGCCACCGAGCTCGCGATCGAGGCGACCCGCACGAAGAAGACGGAGCGGCCCATCGACGACGGGCTCCTAGCGCGCGCCGCGAAGGAGGTGAAGCCCTCGACCCGCGCCTGGTTCGAGGTGGCGCGCAACCACGCGATCTACGCGAACGAGGGGGGCGCCTACGATGACCTCCTCGAGCACCTCAAGGCGATCAAGCTCGCATGAGCGAACCCGGTTTCGAGGAACGCATCGAGCGAGCGCGTGCGGCGCTCGAGGTGGGTCGCCTCGACGAAGCCGAGCGCGCCGCGCGCGGTGCCCTCGCCGTGGATCCCGCCGCCGAGGAGGGCCACGCGCTCCTCGCGCGCGTGCACCTCTCGCGCGGTGCGCACGCCGAGGCGCTCCGCGCGACGGAGGCCGGGATCGGCGCCACGCCGGACTCCGAGTGGCTGCACCGGCTCCGCGCCCTCGCGCTAAGCGCGATGGGGCGGCGCGCCGAGGCGCTCGCCGCCGCGGACGAGGCGGTGCGCCTCGGGCCCGACCTCGCGCCGGCGCACCATGTGCGCTCGGTCGTCCTCGAGGCGATGAAGGACCTCCCCGAGGCGCGCGCGGCCGCCGACCGCGCCCTCGAGCTCGACCCGGAGGACGCCCGCTACCACTCGCAGCTCGGCGATCTCTGGCTCGCCAGCGACCCCGTTCGGGCGGAGCGGCACTACCGGGAGAGCCTCGCGCTGGATCCGTCGCGCGCCAGCACGCTCAACAACCTCGGCGTCGCGCTGAACGCGCAGAAGCGCACCCGCGACGCCGCGCTCGCCTTCCGCTCCGCGGTGATCCTCGACCCGACGCTCACCGTCGCGAAGCAGAACACCCATGCGTCCGTCCGCAGCCTCGCGGGCGGCGGCGCGCTGTTCGTCGTCGCCATGGGGGTGACGCAGGGCGCGCGCCTGCTCGAGCGGATCGGCCGCGGGGCGAGCGAGTCCATCCGCTGGATCGCGCTCGCGGTGGTGCTCGCCGGGATCGCCGCCACCTGGGGGATCTGGTTCTGGCGCCGCACCGCGGGGATCCGAAGGCTCGCGGAGACCGACCCGCAGCTTCACGCCATCTACGTGAGGCTCGAGGCCGACAGGAAGGCGGGGCGGCTGCGGTCATAGCCGCGAGCGCGCGCTCGAGGCCGACCCGCGGCCTGGACCGGCCGGACTCCGCGCCATCCGGCTCGGGCGCGGCGGAGCGCGGTAGGCCCCGCCGATGCCGTCACCGTCCGCGCTGCGACGCCTTGTGGCCCTGCCTCTCCACGAACGGGTTCCGCGGCTTGCCGATGCGGCGCTCGATCTTGGGCTGCAGATCCGCGGCCTCGGCGCCGGTCGAGGGGGTCGACGCGGCCTCTCCGGTGGCGGCGGGCGCGCGCTGCGCACGGCGTACCGGCTTTCCGTCCTTCTTTCGCTTCGTGCTGACGGGCATGTTCGTCTCCTGAGGCCGCAGTTGTAGACGGCCTGGCGCCGCGGTGCACGCGCAATGATCTGGCCGAGCCGCCCGGTCCGCTCCGGGCGACCGCGCGCGAGACGGATGTGCCTCGCCCGGAGAGCGGCCTACATCGACTGACGGTCGTTTCGCTCAACGTGCTAGGGCCGAGGCTCCGCCGTGTGGGCAGGTTCGCGCCGAGCACGGCTCCGGGCGCACCGTTGATCCCTGGCGTCCGCCGGGCGAGCATGCGCTGCCAGGAGGCCCCATGAGCCCTCGCCTGCTTTCTCTGCTCTCCGCCGTTTCCCTCGCCGCCTGCGCGGGTGGCAACTGGACCGTCAAGACCACCGGCATGGACGGTAAGACGACCGTGAAGGGCGATGCCGACTCGATCGCGCGGCACGAGGCGAAGCAGAAGGCGCAGGAGGACTACGCGAGTGCGATCGCAGCCGCTCCGCGCCGCGGGGCGATGGAACCCATCGACGTGGTCGTCCTCGAGCCCTCCGTCTCGGAGGATCTGAAGAAGGCGCTGAACGCGCAGCAGGCGAGCGACACCATCGTCCGCGAGCTCTCTGCAGAGCCGCTCTTCCGCGTGAAGAAGGTCGGCAGCGTGAAGGACAGCTTCGGCCGACCCCCGACCTCCGTGGACGCCTACATCCAGGCGGCCGGTTCGGCCGGCGACGTGTACGTCTGGCCGCACCTCATGCTCGAGGACGCCATCGGGAAGTCCGGCGGCAAGCTCGTCGCGGCGAAGGCGTTCACGCTCAAGGCGGAGGTCGTCTCCGCGTACGGCACCGGCAGGAAGGAGCCTTCCGCGCGAGGCACCGTCTTCCAGAACGTGCAGGTCCTGAAGGAGGGCTCGCAGCGCGTGCGGAGCGCGATCCTGCAGGACCTCGGCCCCGGGCTGCCGTCGCGCGAGGCGGTCGCGGCGATTCAGAAGAGCCAGCGCGACGCGCAGATGCAGGCGGTGCAGCAGCAGGCCGGCATCAACCCCGAGGACGACGCAGGCACGCGCCTCCGCAAGCTCCTCATGATGAACCAGAAGCAGGAGCCGGCCAAGGAGCCCGCCTCGAAGTAGGGTTCGAAAGCCCACCCCGGCCCCGACGAGCAACGCGAAGACCGCGCTGTGGCCGAAGTGTTCGAGCAGCGGATCCACGCCGGATTGAAGATGACGAGCGCGTGGTCTCGGGCACGGCCCGCCCGCTCGAGGGGCGCCTGGCAGGCGTCATCCCCCCCTGCTACAACCCCACCCCGCGATGCCCGATTTCGTCCACCTGCACCTGCACACGCTCTACTCCCTCCTCGATGGCGCGATCCGCATCAAGGACCTCCTCAAGACCGTCCAGGCGAAGGGCATGAAGAGCGTCGCCGTGACCGACCACGGCAACCTCTTCGGCGCGGTGGACTTCTACAAGAAGGCGAAGGAAGCCGGTGTGAAGCCCATCATGGGCATGGAGGCCTACGTCGCGGGCGACAAGGGGCGCCACGACCGCTCGGAGCGCGTCGGCCGGCACCTCATCCTCCTCGCGAAGAACGCGGAGGGCTGGGCGAACCTCCGCTTCCTCTCGTCCAAGGCGTTCACCGAGGGCTTCTACTACGACCCGCGAATCGACAAGCAGCTCCTGCGCGATCACTCGAAGGGCCTCGTGGGCCTCACCGCGTGCCTCGCCGGCGAGGTGCCGCGCCTCGCCCGGCAGGGCGACATGGACGGCGCGCGCCGCGTCGCGCGCGACTACCGCGACATCTTCGAGCCCGGCTCGTTCTTCCTCGAGGTGCAGGCCAACGGGATGCGCGAGCAGCTCGACGTGAACGCGAAGCTCGCGCAGCTCGGGCGCGACGAGGGCATCCCGCTCGTCGCCACCGCCGACGCCCACTACGTCTCCCGGCAGGACGCGAAGGCGCACGAGGTCCTCATGTGCATCGCGTCCAACAAGACGTTCCAGGATCCGAAGCGCCTGCGCCACGACACGGACGGCCTCTTCATCCAGTCGCCCGACGACATGATCGCGGCCCTGCCGGACTTCCGCGAGGCGATCGAGAACACCCTCCGCATCGCGGAGATGTGCAACGTCGAGCTCTCGCTCGGCAAGTCGTTCCTCCCGCGCTTCCAGCTCCCGGACGGCGTCTCCGAGGACGAGTGGATCGAGAAGCTCGCGAGAGAGGGGCTCGACGCGCGCTTCCGCGAGATCGGCGGCAAGTACCCCCACGACCGCGACGCCTACCGCCAGCGGCTCGAGATGGAGCTCGGCGTCGTCAAGAAGATGGGGTTCAGCGGCTACTTCCTCATCGTCCAGGACTTCATCAACTGGGGAAAGCAGCACCAGATCCCGGTCGGCCCCGGCCGCGGCTCCGGCGCGGGCTCGATCGTCGCCTGGTCGCTCCGCATCACGGATCTCGACCCGCTCCGCTGGAACCTGCTCTTCGAGCGGTTCCTCAATCCCGAGCGCGTGTCGATGCCCGACTTCGACGTCGACTTCTGCCAGAACCGGCGCGACGAGGTCATCGACTACGTCCGCGAGAAGTACGGCAGGGACAACGTCGGCCAGATCATCACCTTCGGTTCGCTCAAGGCCCGCTCGGTCATCCGCGACGTCATCCGCGTGATGGGGCTCCCCTTCGCCGAGGGTGACAGGATCGCGAAGCTCGTCCCCGACCCGGTGCAGGGCAAGACGCCGCCGCTCAAGGAGCTCGTCTTCGGCAGCGACAAGATGCCGGCGGAGCCGCGGCTCGAGGAGCTCTACAAGAAGCCCGCGATCATCTCGCAGTGGGTGGACGAGAAGGGCGTCCAGCAGACGGTCACGACGAAGGACCTGCTCGACATCGCGATGAGCCTCGAGGGCCTGAACCGCCAGGCCGGGCTCCACGCCGCGGGCGTCGTCATCGCCGACAAGCCACTCTGGGAGTACGTGCCGGCGTACAAGGACGACAAGTCCGAGATGCTGGTGTCGCAGTTCGCGAAGGACGAGGTCGAGGCGGCGGGCCTCGTGAAGTTCGACTTCCTCGGCCTCAAGACGCTCACCGTCATCGACGACGCGCTCCGGATGGTGAAGCAGAACCATCCAGAGATGAACGCCTTCACCGCCGCCGACGTTCCGATCGACGATCCCGAGGTCTACGAGCTCATCAGCCGCGGCGACACCGCCGGCGTCTTCCAGATGGAGTCCTCGGGCTTCACCGAGATGGTGATCAAGATGAAGCCCTCGCGGTTCGAGGACGTCATCGCCGCGGGCGCGCTCTACCGGCCCGGTCCCCTCGACCAGAAGCTCGAGGACGGCCGCACGATGGTCGACGTCTACATCGATCGCAAGCACGGCCGCGAGAAGGTCCAGTACCCCCACCCGCTCCTCGAGCCGGTGCTCGAGCCGACCTACGGCGTCATCGTCTACCAGGAGCAGGTGATGCAGATCGCCCAGGTCCTGGGCGGCTACTCCCTCGGCGGCGCCGACCTGCTCCGGCGCGCGATGGGCAAGAAGAAGGCCGAGGAGATGGCGAAGCAACGCGCCATCTTCATGAAGGGGGCGACTGCGCAGGGCGTGGACGAGAAGATCGCGACCTACGTCTTCGACCTCATGGAGAAGTTCGCGGCCTACGGCTTCAACAAGTCGCACTCCGCCGCGTACGGCCTCCTCACCGTCCAGACCGCCTGGCTCAAGGCCCACTACCCGGTCGAGTTCATGGCCGCGCTCATCTCGAGCGAGGCGTCGAACACCGACAAGGTCGTGCTGCACATCTCCGAGGCGCGCGCCGACGGCATCGAGGTGCTCCCGCCGGACGTGAACGAGTCCCTGGCCGCCTTCGCGGCGTTCCCGCCCGCTCGTCCTTCGACAGGCTCAGGACGAGCGGCCAACAAGGGCCGCATCCGCTTCGGCCTGGGCGCGGTGCGCGGCGTGGGCGACTCGGCGGTGCAGGCGATCCTCGAGGCTCGCAGCGAGGGCGGGCCGTTCAAGACGCTCTACGATCTCGCCTCGCGCGTCGACTCGAAGAAGATCAACAAGAAGGTGGTGGAGGCGCTCGTGAAGTCCGGCGCGCTCGACTTCGAGGGCGTGCCGCGCTGGCAGCTCTTCGCCGGCATCGACAGCGCCTTCGCTGCGGGCGCGTCGGCGCAGGCGGACCGGGCCTCGGGTCAGGCGAGCCTCTTCGGCGCCCTCCCCGCGGCGCAGGTCGAGCAGAAGCCGCGCTACCCCAGGCCCGGCGACGTCGTCGGCGAGCTCACGGTCGAGGAGTGGCCCGAGCGTGTGCGGCTCGCGTTCGAGAAGGAGGCGCTCGGGTTCTACCTCACCGGGCACCCGCTCCAGGGCTACGAGAAGGAGGTCCGGCGTTACGCCTCCACGACCTGCGCGGCGGTCGCGAACAAGCGGCACGGCGACAAGGTCTCGGTGGTCGGCGTGGTCGCCGCCGTTCGCGAGCGGATGAACAAGGAGAAGGGCACCCGCTTCGGCTTCCTCACGCTCGAGGACCTCTCCGGCACGGTGGAGGTGGTCTGCTGGGCGGCGCGCCCGGCGAACGGTCAGCGACCCGCGCAGAAGGGCTGGACGGACTGGGAGGTCTTCTGCAAGTCCGACGAGCCGCTGCTCGTGCACGGCGAGGTCCGGATCAACAACCGCGAGGAGGAGAATCCGCGCGCCGAGATCACGGCCATCGACATCGAGCCGCTCTCGCTCGTGCGGAAGCACAAGACCTCCGAGATCGCGCTGCGCATCGACGCGGATCGCCTCTCGACGGAGCGTGCGACCGATCTCAAGACTCTCCTCGCGCGCCATCCCGGAGGCACGAGCGTCACCGTGCGCGCCGTGATCCCCGAGGAGACGGAGACGACGCTCTCGGTGCCGGCGAAGGTCCAGCCCACCGACGAGCTGCTCGAGGCGGCTCGCCGGCTCGGGTTCGAGGTGGAGCTGCGGTAGGCGGAGGGGCTACTTCTCGCTCCCGTCGACGACGCGCGACATCATCACGAGGTCGCGGCGCGCGGACCATCCGGTTCTTTCCCAGAATTGCTGCGCATCCTCGTTGCCCACGAGCACGAACAGGTGGCACTTCTCGATGCCACGCTGGCGCAGCGCCTCGAGGCACCGCTCGACGAGCGCCGTTCCGATGCCCCTGCGCCGCTGCGAAGCGTCCACCGCGAGGTGATGGAGGAAGCCGCGCCGGCCGTCGCTACCGCATAGCACCGCGCCTGCGAGCCGACCCTCCCCGCGCGCCACGAAGCTCAGGCCGTCGTTGTGCGCGAGGAAGCGTGCGACGGCATCTCGCTCGTCCGCGCGGCCGAGCACGACCCCCTCCGCGCTCCGCCAGAGCTCCACCGCGGCGTCGTAGTCGGACATCTGGAATGGGGTGATCCGAAGCGTCATCTCGGCTCTCCGGTCGATCGTCGGCTTGCGACACGATGAGTGACGTCGTTGCGCGAGGCAAGCTCGTTCCGCTCGTCGAGGTCCGTCGCCGTCGGGGTCGAGGTCGGGGTCGAGGTCGGGGTCGGGGTCGAGGTCGGGGTCGAGGTCCCCAGCCACCCTCAGAACAGATCCGTCCTGTAGTGATACGCCGCGTGCTCGTGCCAGACCTCGATGGCGTGGAACGCGTCGCGCAGGCGGCTGCGCTCCATCGAGGAGAGATCGGACAGCGACATCATGTTCGAGGGGGGCCTGCCCTCCGAGATCATCTCGATCTGCTCGCGCAGCCTCACGCGGAGGAGGAAGCGGTACGCCTCGGAGAGCGTGTCGCAGGTGTCCTTGCCGATGAGCCCCCCCTCCATCGCCGCGCGCAGCCGCTCGAGCGTGTTCGACGTGCGCGCCGCCGACTCGAGGCCGTAGACGCGCGCGAGGAACACGATCGGGCTGATGCCCTTCAGCTTCATGTCGAACTTCGACGACTCGCTCCGCAGGCGGAGCGCGAGCCCGCCGGGCACGTGGAACGTGAGCGCGCTCTTCGCCATGGCCGAGAGGAAGGTGCGCGCGCCCTTCGCGCGGGAGACGACGGCCCGCAGGGGTGTGAGGTCGAGGTGGCCGTGCACCGCCCGGAAGTCGAAGAAGATCGAGGCCTCGAGGAGCGCCTTCGGCGTCGGGTGGTCGAGCCAGCCGCGGAAGCGCGACTCCCAGACCTCGAGCGAGCCGAGCCAGTTCGTCGCCATGTAGCCGCCCGGGCAGAGCGGGAAGCCGGCGGCCTGGAGGTCGTTGATCGCCTTCGCGGCGAACTCCGCGAAGTAGCGGCTCGCCTCGGGAGAGTCCTCGCCGTAGACGAGCGCGTTGTCCTGATCCGTGAGGATCATCTGCTCCATGCGCCCCTCGGAGCCGAAGACGAGCCAGGCGTACGGCGTGGGCGGCGGGCCGAGCTCCGCCTCGACCCAGCGCAGGATGCGCGTGAGGAGCGTGTCGTTGAGCCG
>DATIDF010000411.1:0-12221 GCA_035456445.1 Anaeromyxobacter sp.
CGTCCATTTGACGGCCCAGCCGCTCCTCGGCGACGACGGCGCGGTCCTCGCCCACGTGGTGCTCGTGCACGATCTCAGCTTCGTCGCGCGGCGCGAGGCGGCGATGCGCCGCTACACGGCGGGCGCGTTCGCGGTCGTGGCGCTCCTCGCCTCGATCCTGACCGTGTTCGTCCGGCGGCTGTCGTGGCGCAGCTGGAACGAGGAGCTGCGGCGGCTCATCCCGCTCGCGCGCGTCGTGCCCGGGGGCGGCGGGCGCTCCCCGCGCAAGGAGTTCCAGCCGCTCCTCTCCGACGTGCGGCAGCTGGTATCGGATCTCGCCGCGGAGAGCGGCCATGGCGCCGGTGGCCGGTGGTCCGCCGAGCGGCTCCACCACACGCTCACCGAGACGCTCCAGGGAGAGGGGATCGTCATCGTCGCGAACCGCGAGCCGTACATCCACGATCGGGCGCCGGACGGGGGCGTGCGCGTGGTGCACCCCGCGAGCGGCCTCGTGACGGCGCTCGAGCCGGTGATGCGCGCGTGCTCGGGCGTGTGGGTCGCCCACGGCAGCGGGACGGCGGACCGGGACGCTGTCGATCGGGACGACCGGGTGCGCGTCCCGCCGGGCGAGGAGTCCTACGCGATCCGGCGCGTCTGGCTCACCTCCGAGGAGGAGCGCGGGTACTACTACGGCTTCTCCAACGAGGGGCTCTGGCCGCTCTGCCACGTCGCGCACACGCGGCCGGTGTTCCGCGCGCAGGACTGGCTCGAGTACCAGCGCGTGAACCGCCGCTTCGCCGACGCGGTCTGCGAGGAGGTGGACGGGCCGGACCCGATCGTCCTCGTGCAGGACTACCACTTCGCGCTCGCCCCCCGGATGATCCGCGAGCGGCTGCCTCGCGCGACCATCATCAGCTTCTGGCACGTCCCGTGGCCGAACGCGGAGCGATTCGGGATCTGCCCGTGGGCGAAGGAGCTCCTCGACGGGATGCTCGGCTCGAGCGTGGTCGGGTTCCACACGCAGCTCCACTGCAACAACTTCCTCGACGGCGTGGATCGGTACCTCGAGGCGCGCATCGACCGCGAGCGCCAGTCGACCGTGCTCGGGGGCCGCGAGTCGCTCGTGCGCTCCTACCCCATCTCGATCGACTGGCCGAACCGCTGGGCCGTCGAGTCGCCGCCCGCCGTCGAGTGCCGCCGCCAGGTGCTCGCCGAGCTCGGGCTCCCGCCGGACGCGAAGCTCGGGGTGGGGGTGGACCGGCTCGACTACACGAAGGGCATCGAGGAGCGGCTCCTCGCGGTGGAGCGGCTCCTCGAGCGCTTCCCGCACCTGCGAGGCCGCTTCACGTTCGCCCAGCTCTCCGCGCCGAGCCGCACCGTCATCGACAGGTACCGA
Organism: Anaeromyxobacter sp.; assembly: GCA_035456445.1. Classification (GTDB taxonomy): domain Bacteria; phylum Myxococcota; class Myxococcia; order Myxococcales; family Anaeromyxobacteraceae; genus Anaeromyxobacter. Next base: position 1,376 of record DATIDF010000411.1, read on the forward strand.
GAGCTCTCCGAGCGCGTGGACGCCATCGCGGCGCGCGTGAACGCGCGCTTCGCGGAGGGGGCGTGGCGGCCGATCGTGCTCCTCCGCGCTCACCACGAACCGCCGGCGATCTTCCGGTATCTCCGCGCCGCGGACGTCTGCTACGTCTCCTCGCTGCACGACGGGATGAACCTCGTCTCGAAGGAGTTCGTCGCGGCGCGCGACGACGAGCGCGGCGTGCTCGTCCTGTCGCGCTTCACCGGCGCGGCGCGCGAGCTCACCGAGGCGCTCCTCGTGAACCCGTACGACCTCGAGGAGGCGAGCGCGGCGCTCGCGACGGCGCTCGCGATGCCTCCCGACGAGCAGGCGGCGCGAATGCGCGCGATGCGCGCTTTCGTGGCTGACTTCAACGTGTATCGCTGGGCGGGGCGCATGCTCGTGGACGCGGCGCGCCTTCGCCAGCGGGACCGGCTCTCCACCCGGCTCAACCTGGGCCTCCGCAGCGTCCACGAGGTGAAGCCATGATCCCTGACCTCCTCGCCCCCGCCTCGCGGGCCGCCCTCGCCGCGCTCGCCCACGACCGCGCGCTGCTCGCGTTCGACTTCGACGGCACGCTCGCGCCCATCGTGGACGAACCCGCCCGCGCGCAGATGCGCCCCGAGACCCGCGCGCTCCTTCGCGTCGCGGCGCTGCTCTACCCATGCGTCGTCGTCTCCGGCCGCTCGCGCGCGGATCTCGCGCCACGCCTCTCCGGCATCCCGCTCGTCGCGTGGGTGGGCAACCACGGCGCGGAGGCGGGGTTCGGGCCGGTGGACCGCTCCCCTCGCACCAGGGTTCTCGGCTGGCGCGCCGCGCTCGCGGCCCGGCTCGGCGACCTCACCGGCGTCGAGATCGAGGACAAGGGGCTCTCGATCGCGATCCACTACCGGCGCGCCGCGGATCCGGAAGCGGCGGAGCGCGAGATCCACGCGGTCGCCGACGGGCTCGACGGAGCGCGCGTCTTTGGCGGGCTCCGGGTGGTGAACGCCGTCCCCGCCGACGCGCCGACGAAGGGCGACGCGATCGCGGAGCTACTCGAGCGGAGCGGCTGCCGGACCGCCCTGTACGTCGGCGATGACGTCACCGACGAGGACGCCTTCCGCGCGCCTGGCGTCGTGGGGGTTCGGATCGGTGCGTGCGGTCAGAGCGCCGCGCGGTATCAGCTGGCAGCACACCAGGCGCTCGACGACCTCCTGCGGCTGCTCATCGACGAGCGCAGCCGGCTCGACGGCGTGGGCGCCCGCGCCGAGGCGCTCGCCCGCGCGCTCGGGCCCGTCCGCGAGGCGTAGCGGCGCCTACGGCGGCTCGCCCGGCGCCGGCGGGCCCGCGTGATCGCTCGGGCCTCCCAGCTCGAGCGTGAGCGCCGCGCGCGCGAGCTCGCGCTCGCCGACCCAGCCAAGCACCCTCTCGGCCTGGACGATGGGGAGCTGCGGCAGCCCGTGCCGGTGGAGCGCTGTGATCGCGTCGCGCCACGACGCAGACGGGGGTAGCGCGACGAACGGGACCATCGCGTCCGCGGCGCGCGTCCAGCCGAGCTCGGCGGGGCCGAGCGCGCCGAGGAGCGCGAGATCCACGAGCCCGCGGGGACGACCGTCGCCGCCGCGGACGAGCGCGACGCGCTGCCCCGCGCCGGCGCTCGCCGCCGAGAGCGCTGCGAGCGGCGCGTCCTCACCGAAGTCCGGCAGGTCGGCCGGGACGAGCAGCTCGGCGGCCGGACGCGCGAGCGCGGCACGGAGTGCGTCCCCGGACGCGCTGGCCACCGCCGCCCGGCTCCGTGGCTGCGCCGGGTAGAGTGACCAGCGGCGCAGGGCGACATAGGCGATGCCGACGGTGAGCATCATCGGAACGAGCAGGTCGTAGCTCCCGGCCAGCTCGGCGACGAGCACGAGCGCTGAGAGCGGCGTGTGGGCGACGCCGCCGTAGAACGCGCCCATCCCGACGAGCGCGAAGGCCGCCGGCTCGATGGTCGGATCGCCGAGCATCGCCTGCGCGGCGTGACCGAACGCGGCGCCCACGAGCCCGCCGATGACGAGGGAGGGCGCGAAGTCGCCGACCGCGGCGCCGGAGCCGATGGTGAGCGCGGAGGCGAGCGCCTTCGCCGCCGCCATCGCGAGGAGGAGCGCGACGAGGTGCCACCCGCCGGGGAACCATGGCGCGCCGTCCATCGCGACCTGCGCCATGCCGTAGCCGCCGCCGAGCACGCCGAAGCCGCGCGCCTCGGGGCCGCGCCAGGCGCCGAGCGCGATCGCGATGCCGGCGCCGATGACGCCCGCCGCGAGGCCACCCACGGCAGGACGGAGCCACACCGGCCCGGGCAGCCTCCGCGCGGCGCCCTGCACCGCCCGGAGCAGCCGGACGAACGAAACCGCGGCGAGCGAGACGAGCAGTGCGAGCCCGGCGTAAAGTGGGAGCTGGCGAGGCGAGAACGGGAAGCGCGTGGTGACGCCGAGGAGCGTCGTCTCACCGAACGCGGCGATCACGACCGAGTAGGCGATGACGCTCGCGAGGATCGAGGGGACGAGCGCCTCGGCGTCGAAGTCGTCCCGGTAGAGCATCTCCGTCGCGAGCAGCGCGGCGCCGAGCGGCGTGCGGAAGACCGCCGCGATCCCGGCGGCGATGCCGGCGACGAACAGGACGCGCCGCTCCCGGCGGCTCGTGGGGAGGAGCCGGGCCGCCACCGAGCCGATCGCCGCGCCGATCTGCATCGTCGGGCCCTCTCGCCCGCCCGAGCCGCCCGACGAGAGCGCGGCGAACGCCGCGGCGAACTTCACCGGCACGATGCGCCAGCGGAAGAGCCCGCCACGATGATAGGCCTCGATCGTCGCGTCCCCTCCGCCGCCCGCCGTCTCCGGAGCGAGCCGGCTCGTGAGGAGCCCGCTCACGAGGCCGCCCGCGGCGGGCAAGAGCGCGAGCAGCCAGGGCCGGAACGACGCGGCGGCGCTGCCGGTGGACACGACGGCCTCGCCGCGGGCGCGTGCGGGATCGAACCCGGCGAGGCCGTGGAGCAGGAGATGCTGGCCGACCTCGAGCGCCGCGAAGAACGCGGCGCCCACGACGCCCGCGAGGAGCCCGACCACGGCGGCGTGGAGGAGCACACGCCCGGCGATGCGCAGCTCGAGCGGCGCCTCCGGGACGAGCAGCGATAAGCCCCCCTGCAGCGCGCGGCCGGTGGAGCCGGCGGCGTCCGTCCAGCGGGACAGGGCGCGCGCGAGCACGCGCCAGGGGGGAGTCCGGCGGGATCGATCCGTCACGGCGCGCAGGATACCCGGCGAGGCCGGCGCGTCCAGCGGGCGTGCGGGCCGGCTTGCGCGGCGGCGCCGGCAGCGGATCGGGAACCGTTGGTGTCGCAACGAGCAGCTCTCGAATTGCGTTCGCTGCGGGCGCGGTGCGGCGCGGCTCGGCCTCGCGCCGAACCCGGGGATCCTCGCGGGCTCGCTCGCCGCGGGCGTGATGAGGGCGGTGGTGCTGCTGGCCACTTCGGAGGTACGGCCGGAGACCCCGCGCGAACGGGCGCAGCGATCGACGCCGCGAGCCTCGACTGATCCAGCGCCTGCCGCTCGACCCGCGCCGGGCCCCGCGACCGGCGGCGACAGGAACGCGCGCGCGGCTTCACCACGGCCACGGCGGGCCTCCCCACCGCGCGTGCGACCGAGAGCCCGACCCCCACCAGAACGGCGGGGTGCGCTTCACGGCGCGGTTCGTCGATCCCTATCCCTGAAAAGAGGAGCCTCGTTACGAAGACGAGCCTGCAGGGGAGCTTGATAGCCGTCCTGGTCGGATTCGCCGGCATCGGGATCGTGTCGGCGATCGTGCTCGCGGTCATCACGGCTGCGCTGCAGGAAGCGAACAGCGGGATCCTCGCATCCGCGGAGAGCGTGCTGCAGGCCGAGGAGGCCGCGATCGACCTGCTCGTGCACGCGCGCTCGACCGATCCGGTCGTCCGCATGGACCACGAGCGCCGGATCGGATCGCACCTCGTCGACGCTGACCGGAATCTCTCGACGGCCGCCGAGCACGACGCCGTCCACGAGGCGGTGGACGCGGTCGGGCAATACCTGATCTCGAGCCGGCAGGGCGAGCCTGGGACCGATCTAGCCCTCGAGGAGGCGTACGCGGCGGTCAGCAGGCTCGTCGACGTGAACATCGCGCACGCGCGCGCAGCGCGCGCACGCGCGATGCGCTGGCAGACGTTCGCCAACGTGGCGGGGATCTCCCTCGCGCTCTCCATGATCGCCGCGTCGAGCTTGCTGGTCTGGTGGCTGCGAACGAGGGCGCTGCGCCCGGTGCTCGAGCTGTCGGACGCGCTCGCGCGCTTCGGCGGCGGCGACCCGACCGTGCGGGCGTCCGAGGAGGGTCCGGACGAGGTCGCGCGCATGGCGCGCAACTTCAACCGTATGGCCGACGCGCTCGCACGACAGCGTCAAGGCCAGGGGGCGTTCCTCGCGAGCGTGGCCCACGACCTGCGAAACCCCATCTCGGCGCTGAAGCTCACCACCGCGGCGTTTCCACCAGGAGCGCCCCTGCCGTCAGAGGTTCGGGTGCGACGCGCGCTCGAGGTCGTGCGCCGGCAGGCGGGCAAGCTCGAGCGCATGCTGAACGACCTGCTCGACACCGCGCGTATCGAGGCTGGCGAGGTGGAGATGCGCGTCGAGCGGCTGGATCTGCGCGACATCGTGCGCAGCGCGCTCGAGCTGTTCGAGGGCAGCTCGCCCCAGCACCGGCTCCTGTCGGAGGTCCCGGACTTCGCGGTGCCGGTCTACTGCGATCCCCTCAGGATAGAGCAGGTGCTCGCGAACCTCGTCTCGAACGCGATCAAGTACTCGCCCGCGGGAGGCGAGGTCCGGGCGACCTTGCGGACCGCGAACGGGGAGGCGGTGATCCAGGTCGCCGATCAGGGCATCGGCATCCCGGAGCGCGACCGCGCGACGATCTTCGAGCCCTTCCGGAGAACCGGGAGCCTGCGATCGGCGGTCGCGGGGACGGGGCTCGGGCTCTACGTCGTCCGCAGGCTCGTCGAGGCGCACGCCGGCTCCGTCGCTGTGGCGAGCATGGAGGGGGTGGGGACGATCTTCACCGTCCGGCTGCCGCTCGCGCACGACGCGCTGCAGCTCGTGCCCGAGAGCGCGCCGGCCGCGCCCGCGTCGCCGTGAGGGCGACGGCGGACGCGGCCGGAGAGCTCGCCTCGCGCTCGAGGCACTACGGCGCGGGCACGATGAAGACGCCCTTCAGGTCCTCGGTCTGCGCGAGGTACTGCGTCACCGGAGTCGAGCTGCCGGTCGGGATGCAGGTGCCCTTCGCCGACTTCACCTTGAACTGGTAGTAGCCGGAATTGAGCGTCGGGCCCGTGACCGACGGAGTGCCGCCGCTGACGCCCGCCACCGTCGTCGCCCACACCTCGTTCCCGAAGACGTCCACGACGCTGAGCTCGTACGAGTCCTCCGAGCTGTCGTCCACCCACGAGAACGTCGGCGTGGCGCTCGCGAGGAGCTCGGGGCCGTTCGCGCCCGGCGAGATCACGTCGAGCGAGCCAGTGACCTTGAACGATTCGAGCGTCACCGTCTGCCCCGCTGCCACGTCGAAGCGCACGATCGCGGTTCCGCCCTGGCAAACGTCGGGATCACGCACGAGGAGATCGTTCTCGAAGGCAGCGAGCGCGACGTAGCGTCCCGGCGGGACGCCGGCGATCTGCCAAGCCCCGGACAGGTTCGGGGCGATGCCCGGCTCCGGCGCGCGCAGGCCCGGCGGCGTCTCGCCGCGGAGGAGCGCATCGTCGAAGGTGGACTCGACAACGAGGATGACCGAGGTCTCCTTGCCGTCGTTCGGGTTCACGATGTTCACCTGGCCGTTCACGGTTCCGCCCGCCGCACCCGACATGCCGAGGTCGACGTCCGTGACCGCGTCGGCGAGGACGGCGGCGGTCTTCTCCTCGTGGACCACGCCCTGAGCGTACGCGCGGACCGAGTAGTCGCCCGGCGCGAGGTTGAAGATCGCATAGTCGCCGTTGCGGTCGGCGAGCGCGCTGAACCCGTCTCCGGAGCCGGTCTCGGCGACGACGAGTGCACCCGGCTGGTTCGCCGGAACCGCGACGGTGCCGGAGATGACGCCGGTGCCGGCAGAGGGAAGCTCGACGAGCCCGATGTCGGTGGTCTGCGGATCCGCGAGCTCGAGCTTGCCGTCCACGCGCACGGCGCCGCCCGTGTTGACGGGCAGCGCCTGGCGGATGCCGGAGGGGAAGGTCGCGTAATCCTGCGCGTCCGCACGGAGGAAGACGTCGCGCGCGATGGGCGTGCCGTCCTTGGTGCGCGGGTTCGAGACTTCGATCGCGAAGTCTCCGGCCGCGTCGGTGATCGCGACGGTGCTGACCGGCGAGCGGTTCGCGTCGAGGGCGACGACGCGGGCGCTCTCGATGCCGATCGAGGTGCCGAGATCGAACACGTTGCCGCGGATCACGAGCGGCTGCACGCAGGCGGGGTTGCCGCCCTCGATGGGCTCGCAGACGAGCCCGGTGCTGCACCCCGTCTGCTTCGCCACGTCGCAGGACTTCTTGTCGTCGCCGCCGCACGCCGCGATCGTCGCGGCGAGCGCGGCGGCGAGGGCGAGCTGGGCGAAGCGCTGGTTTCGGCGGGTCACGGTACCTCCCGAGAAGGGTTGCGGGTCCCCTTCTACAACGACGCGGACGGCCAGTCGCGCGCACGTTGGTGGGGTCGCCCTGCTGGCGGGGGTGCAGATGTGCGCGAGGGTACGGATCGGACGCCGTTGCGTCTTCCGGACAAAGGGACGCTGTGTTCCAGGGCGCGCGCCGCCGCATTTGCCCACCGTCGCAGGAGCCGCTAGCATCGGTGCCTCGTGCGGGTGCTCCTCGTCCTGATGCTCATGCATGGGCTCGCCCCCGGCCTCGCGGAGATCGGCGAGGCCGTCGTGCACTACGCGCGGACGGGACACGTGGCTCACACCGCGGCCGACGACGGCGACCTCGGGGATCAGGGAGCCGAGCACGGTTGCGGGACGCTGCATCACCACTGCACCTGCTGCGAGACGCAGCCCGTCGTCCCGGCGGACCATGGCGTCGTCGCCTCGTTGGATGTCCCCGGCAGCAGGCCACTGGCTCCCCGCGAGCTGAGCATCGCGGCGCGCGATCCGGCTCGCCCGTTCCGCCCCCCGATCTCCTGACGCGGTGACTTCTCGTTTGCGCGACCGGCCGGGTGCCTCAGCCCGGGCGGCCCGCGCGTGCCGGATCGTCCGCGCGCTCGCGCCGGCCGGTCGCACGTCTCACGTCAGGAGAACAGGACTTGTCAGCACATCGTCGATGGGCGTGCGCGCTCCTGCTCGCGTCCGGGGCACCCGCGCTCGCGCAGGAAGTCGCATCCGGGGCGGCACCCCTCCGCTGGGCGGAGATCGCTGCCGCGATCGAGCGGGACCCGCGGGTGGCGGCGTCGCGCTCACGCGTCCGCTCGGCCGAGGGCGGCGTGACCGTCGCGCGGACGCCTCCGAACCCGGAGCTGGAGGCGACCGCCGGCCGGGGCACCGCTCGCGAGGGCCCCGCGCATCGCAACGAGTGGGAGCTCGCGGTCTCGATCCCGCTCGACTGGCTGGCGCGGCGCGGACCCGCGGTCGACGCCGCGCGCGCGACGGTGGACGAGGTGACGGCGGAGGGCCAGGCGCTCCGCGCCGAGGTCTCCGCGGAGCTGTGGCGGCTCTTCGTTCGAGCGGGGTACGCGCAATCCGAGGTCGAGACGCTCGAGGCGACCGAGCAGCAGGTGGAGGCGCTCACCCGGCTCGTGCGACGCAGGGTGGAGGCTGGCGAGGGTCGTCCGGTCGAGATCCCGCGGGTCGAGCTCGAGCTCGAGCGCGTTCGGAACGACCTCGCCGCGGCCCGCGCGACCCGCGACGGCGCGCTCGCGCAGCTCCGTGTCTGGCTCGGCGCGTCCATCCTCCGGGTCGAGGTTCCGGCCACGCCGCCGATCGAGGACGCCGCCGCCCTGGGCGACCTCGCCCGGTCCCCGCGCGTGCGAACGGCGCTCGCTCGCGCCGCGGCGGCGAGGGCGGAGGCGTCGGTCGCGCGGCGGTCTCGCGTGCCGGCCGTGACCGTCGGGGGCTTCTACACGAGCGAGCTGGACCGCGAGGCGATCGGTGGCAGGCTCGCGGTCGAGCTGCCGCTGTGGGACTGGAGGTCGGGCCGCATCCGGAGCGCCGAGGCGGCGGCGGAGGCGGAGGCGGGACGCGCTGACGCGGAGGGTCGAGCCGTGGCCGCGGCGTTCGCGGACGCGCTCTCGACGTGCGGCCGCGCGCGCGCAGTCGCGGACCGCCAGAAGACGAACATCCTTCCTCGCGCCGAGGAGTCGGCCCGCACGCTGGAACGCACGTTCCAGCTCGGGGAGGCCGGGATCCTCGACGTCATCGATGCGCGACGGGTGCTGCTCGAAGCCCGCCGCGAGGTTCTCTCGAGCGCCCGCGAACGAGACGTGGAGTGCGGCGCGCTCATCCTGCTGTCCGGCCGGGAGTTGCCATGATCCATCGAAGCCTGAGTGCTCTCGTCCTCGCAGTCTCGCTCGCGTGTCGCGGAGGCGGAGACGCCGGCGCGGTTCAGCCCGTTGGCGCGGAGAAGGCTGGCCAGGAACGGCCCGAGGAGCACGGCACCGCGAGCCCCACGGCGGCGCACGCGGGGCACGCGGACGCAGATGGCCACGGACACGGAGAGGAGGGGTCCTCCGATCTCGACCGTCCTCTCGACGAGCTCTTCGCGGCCACCTGCGAGCACGGGAAGAAGACGCACGAGTGCGACGAGTGCCGCTACGAGGTGGGCGTCGTGCGCGTGCCCGCGAAGCTCGTGGAGGGGGGGCTCCTGAAGAAGGCGAGCGTCTCGAAGCGGCGCGTCGAGGCGCCGATCGTGCTCACGGGCGAGGTCCGGTTCGACGAGCGGCACGTCACGCACATCTCGCCCCGGATCGAGGGGACCGTCCGGAAGGTCGACGCGAGCCTGGGAGAGCGGGTCCGGCGTGGGCAGCCGATCGTCGAGCTCGAGAGCGTCCAGCTCGGCGAGGCCGAGAGCGAGTACCTCGCCGCACAGGCGGCGCTCCGGCTCGCGCGGTCGAGCTTCGCGCGGCAGGAGCAGCTGCGGAAGGAGCAGATCTCGTCCGAGAAGGAGTACCTCACCGCGCGCCAGGAGCACGAGACGGCGCAGATCCACGCCCGCTCGGCGCAGGAGAAGCTCTCCCGCCTCGGCGTCGCTCCTGGCGACGTCGAGCGCCTTGCCAGCGCGGGGCGGAGCTCGGGTGACGGTGCGCTCGTCGTCCGCGCGCCCGCGGATGGGATCGTCCTCGAGATGCACGCCGTTCCTGGCGAGCTCGTGAAGCCTGACGAGAGCATCGTGACGGTGGGCGACGTCTCGTCGCTGTGGGTGTGGGCGGATCTCCACGAGGACCAGCTCGGGCGCGTGCTGGACGCGCAGCGCGGCGGAAAGCTCCGCGCCGAGATCGCCGTGAAGGCTTTTCCGGACGCGTCGTTCCCCGGGAGCGTCGACTTCGTCGGCCCGACGATGGACGAGCGGACGAGGACGGTGAAGGTGCGGGTCGCCGCTGCCAACCCCGACGCGAAGCTCCGGGCGGGGATGTTCGCCAGCGTCCGGATCTTCCTGCCTGGGCAGGAGGAGGCGCTCGCCGTCCCGAGGGCGGCGGTGCTCTCCGACGAGGGTCGCTCGTTCGTCTTCGTGCACCACCACGGCGATTACTGGGTCCGGCGCCCGGTAGTGCCCGGCCGGAAGTGGCTCGACTGGGTCGAGGTGAAGGGTGGGCTCGAGGGTGCGGAGACGCTGGCGGCCGACGGGGCCTTCCTGCTGAAGTCGGACGTCCTGCGCTCGAAGATGGGCGCGGGCTGCGCGGACTAGGGGCGACGATGCGCATCACCGAGTGGCTCCTGAAGAACCGGCTCCTCGTCCTCGGCATCACCGCGGCGCTCGCGGTCGCAGGCGGGGTCGCGTGGACGCGCCTGCCGATCGACGCGTTCCCGGACGTCACGTCCACGCAGGTCATGATCCTGACGAAGGCGCCCGGCCTCGCGGCGGTGGACGTCGAGCAGCGCGTCAGCTTCCCCATCGAGCAGGAGATGCGCGGGTTGCCCCGCGTCCTCTCCGTGCGGTCGCTCTCCAAGGCCGAGCTGTCGCAGGTGGTGGTCGTCTTCGAGGACGGCGCCGAGACCTACTGGACCCGGCAGATCGTCTTCGAGCGGCTCGCCGGCGCGCGCGAGCACCTGCCGCCCGGCGTCGAGCCGGAGCTCGGCCCGATCTCCACCGGGCTCGGCGAGATCTTCCAGTACACGCTGGAAGGGGAGGGGCTCTCCCCGATGGACCTGCGGACGATCCAGGACTGGATCCTCGCGCCGCAGCTCCGGCCGATCCCCGGCGTGAACGAGGTGAACAGCTTCGGCGGCGAGGTGAAGCAGTATCAGGTCCTCGTCCATCCGGACCGGCTGGTGAAGTACCGGCTCACGGTTCGAGACGTGTCCGAGGCGATCGAGCGATCGAACGGGAATGCGGGAGGGGGCGTGGTCGTCGCGGGGTGGGAGCAGACGTACCTGCGCGGCGTGGGGCTCCTCCGCGACGTGCCGGACATCGAGCGGATCGTGCTTGGCGCGTTCGATGGCTCGCCCGTGTACCTGCGCGACGTCGCCGACGTCGTGATCGGGGCGGAGCCGCGCCAGGGTGCCGTGACGCGCGATGGCAACGGCGAGGCCGTCGCCGGCATGGTCATCATGCTGAAGGGGGCGAACGCGAAGGACGTGGTCGCCGGCGTCAAGGACGCGATCGACCGCGCCCAGCCGACGCTGCCGAAGG
>DATIDF010000412.1:0-4458 GCA_035456445.1 Anaeromyxobacter sp.
CTGCGCGTTGGCGCAATGGCCCAGAGTGGCCCTCGCCCCGGGTAGCCAGGGCCCGGGGCAGCCTGCCTCAGGCGAGAAAGGAGGAGCGGCACGCACACGCGACACGGGCAGCGCGAGCCAGCGAGTTCCCCGACCGCGACCCCGACCGCGACCCCGACCGCGACCCCGACCGCGACCGCGACCCCGACCCCGACCGCGACCCCGACCCCGACCCCGACCCCGACCCCGACCGCGACCCAACCCCGGCGCGCTCACACTCGGACGTCGCAGTGACGGGCTCGGGGTCCTACCGCGGTACCCCGCGCACCTCCAGGACGAGCCGCGCGCGCAGCTCGTGCAGGCCGCGCTCGAGGCCGACGGGGAACTGGTGCGGATTCACGAACCGCTTCACGCCGGAGTGGAAGCGCCCGAGCTGCGCCGCGGTGCGGGCGCGGACCTCGGCGAGCGGCGGCGGATCGTACACGCGGCGCCCCCGGCGGAAGATCGGCAAGAGCAGGTCCTCGGAGGCGTCCGCGTCGATCTCCCGGCGGCGGAGAGGGTCGAGCGGATCGATGATGACGCATGGTGACGGGATCCCTGCCTCCTCGTCCCAGATCGCGTCGGCGAGGAACTCGCCGCCACGAAGGAAGCGGCGGACCTGCAGCACTCCCGGGATGTTCGTCTTCGCGGTCTGCTCGGAGACCTTCACGCGCGGCTCCCAGCTCCCCTCCGGCCCGTCCCGCACCGCGCCCAGCTTGTAGACGCCGCCCAGCGCGCCGTCGCCCTGACCCGTCACGAGGCGCGTGCCGACCCCCCACACCGCGATCGTCGCGCCCTGGTCCTTGAGGCTCTGGATGATGTGCTCGTCGAGCTCGTTCGACGCGAGGATGCTCGCCTTCGGGAACCCGGCCTCGTCGAGCCTCCTGCGCGCCTGGATGGAGAGCCAGGCGAGGTCGCCCGAGTCGAGCCGGATCCCGACCAGCTCCTTGCCCTGGGAGCGGAGCCAGCGCCCCGCCTCGATCGCGTGCTCGATCCCGGACAGCGTGCCGTAGGTGTCGACGAGGAACACGCAGTTCGCGGGCAGCGCGCGGGCGTAGGCCATGAACGCCTCGCGCTCGTCGCCGTGGAGCATGACCCAGCTGTGCGCGTGCGTGCCGCGCACAGGGATCCCGTAGAGCCGGCCCGCGAGCGTGTTCGAGGTCGCGGCGCAGCCGCCGACATAGGCGGCCCGGCTCGCGGCGAGGCCGCCGTCGATGCCCTGGGCGCGGCGGAGGCCGAACTCGAGCACCGGCTCGCCGCGCGTGGCGAGGCACACGCGCGCGGCCTTGGTGGCGACGAGCGTCTGGAAGTTCACGACCGCAAGGAGGGCCGTCTCGAGGAGCATCGCCGGGATGATCGGGCCGGCGACCCGCACCAGCGGCTCGTGCGGGAACACGACCGTCCCCTCCGGCACCGCGTCCACGTCGACCTCGACCTCGAGTCGCGCGAGCGCGTCGAGGAAGGCGCGCTCGAAGAGCGGCTCGCCGTCGGTCCCGCGCTGCTCGGCGAGGAAGACGAGGTCGCCCGCGTCGAAGCGGAGGTGCTCCACGAGGTCCACCACGTGCTCGAGCCCGGCGGCGACGCTGAAGCCGCCGCCGAACGGGTTCTCCCGGAAGCTGAGCGTGAAGCAGGCCTCCTTGCGCTCGAGGCCGCTCTTCCACGCGGCGTACGCCATCGTGAGCTCGTAGAAGTCGGTGAGCAGCGCGAGCGACGGGCGGTAGAGCTGCGAGGGGACGGGCATCTGGCCTCCGGCGTCGTTATTTGTAGCGCAGAGCGCACCGGCGTTCTGCGGCCGCGCCGGCGCACCCGGAAAGGCGGGTCTTCCATGATCGAGCGGCTCGGCGTCGTCACCCCGTTCGAGATCTCGCCCGGCAGGAGCGGCCGGCTCGTGTCGTTGCCCGCGCTCGAGCAGGAGGGCTTCGGCCGCGTGTCGCGGCTACCCGTGTCGCTCCGGATCGTGCTCGAGTCGCTCGCACGGAACGTGGACGGCGAGCGAGTCACCGAGGAGGACGTGCGCGCGCTCGCCGGGTGGGCGCCGCGGGCGGAGCGGACGCGCGAGATCCCGTTCGTCGTGGCGCGCGTGCTGCTCCAGGACTTCACCGGCGTGCCGCTGCTCGTGGACCTCGCCGCGATGCGCGCCGCGGTGGCGCGGCTCGGCAAGGACCCGCTCGCCGTCGAGCCGCTCGTTCCGGTGGACCTCGTGGTGGACCACTCCGTGCAGGTCGACGCGTTCGGCTCGCCCGACGCGCTCCGCTACAACATGGAGCTCGAGTTCGATCGCAACCTCCCCCGCTACGAGTTCCTGAAGTGGGGCACCCAGGCGTTCGAGAAGCTGCGCATCGTCCCGCCCGGCGTCGGCATCTGCCACCAGGTGAACCTGGAGTTCCTCGCCCGCGGCGTCCTCGAGCGGGACGGTCTGCACTACCCCGACACGCTCGTCGGCACGGACTCGCACACGCCGATGGTGAACGGGCTCGGGCTCGTCGCCTGGGGCGTCGGAGGCATCGAGGCCGAGGCGGCGATGCTCGGCCAGCCGACCTACTTCCTCACCCCGGACGTCGTCGGCGTGCACCTCACGGGCGCGCTGCGCGAGGGCGTCACGGGCACGGACCTCGTGCTGCGCGTGACGGAGATCCTGCGCAAGGCGAAGGTGGTCGGGAAGTTCGTCGAGTTCTTCGGCGAGGGCGCGGCGAGCCTGCCGGTGCCCGAGCGCGCCACGATCTCGAACATGGCTCCCGAGTACGGCGCCACCCTCGGCTTCTTCCCGCCCGACGAGCGATCGATCCTCTACCTCGAGCAGACCGGGCGGCCGAAGGAGCTCGTCGACGCGTTCCGCGCGTACTACACGGCGCAGGGGCTGCTCCGAACGCCGCGGCAGGGCGAGGTGGACTACACCGAGGTGATCGAGCTCGACCTCGCCAAGGTGGGCGCCGCGGTCGCCGGGCCGAAGCGGCCCCAGGATCGGATCGAGCTCGGCGCGCTGAAGCGCACGTTCGAGGAGCTGTTCACGCGCAAGGACGCGACCGGCTACGGCAAGGCCGCGGAGGACCTCGGCCGCCGGTACCGCTCGCAGAACGGGGCTTCGACCGCGGGCGGCGGTCTCCAGGATCCGGAGACCCTGACGGACGGGAAGAAGAGGAACACGAGCACGCTCACCGAGTACGAGATGATCAACAACCGGCCGACGCCGGACGCGGGCGACGCTCGCCCGCCGAGCGCGCAGGCCGAGGGCACGGTCGAGGTCGGGCACGGCGACGTCCTCATCGCCGCGATAACGTCCTGCACGAACACCTCGAACCCGGGGGTCATGCTCGCCGCGGGGCTCCTCGCGAAGAAGGCGGTCGAGCGCGGGCTCTCGGTGAAGCCCACGGTGAAGACCTCGCTCGCCCCCGGCTCGCGGGTCGTCTCCCGCTACCTCGCGGCCACCGGGCTCCAGCCATACCTCGACCGGCTCGGCTTCCAGATCGTCGGGTACGGCTGCACGACGTGCATCGGGAACTCCGGACCGCTGGAGGAGCGCATCGAGAAGACCGTCACGGACAACGACGTCGTCGCGGCCTCGGTGCTCTCCGGCAACCGCAACTTCGAGGCGCGCATCCACCAGAGCGTCAAGGCGAACTTCCTCATGAGCCCGCCGCTCGTGGTGGCGTTCGCGATCGCCGGCCGCGTCGACGTGGACCTCGAGACGCAGCCTCTCGGCGCCGGGAAGGACGGGAAGCCGGTGTTCCTGCGCGAGATCTGGCCCACCGCGGCGGAGGTGGACGCGCTCAGGCCGGCCGCCGCCGACGTCGAAGGGTACCGCCAGAACTACTATGGCGGCTTCACCGAGAACACGCGCTGGAACGAGCTGCCTGTCCGCGGCGGCAAGGCGTACGAGTGGAACCCCGAGTCCACGTACATCCAGGAGCCGCCGTACTTCACGCCGTTCCCCGCCACGCCGGGCGAGCCGAAGGACGTGACCCACGCCCGTGCGCTCGCGATCTTCGGCGATTCGGTCACGACCGACCACATCAGCCCGGCCGGCTCGATCAAGCCCGCTTCCCCCGCCGGCGCCTACCTCCAGTCGCTCGGCGTCGGCGTGCGTGACTTCAACAGCTACGGCGCGCGGCGCGGCAACCACCACGTCATGGTGCGCGGCACGTTCGCGAACGTGCGCATCAAGAACCTCATGGTGCCGGGCGTGGAGGGCGGGGTCACCGTCCACCAGCCCACCGGCCGGCGGCTCTCGATCCACGACGCGGCGCTCGAGTACGCTCGCGACGGCGTCCCGCTCGCGATCATGGCCGGCCAGGAGTACGGGACCGGGAGCTCGCGCGACTGGGCGGCGAAGGGGACCGCGCTTCTCGGGGTGCGGTTCGTCGTGGCCCGCTCCTTCGAGCGGATCCACCGGTCGAACCTCGTCGGTATGGGGGTCCTCCCCTGCCAGTTCCCGGAGGGTGT
>DATIDF010000413.1:0-2565 GCA_035456445.1 Anaeromyxobacter sp.
ATCGCGCGGCTACCTCCTTGGGGCGTGCGGTCGACAGCCGCGGAGTTTAGCAGCGGCCGCCGGCGGGCGGGAGGCTCGCCGCGTCACGGGTCATGGACTTCGCATGTCCCAGGCGAGCTTCGCGGCGAGGGCGAGCGTCACCGCCACGACGACCCGCCGGACGAGCGCGTCGCCCCTGCGGACCGCGAGGTGCGCGCCGACCCAGCCGCCCGCGAGCTGCGCAGCGGCCATCGGCAGCGCCGGCCGTCGACGAGCCCGCCGCGCACGAACCGGGCGAGCGCGGCGAGCGAGCCGAACACGGACTGGCCCTTGTTCGTCCCGAGCGCGAGGTGGGGCGGCAGGCCGGCCCAGAGGATCGCCGGCACGGTGAGCAGGCCGCCGCCGCCGGCGATGGCGTCGACGGTGCCGGCGACGAGCGCCACGAGCGTGAGGAGCGCGATCTCCCCGAGTCCCGGCTCGACCATGGCGGCGGTTCATACCATGCCCTCGTGCCCGCCTCGGGTGCGCACGGGACGCCAGCTCGGTTCACTGCCGCGGTATGAAGTAGCCCGGAGGGAACGCCCGATGCCGATGCCCCGTGCCGCCGCCGCCCTGCTCCTCGCCTCGCTCGCCTGCGCCTCGCGCGCCGCCGCCTCCCCCCATGCGGCTGCCGCACCGGCCCTCGGGGCCTCGGCGCTCGCCGGGCCCGCCGCGGACGGGAAGATCCTCGAGCGGACGCTCCGCGTGAACGGAGAGGGCCGCGTGATGGTGCGACCCGACGTGGCGATCGTGCTCGCCGGCGTCGAGGCGACCGGGAAGACCCTCGCGCCGGCGGTCGCGGACGCGTCCGCGAAGATGCGCCGGATGCTGGACGCGCTCGCGAAGGCCGGCGTCGCCGAGAAGGACGTCCAGACCACCCGGCACGACGTGCAGGTGGAGCGCCCGTGGGTGGACGGGAAGCCACGCGAGATCACCGGGTACACCGTGGTGGACGAGGTCCGCGTCACGGTGCGTGATCTCGCGAAGCTCGGTCAGATCCTCGAGCGTGTGGTCGCCGCGGGCTCGAACTCGCTCCGCGGCCTCACCTTCGAGCGCGACGATCCGAACCCCGAGCGCCAGCAGGCCCTCGCGCGCGCCGTCGCGGCCGCGCGTGCCAAGGCGGAGGCGATGGCGAAGGCGGCGGGCGTCGCGCTCGGGGAGGTGGTCGCCATCGACGAGAGCGGGGCGGCACCGCCGATCCCGCTCATGAAGTACCGGGCCGAGGCCATGGTGGCGTCGGACGGCGCGCCGGTCACGCCTGGCGAGCTCGAGATCTCCGCGAGCGTGTCCATGACGTTCGCGATCCGCTGACGCTCGCGCGCCTCCGCGCGGGTAGCACGGCGCGGACCGTCGCGACGGCGACGAGCAGGACGAACGACACGGCCGCGATCGTGGTCATCTGGCGGAGCCCCCGGGGACGATCCAAGCGCGTCCGGGGCCCCGCGCGACAGCCCTCGATCGCGGGGCACAGATCGGTCGCAGGCGCTCGGCTCGTCACCGAGCCGGGGGACGGAGCGCCCGGATCGAGCGGAATTCGCCGGAAGTCGTGGGATGAGCAGTCAGCGCCCCGCACGGCCCCGGTGGGCGCGGCCCCGGCCTGCGCGTGCGGGCTTGCGGCGCGCAGGCGGCTTCCGCGTGGGCGTAGCCTTCCGCGCCTTCGGGAAGGCCCTCGCGCCGCCGGGGGCTGGCGCTACCGCCACGGCCGGCGCCGCGGCCGACGCCGTTCGCAGGAAGCCTAGCAGATCGAGGTACGAGACGATTCCGACGAGCCGCTCCCCATCCAGCACCGGCACGGCGCCGACCCGCTCGTCGGACAGGATCTCGAGCGCATCGCGCACGATCGCGGTGCTCGGGATCGCTATGGGATCGGGCCGCATCGCGGGCTCGACCTCCTCGGACAGGAGCTCGCGCGCCGCGTCCGTGAAGCGCTCGAGCTCGGTTCCGAGCCGCGCGAGCAGGTCGCGCTCGGAGAGCATCCCGACGAGCGCGCCGTCCGCGTCGACCACCGGCAGGTGACGGAACCCGCCCTGGACCATCACGCCGGCCGCGTCGCCCAGCGAATCCTCGGGGCCGATCGTCGCCGGATGATGCGTCATGACCAGATGGATCGGGACGTCGAGGAACGGAAGCGCTTCACGCATGACGGCCTCCTCTCGCGGTCAGACAAGCGGACGCGGCCCGATCGCGGCAGTCGACGCGAAGCAACGCTCGAACCAGCGCGCCGCCAGCCGGGCCACCGAGTCGAGCGTTCCCGGCTCCTCGAACAGGTGCGTCGCGTCGGGCACGACCGTGAGCTCGGCGGTGCGCAGGTGCGGGAGGACGGACCGGTTGAGCCGCAGGACGACCGGATCCCGGCTCCCGACGACGAGGAGTACCGGCGCGCGCACCTGCGCGAGCGTCGGGGGAGGGACGAGGTCGGGACGACCGCCGCGCGAGACGATCGCCGCGACGAGGTCCGGCAGCCGGGCTCCGGCGGCGAGCGCCGCGGCGGCGCCGGTGCTCGCGCCGAAGTAACCGACGCGCAGCCCGCGCGTGCGGGGCAGCGCC
>DATIDF010000414.1:0-5569 GCA_035456445.1 Anaeromyxobacter sp.
GCTCCTCCTCCTGCCCCGCCCGTGCCTGTGCTGCGACCAGCCGGCGCGCGAGTGCATCCGCCTCGGCGCCCACGGGTTCCCCGAGCTCGCGGCGAGAGCGCGCGAGCTCCTCGCCGGCCTCGGCGCTTGAGCGGCTCTCGGTGGCGCTCGTCTGCGGGGTCCGGCGGGAGCTTTACCTCACGCCGAAGCCCGGGCTCGTCGACCTCCACGACTGCGGGTCCCACCCCGATCTGTCGCTGGCGGTCATGGAGCGCTCGATCGGGCTCGTCGGCGCCTACCTCCGCACGCTCTGCGGGTCCCTCGGGCGCGATGAGCCGCTCCGCGTGCAGATCGCGATCGCGCAGCGCGCCGAGCAGGTGATGCTCGCGGAGCTCGGGACGAACACGCACAAGGGCGCCATCTTCCTCGCCGGGGTCCTCCTGATCGCCTCGTACCGCGTGGGCTCGCACGACGAGCCCGCGCTTCGCGCTGCGGTGTCGTCCCTCGCGCGCGAGATCGCCGAGGTCGCCGCGCCGCGCGCGACGCACGGCGAGGCGGCGCGGCGTCGGTACCGGGTGGGCGGGATCCTCGGCGAGGTCGAGGCGGGGCTGCCCTCGGTCTTCGAGGTGGGCGTGCCCGCGTTCCGGGCCGCGGTCCTTCGCGGCGATGACCCCGCGGCGGCCTCGTTCTCGATGCTCGCGCGGCTCATGCAGACGGTGGAGGACACGACGGCGCTGCACCGCTGCGGGAGCGCGGGGCTCGCGCGCCTCCGGGTGGACGGCGCGTGCCTCGAGCGGCTCGTCGCGATCGGCGCACACGTCCCGTTCCTGCGCGAGCGCAACGTGCTGTACCGGCGCATGAACCTCACGATGGGCGGCGTGGCCGATCTCCTCGGGGCCGGGCTCGGATGGCTCACCCACCGCGGCGAGCTTCCGCCCGTGCCGGCCCCCCCGGCCGGCCCGGCGCACCCATAGCGCCTCGCTCATCCGAGCGGCGGTGCGAGGCGCCAGCCCTCGGCGAGCAGCTCGTCGACCGCCGCGAGCGCTGCGTCGAGGCGCGCCTCGCGACCGCCGCGAACGCAGCGCCAGCGGCGCCCCGTCGCGGCGAGGCGCTCCGTCAGGAGCCGCGTCGTCCAGCTGCGCTCCGCTTCCCGGAGCGCGTCCTCGTGGAACGGGACGTCCGCCGGGTGCGCCAGGAGGTAGAGGGAGTGGGCGCGAGCGAGCGATTCAACCTCCTCGGAGCGCCGTCCCAGGTGGCGCTCGTGCCACACCGCGGTGGAGAACGCGTCCGTGTCGCACGCGAGCACGGGGCCTCCCGCCCGCGCAGCGTCGTCCTCGAGCCGGTTCTGCTCCGCGGCCATCGCGTAGAAGTGCTCGGATCGCAAGATGGGCTGGTCGAGCGCAGCGGCGGCCCTGGGGTCGAGCTGGGCCTGCGCGCGCGTGCGGGCGAGCAGGTCCGCGGTGAGCTGCTTCCCGCCGTCCACGACCGATCGCGTGAGCCCGAAGGCACCGCCCCGTGCGCGGAGCGCCGCCGCGAGGTCGCGGGTGAGCGTGGTCTTCCCGGTCGACTCGGCGCCCACGACCACGACGCGCCTCGCGAACCAGGCCCGCACGCCGGGCGCGAGGTGATCCCAGGTCCCGACCGGATCGGCCCGGACGCTCGTGCCCGAGATCGATCTGAGCGACCGGCCGAGATCGACGCACACGTGGCGGGCGCCGAGCCGCCGTGCGAGCTCGTCGCCGTACTCCTCCGACGTGAAGACCGCGTCCACCGGCACATCCGTCACCCACCGGACCACCCGGATCATGAGGCCGACGTGCGCGCGCCATGCCGCGTCGCTGGCGTAATCGACGGGGTTGTCGTCGTTCGTCCCGAGGACCGTCACGTTCCGGCGGCTGCGATGCTCCTCGCGCATCCACGCCACGCGCAAGGCGATCGGGATGCTCTGGGCGGTCGGCGCCATGATCACGACCGTCACGCGCTCGCACGTGGCGGCGGCGGTCCGGACGAGGAGGTGATGGCCTGCGTGCGGCGGGTAGAACTTCCCGACCACGAGCCCGTGGCGCGGTCTCACCGGGAAGGAGGCCACGGGCGCAGTCACCGCGGCAGTTTACACTCGATGCCCCGAGGATCCGGCGGGCAGGGGAGCGGCTCGACGCCGGCGCAGCGTCACGGCTGGCCTTCGACCCGGGCCTGCGATCTTCTGAGAGCCGGCCCACCGAGGGCTCGGTTCGCACGGCCTCGCCTGCGGTAAGGTCGCAGATGCGGCCCCACCCCGGGCAGCCGCACGAGGAGGCGCCGCATGAACGTGCCGTCCCGAGCCATGAGCCTCGCCACTCTGCTCGCCGTCGCCGCATTCGCATCTCCGGCGGAGGCGGAGGACGGGCACGTGTACGCGTGCGGGACGGGCGTGCACGCGGGGGAGACGGAGGGGCTCGTCGCGCTCCCGCAAGGCGACGTCTTCTGCACGCTCATCGCGGATCCCAAGGCGATCCGCACGTTCGCGACGTACCTGCGGGGCAAGTTCCCCACGAGCACGGAGACGATCGACGTCGGATCGGTCGGGATCGGCGATGGCTTCGCGCTCGTCCGGATCGGCGGGCCGGCCGTCGGAGACGGCATCCAGCTCGGGCTCGAGGCGGCCGTGTTCGCGCAGTTCGATCTGGACTCGCCGAGTGACGACCTCCTGAACACCGACTACCTCGTGGGCCTCCCGCTCACGTTCCGGTACTCCGGGTTCTCCGCGCGCGCGCGCCTCTACCACCAGAGCTCGCACCTCGGGGACGAGCTGCTCCTGCGTGCGGAGAACGAGATCCAGCGGGAGAACCTCGCGTTCGAGTCCGCCGAGCTGATCCTGTCGCAGGAGATCGGGCCTCTGCGTCTGTACGCGGGTGGTGAGTACCTCTTCAACCGCAGGCCCGACACGCTCGACGCGCTGCTCGCGCACGTCGGCGCGGAGGCGCGCGGGGGGCCGGCGCGAGGACTGCGCCTCGTCGCGGCGGTCGACGTGAAGTCGTCCGAGCAGCAGGAGTGGAAGCCGGGCGTGAGCGTGCGCGCGGGCGTCGAGGCGGCATGGTGGCGGAGCGAGGGACATCCTCCGCGGGTCTGGAGCGTCCTCGCCGAGTTCTACGACGGGCCATCGCCCTACGGGCAGTTCTTCCTCGAGTCGATCCAGTACTTCGGGGCGGGGCTCCACTTCCAGCTCTAGGGTTCCTTCCGCCTCCGCGACCCGATAACGTGCGGCGCATGGAAGAAATCCGCGCCCGCATCGAACGCGACCGCTTCGCGGCCGAGAACGGCATCACGCTCGTCGACGTCCAGCGTGGCGCGGCCATCGCGAGGATGGAGGTCTCCGCGCGCCACCTGAACGGCGTCGGCATCGTCCAGGGCGGCGCGATCTTCACGCTCGCCGATCTCGCGTTCGCGGCCGCGGCGAACTCGCACGGGGACGTCGCCGTCGCCATCGACGTCTCGATCTCGTTCATCAAGGCCGTATCGGCTGGAACGCTCACGGCCGAGGCCCGCGAGGAGGCGCTGAACCCGCGACTCTCGACGTGCCTCGTGCGCGTCACCGACGACGCCGGAGAGCTCGTGGCGCTCTTCAAGGGCACCGCTTATCGCAAGCGCGGAACCCCCGCGGGACGCGGGGCGTAGCGGGCGCCGCTCGAGGCCGCCGCGCGTGTCACCGCGGCGTCAGGATGGCCGTGATCGTCGCGGCGCGGTCGTCGCGCAGGAGGACGAGGATCTGCCCGGCATCGTTCACGTCGAGCGCGTTCTCGAGCGCGAGGCCCTCCGGGAGCTCGACGAGATCCACGAGCCGCTCGAGCTTTCCGCTTCGGTAGACGACCGGGCTCACCGATCCGTCTGCGGGGTAAGACTGTCCGACGACGGCGGTTCCAGTGCGGTCGATCGCGTCGAAGCTCATCCCGCCCGTCCCGGCCGGCGGGTCCACGAGAGTGACCGCATCGCTCGCCAGCTCCACGATGAACCCGTGCTGGAAGTACTTGAACGTGCGCCCCTCGCCCCCGACGGCCCGCCCATCGTCGCTCACGTCGTGCGCGGACGAGGCGGGCGCGACGGGGAGGTCCCGCGGGCCGCCGGTCTCGAACACGACCGCCTTCTCGCCGCGCGTACCGACGATGACACCTCCTGCGTTGATGCCGCCGGCCATGCTCGGGACGGTGCCCGAGGGGTCGAGATCCCGGACCGCCGTGCCGTCGTCGAGCGCGGCGTGCAGCGGCCCCGGGCCGACCTCCATCCATCCCACGGCCCAGCCGCCCTCGTTCATCGCCATCGGCGTCATGTCACCCAGCGCCGAGAGGATCTCTCCGCCCTGGAACCGGTAGTGCTTGCCATCGAGGGTCACGATCAGCATCCCCGCGTCGCTCATGGTCTCGCACCGCGCCTGCCTCTCGTCGGGCAGCGGGAGTGTCACCTGGTCCGTCGCTGCGTCGTAGAGGAACACCTGTGACTCGCAGCAGACGTCCACCAAGAAGTTGCCGGCCACGTCACCGGCCGCGTCGATCGCGACGCCGCGGAGCGTCCCTCCCGGATACGAGAGCAGCTTCACCGCGTACGTCCCCGGCGCGCCGTGCGCGAACGTGGCGGTCACCGTCACCGCGGCGGAGAGCACGACCTCGCACGTGCCCGTCCCGTCGCACGGGCCGCTCCAGCCCACGAACCGCGAGCTGGCTTCCGGCGTCGCCGTGAGCTTCACGCGCGTCCCGCTCTCGAACGTGCCGGAGCAGGCGGTCGCCGTGCACGCCACGCCGGCGGGTTCGCTCTTGACCAGCCCGCTGCCGTCGCCGTCGCGCGTCACCGTCAGCACGAACGTCGGCGTCGGAGTCGTCGCCGCGAACGTGCCTCCCACGTCCACGTCGGCGCTCACGGTGAGCGTACACGGCTGGACGCCGGAGCACGCTCCGTTGAAGCCCACGAAGGTCGCGCCTTCGTCCGGTGCGGGCGTGAGCACGACCTGTCCGCCCGCCTTGGCGGACATGCTGCACGTGCCCTGGCACCTCCCCGTTGCGTCACCCGTCACGTCGATCGAGCCCGGCCCGGTGATCGCGATGCGCACCGCGAAGGTGCCTGGCTGCGTCGACGCGTCTCCGCCGCCGCAGGCCATCAAGATGGCGAGGACGACGAGCGTGATCCAGCGCGCTGGCTTCATGCTCCACCTCCGGCGCTGATGCACTCATCGTCCCCCCGGGCGACCGGGAGCTCAATCCGCCAGGACAGGGCTATGGACGGACGCGCGAGCGCGCGCACGTCGCGGGCGATTTGCCGCGGGCCTGCGGGGGAACCCTTCACGTCGGTCGCCGACGGATTTCGCCAGTCGAGACGGCGTATCGAGCCGACCCCTTCGCCCGACCGCGATCCGGATCGTGGTTCGACAGGCTCACCACGAGCGGACAACGTGACCGCCGTGAGCCTGTCCACCACGAGCGGGCAACGTGAGCCGCTCGCCCTGAGCCTGTCCACCACGAGGGGGCAACGTGAGCCGCTCGCCCTGAGCCTGTCCACCACGAGCGGACAAGGTGAGCCGCTCGCCCTGAGCCTGTCCACCACGAGCGGGCAAGGTGAGCCGCTC
>DATIDF010000415.1:0-27448 GCA_035456445.1 Anaeromyxobacter sp.
GCGCTCCGCCTCCACGCGACGGAGCTCCGCGCGCGCGGCCGCGAGGGCCGCCTCCGCCTCGCCGAGCGTGTCGAGGACCGAGCGCTCCTGCTGCGCGAGCAGGCGCGCCGCGGTCTCCTCGGCGCGGCGCCGCGCCTCGAGCGCCGAGAGCTGCGCCCGCGGGTCTGCGGCGGAGAGCGCGAGCGCGAGGGCGAGCGCGGCGGACAAGGTCATGCATCAAGTCCTGCGCAGCGCGCGAGCGACGGCGAGCGCGCTCGCGAAGAGCCCGATGGCCGCGCCGCCCCCGAGGAGCGAGAGGAGGAGCGCGGGCGGGAGCGTGTCGGCGAGCGTGAGCCCGCCCGCGGCCGCGACCGCGGCGGCGAGGCGCGGCAGCACGAGCCCGTGCACGCCGAGGAGCGCGAGCACCGCCGCGCCGGCCCCGAGGAGGCCCTGGAGCAGGCCCTCGAGCAGGAACGGCGCGGCGACGAACGCGTCCGTCGCGCCGACGAGCTTCATGATCTCGATCTCCTCGCGCCGCGCGAACACCGCGAGCCGGAGGGTGTTCGAGACGAGGATCGCCGTCGCGAGCGCGAGCGCGCCGAACAGCGCGACGCCGGCCGCCCGCGCGCGTGCGACGAAGCGCTCGAGCGACTCGAGCCAGGCGGTGCCGTAGTCGACGTCGTCCGCGCCGGGGACCGCGCGGAGCCGCGCGGCGAGCTCGCGCGCGCCCTCGAGCGAGATGCCGGCGCCGTCCACCTCGACCGCGTCCGGCAGCGCGCCGGGCCCGACGCCCTCGAGCACGTGCGCCTCCTCCCCGAGCGACTCCGCGAGCCGCGACAGCGCGACCTCCGCCGGCACCGCCTCCGTGCGGCGCCCCGGCGCGAGCGCCGCCGCGGCGGCGCGGGCGCGCTCGAGGTCCGCCCCGGGCGCGAGGTACACCGAGATGCGCACCCCGCCCGCCCACGCTGCGAGGAGCCGCTCCGCGCCGCCGAGCGCGCCGGCGAAGAGCCCGGTCGCGAACACCGCCACGAACACCGTCGCCGCGCCCACGAGCGCGACGTAGGGCCCGCGGGCCATCGACTCGAGCGCGCGGCGCGCGGCGCGGAGGGGTCGGATGGGCATGGCTCAGGAGACGGCGCGGCGGACGGAGTCGCCGTCGGAGAGGAGCCGCCCGGCCTCGAGGACCACTACCCGTCGCTTGTAGCGCTCGAGCAGCGAGCGATCGTGGGTCGCGACGACCACCGTCGTGCCGCGCGCGTTCGCGCCGTGGAGCAGCTCCATCACCTCGAGCGTGCGCTCCGGATCGAGGTTGCCGGTCGGCTCGTCGGCGAGGAGGAGCGCCGGATCCGGCGCGAGCGCGCGCGCCACCGCGACGCGCTGCTGCTCGCCGCCGGAGAGCGAGGGCGGGAACTTCCCGGCGCGGTGCTCGAGCCCGACCGAGCGGAGCAGCCCCCGCACGCGCCGCCGGATCTCCTTGAGCGCGAGGCCGCGCACCTCGAGCGGCAAGGCGACGTTCTCCGCGACGGTGCGGTTCGCGAGCAGCTTGAAGTCCTGGAACACGACGCCGATGTTGCGCCGGAGGAACGGGATCGCCGCGCCGGAGATCTTCGCGACGTTCTTGCCGAAGAGGAGGAGCTGCCCGGCCGTCGCGGCCTCGTCGCAGAAGACGAGCTTGAGGAGGGTGGACTTCCCCGCGCCGGACGCGCCGGTCAGGAACACGAACTCGCCCTTGCCGATCGTGAGCGACACGTCCTGGAGCGCCGGGCCGTCGCCCGGGTACTCCTTCGTGACGTGGAAGAGCTGGATCACCGATCTAACGGGGGCTGCGCCCCCGCCCCGGCGGGCTCGCTCCGCTCGCTTACTGGAACCATGAGCGCCATCCTCGAGTGACCTCGGGTCACTTGCGCTCGCCGAGGTCGTCGGCGAGGTAGGAGAGGATCACCTCGTCGAGGCTCTTCTCGCTCATGAGGTCCTCGCCGAAGAGCGTATCGTCGCCGACGCCCCGCAGCGCGGGCGCGGGCGCGGGCGCGGCACGCGCCGCCGCCACCTCGGGTGGCAGCGCGCGCGCCGCGGGCGAGCGGGGGAGCGCGACACCGGCCTGGAGCTTCACCGAGGGCGCGCGGTCCGCGCCGAGCTGGCCCGGCTGGTACGCCTGCGCCTGCGAGCTGTAGGCGGCGTCGACGTCGTCGTACACGCCGTTCACGAGGTTGCGCAGCATCTCCTTGTGCTGCTCCTCCATCAGCTCGCGCACGACCTGGGTCAGGTTCTCCGCGGCGACGATGTCCGCGTACGACGTCTTCTTCGAGGCGAGGATGTTTCCGCCCACGAAGAGGTGCGTGATGATGTGCGGGTTCTCGAGACCGGAGTCCTCGGTCTGGATGTGGTACGGCTTCCCCTTGTGCTTGATGTTGTGGTTGAAGCCCACCACCATCTTCTTCGGGTCGCCGGGCATCGAGGCGTCGAGACTACCGCCCCGCGCGGGCGCCATCAAGCCGACGGCCGGCGCGAAACCGGCGTCAAAACGCAGGGTACGAACGCGCCGGCGCGGCGCTGCGCTCACACATCCACGTGCTCCGCGGACGTGACGGCGCGGCCGAGGAACCAGCCGGCGACGGCGAGGAACTTCTCGGGCGTGTCGGTGACGAGGAACGCGTGCGTGCCCTCTCGCCCGTCCTCGTCTCCCACGCGCGCCCTCACCTCGCCCGCGATCGCCTCGGCGCTGTCGACGAGCGCGACCTCCGGCAGCTCGCGGGCGATGGCGGCCCGGAGCAGCGGATAGTGCGTGCAGCCGAGGACGAGCGTGTCGATCCGGGCGTCGCGCAGCGGCGCGAGGTAGCGCGCGACGACGCCGCGCACGACCGGATCGTGGGGATCGGTCCAGCCCTCCTCTGCGAGCGGCACGAAGAGCGGGCAGGCGCGCGCGACGACCTCCGCGTCGGGCAGCGCCGCGCGGAGCGCCGCCTGATACGCGCCGCTCGCGACCGTGCCCTGCGTGCCGATGACGCCGATGCGCCCGCCCCGCGACGCGCGCGCCGCGGCGCGCGCGCCCGGCTCGACGACGCCGAGCACCGGGACGGCGAGCTCGGCGCGGAGCGCGGGGAGCGCCACGGCAGAGGCGGTGTTGCAGGCGACCACGAGCAGATCGATCCCGTGGCGGGCTAGCACTCGCGCGTTCCGGAGCGAGTACTGCGTGACGGTGTCCGCCGACTTCGTGCCGTAGGGCACGCGGGCGGTGTCGCCCAGGTACACCGTGTCGACCGAGGGGAGCGCCTCGAGGATGGCGCGCTGGACCGTCAGGCCGCCCACCCCCGAGTCGAAGATGCCGATGCGTGACACGGCGCGGAGTCTACTCGTTCCCGAAGAAATGCGAAGCGCGGGCCGGGGAGGCCCGCGCGGCGCGACGCTGACTTGCGATTCCGGGCGCTACTGGCACGTAGGGACGGGCTGCGTCCGGAGCGTCACGAAGACGCCCGCGTCCCCGACCCCCGTCCCGAAGTGATCGAACGGCACCACGCAGGAGTCGAACACGACCTGGCCGACGAACGGCGCCCGGGTGCCGATGCCCTGCATCCGGACGGTGTAGTTGTCGAGGTCGAGGTCGCCGGTGAACACGGGCGCCGGCAGCGGACCCGAGCAGCCGACGACGGCCGCGTCGATCCTCGTCCCGTATCCGTCGAACAGCTCGAACGAGATGTTCGGGTTCTCGGCCTCGGCGCAGGAGGCATAAGGGGTCGGCGCCAGGCCGAACGCGAGATCCCCGAAGAGATCGATCGGCGCGCGCACCGGATCCACGTCGATGATGCCCTGATCCGTCACCTGGCCGTCGAAGACCTGCAGCGCGGCGGTCGTGTCGTGCACCACGACCTGGCCGCGCCAGCCGCGGATCCGGGCGGACACCGAGCCGGCAGGGAGCCCGTCCAGCGTCGCGCCCTGCACGCCCTGGAAGACGCAGTCGACGACGAACTGCTGGAGGCCGGCGACGTCGATCGTCACGACCTCGACCCCCGACTGCACGCACGGGCCGGTCCCGACGCCTTCGAGGGTCGAGTCGTACAGCACGGCACCGTCGGGCAGCTGCGCGGGTGCGTTTCGGATGAAGTCCCAGTAGACGATCGCGGAGCCGGCGCCGACGAAGTGATCGTCGTCGTCCCCGATGATGCAGCCGGAGGCGAGCACGGCGGTGGCGAGGGTCAGGGCGAGGCGTCTCATGTCATCCTCCGTGCGGTGTCAGCAGCCTGCGGCAGTCGAGCAAGAGACCGAGCAACCGATGTGCCATGCCGGTGAGACGCGTGGGGACGCAATTTCATGCAATTCCGTCCCGCCGGCGGGTTGCCGGCCGACGACGGCGTGACAGGCCCTCACACCCCAAACTCCCGACATGTAGGCACGCGATCGGGGCAGAAAACGCTCGCTGGGGCGTTTCCTTCGTGCGGGGCTCGCCCGTGCTACACAAGCGTCCACTCCATCGGTGCTCATGACGAACCTCATACTGCCCCTGCCCGCGCCCCTCGCCGCCGCCTCCGGCGACGGCCTCGACTACCTCGAGATCGCCAAGAACTCCGGCCCCATCGGGATCGGCGTGCTCCTGCTCCTGCTCGGCGCCTCCGCCGTGTCATGGGCGATCATCGTGAAGAAGTGGCTCCAGATCCGGCGCGCGCAGGACGAGTCGGTGAAGTTCCTCGAGACGTTCTGGCAGTCGAAGCGGCTCGACGCGATCTACCAGGCCGCCGAGTCCCTGTCCGCCTCGCCCATCAGCCAGGTGTTCCGCGCCGGCTACGTGGAGCTGTCGAAGGTCACCGCGCAGAAGAAGGAGGGCGGCGACGGGAACATGAGCGACGAGCTCGGCGGGATCGAGAACGTCGAGCGCGCCCTGAAGCGCGCCGCGGCGTCCGAGGTGACCCACCTCGAGGCCCAGGTCCCGTTCCTCGGGACCACCGCGAGCGCCGCCCCGTTCGTCGGCCTCTTCGGCACGGTGTGGGGAATCATGCGGGCGTTCCACGACATCTACCAGGCGGGCAACGCCAACCTCGCCACCGTCGCGAAGCCGATCTCCGAGGCGCTCATCGCCACCGCGGTGGGCCTCTTCGCGGCCATCCCGGCCGTCGTGGCCTACAACTACTTCGTGTCGAAGATCCGCGTCCTCGACAGCGAGATGACGAACTTCTCGAGCGACTTCCTCAACATCGTCCGGCGGCACTTCTTCAGCTAGGAGCGAGCGACCGTGGCAGCGTCGAGCGGCGGCTCCGGCCGCCAGACCCTCACCGAGATCAACGTCACGCCGCTCGTCGACGTGATGCTCGTGCTCCTCATCATCTTCATGGTCACCGCGCCGCTCATCCAGCAGGGCGTCGAGGTGAGCCTCCCCGAGGCGCGCGCCAAGGCCGTGGACGCCGAGGAGCAGAAGCTCGTCCTCTCCATCAAGTCGGACAAGTCGCTCTACCTCGGCTCGAGCGAGGACGCGGCGCGCATCCCGTTCGACGCGCTCGAGGACAAGCTCCGCGCGAACGCGCGCGCGATGAAGGACCGCGAGCTATACCTCATGGCCGACAAGACGCTGCCCTACGGCTACGTCGTCGACGTGATGGCGACGGTGCAGCGCGCGGGCATCACGAACGTGGGGATGATCACGAACCCCGCCGCAGACAAGGTGCGCGAGGCGAGGACGGAGGGCCGGCGGTAGATGGCGGCGATCCCGGTCACGACGGCGCTGCGCCGGAAGGACCGGCTCTGGCCGGCGGTGACCTTCTCCGCCGTCGGACACGCGGCGCTCATCGTCTGGGTCCTCGTGCGGGTGCCCGCGCCGGCGATCGATCTCGACCAGAAGCCCATCGTCGCGAAGCTCGTCCGGCTCGGCCCGAAGAAGCCTCCGGAGTACCTCCCGCGCAAGGAGGCGCCGCCGCCCCCGGCGCCGGCGCAGGCAGCGCCGACACCCGTGGCCGCACCCGCGCCGACCGCGCCCGCCGCCCCCATCGCGGCGATCGCGAAGGTCGACCCGAAGCCCGCCCCGCCGAAGGCGCAGAGCCCGAACCCGGGCAAGGCGACCGGCAACTCGCTCGCGTCGGTGCTCTCGAAGGTGCGCGCGTCCGCGGCGAAGGAAGAGCCGCAGTGGGGCGATCCAGACGGCGACCCGCTCGGCGACTCCGAGGAGGGGTCCGAGGGCGACAAGTACCTCGCGGTCGTGTACCGGGAGCTCCACACGAACTACGACGTGCCGTCGACGATCTCCGAGCGCGATCGAATGCACCTCAAGGCCACCGTCGTCATCTACATCGAGCCCGACGGCAGGATCGGCCGCTGGCAGTTCGAGGCGCCCTCGGGTAACCCCGCCTTCGACGCCGCCCTGGAGCGGACGCTGCGCAAGACGCGCGTGCCTCCGCCACCGGACGGCGCACGTGAGGCCTACCGCCGAAATGGCCTGCAGGTGATCTTCCAGATCGGATGACCGCCCCCATGATCCTCGCACGCACCCTCGCGCTCGCCGCCGTCGCGGCCGCGCTGCCCGCGCTCGCCCAGGAGCGCCCTACCCTCACCATCGGCTCGCCGAACTTCCAGCCGCTCCCCATCGCCGTCGCGCAGTTCCAGGGCGAGGGCGGCGACGCCCGCGCGGCCGAGGTGACGGAGGTCGTCCGCGGCGACCTCACCCTCTCCGGCCTGTTCGAGGTGCTGGACCCTCGCGGCTTCCTCGCGGATCCCTCGGAGGGCTGGGCCGCGCCGACGATCCGCTTCGCGCGCTGGACGGACGTCGGCGCGGAGGGGCTCGTGAAGGCGCGCATGCGCCAGGCCGGCGGCGAGCTCGAGGGCGAGCTCCACCTTTACGAGGTCCGCGCCGGTCGCGAGGTGCTCGTGAAGCGCCTGCGCGCGGCAGCGTCGGATCCCAGGGCGCTCGGCCACCGCATCTCCGACGAGGTCGTCCGCTACTACACGCGCGAGCCGGGCGTCTTCTCCACGAAGCTCGTCGCCATCCGCAAGATCCGCGGGCTCTACGAGCTCGTGATGCTCGACGCGGACGGGAAGAACCCGCGTGTCCTCCTGTCCGAGCGGTCGATCCTGCTCGCGCCGGCGTGGCGGCCCGACGGCGGCGCGGTGCTGCTGACGAGCTACCGCTCCGGCCGTCCCGAGCTCTGGCTCTACACGCTCGCCGACAAGGGCTTCCGCCGCCTCGCCGCCATCCCGCACGCGTACGGCGGCATCTACTCCCCGGACGGCAGCCGGATCGCGTTCACGATCACGGACCGGGCGAACAGCGACGTGTGGGTGATGAACGCGGACGGCTCCGGCGCGAAGCGGCTCACCCGCGAGCCCGCGCTCGACCTCTCGCCGTCGTGGTCGCCCGACGGCAAGCGCATCGCGTTCGTCTCCGACCGCAGCGGCACGCCGCAGCTCTACCTCATGGGCTCCGACGGCTCGAGCCCGCGC
This sequence comes from Anaeromyxobacter sp., assembly GCA_035456445.1. Classification (GTDB taxonomy): domain Bacteria; phylum Myxococcota; class Myxococcia; order Myxococcales; family Anaeromyxobacteraceae; genus Anaeromyxobacter. The sequence continues at coordinate 7,396 of DATIDF010000415.1, forward strand.
CGGATCACGTTCCAGGGCAACTACAACCAGACGCCGGCCTGGAGCCCGCGCGGCGACGCGATCGCCTTCACGGCGCGCGACGAGCGCAAGGTGTTCGACGTGTTCGTCGTCTCGCCCGACACGGGGAAGATCCAGCGCGTGACCCAGGATCAGGGGCGCACGAACGAGGAGCCGACCTGGGCGCCGAACGGCCGGCTCATGGCGATGAAGACCGATCGCGCGGGCGCCGGGTTCCAGCTCGTCGTGTCCGATGCGCGCGGCGAGAAGCAGACCGTGGTCTCCAGCGGCGGCGGCGGCGAGCTCTCCGCGCCGGCGTGGGGCCCACTCGTCGAGTAGGAGCCGGCCGTGGCCGAGCGGTTCGCGACGATCGACGTCGGCACGAACACCGTCCTCCTCACCATCGCCGAGCGGCGCGGCGCGACGTTCGCGCCGGTCGTCGAGCGGGCGGAGATCACGCGGCTCGGCCGCGGGGTCGACGCGAGCGGCCGGCTCGATCCGGCGGGGATCCGCGAGACGGTCGCGGTGCTCGCCTCGTACGCCGCCGAGGCGCGCGCGCTCGGCGCCGAGATCGTCGCCTGCGTCGCGACGAGCGCAGCGCGGGACGCGGCGAACGGGGCGGAGTTCTTCGAGGCAGCCAGTGCGGGCGCCGGGCTCACGCCCGAGGTGATCTCGGGCGACGAGGAGGCGCGGCTCGTCTACGCGAGCGCGTGGCACGACTTCGGCGGCGCGGGCCCGCTCGCGGTCCTCGACGTCGGCGGCGGCTCGACCGAGTTCATCGTCGGCGACGGGCCAGCGCCACGCGGTCGCACGAGCCTCCAGGTCGGCGCGGTGCGGCTCACCGAGCGCCACGTCCGCGGCGATCCGCCGTCTCCCGCCGAGCTCGCGACACTCCGGCGCGCAGCGATCCAGGCGCTCCGGCCGCTCGTGGACATGGTCGCGGGCGTCGGGCCGGCGCGGCTCGTCGGCGTCGCCGGCACCGTCACGACGCTCGCGGCGGTCGAGCAGTCGCTGCCCGCGTACGACGCGGAGCGGGTCCACGGGGCGACGCTCACGCTCGCCGCGGCCGACGCGCTCGTGGCTCGCCTCGCGGCGCTCACCGTGCGGGAGCGGGCGGCGCTGCCCGGGATGGAGCCGAAGCGGGCGGACGTGATCCTCGCCGGCGCGATCCTGGTGGTCGAGGCGATGCGCGCGGCGGGCTTCGAGCGGCTCACGGTCTCGGACCGCGGCGTCCGGTGGGGCCTCCTCCACGACCGCGTCCGGGCGGGATGAGCCGCCTCCGTGCCCTGGCAGGCCGCGCCTACGCGGCCCTCGCGTTCGAGCGCGCGGCGGCGGTCTACGAGCTCCTCACCGATCACGAGGCGTGGCGGCGCGACTGCCGCGACATGGCGGAGCTGGTCGGCGGGCCGCGCGTCCTCGACCTCGGCGTCGGCCCGGGCACGAGCGCGCTCGAGATGGCGCGTGCGGATCCGGCGCGCCGACACGTGGGCCTCGACGTCTCCGCGGCGATGCTCCGGCGCGCGGCGCGCCAAGCCCGCACGGCGCGCGTGGCCCTGCCTCTCGTCCGGGCGGACGTCGGCGCGCTGCCGGTCCGGAGCGGCGCGTTCGACGCCGCCACCGGGCACAGCTTCCTGTACCTCCTCGACGACGCCGCCGCGGCGCTCGGGGAGGTGCGCCGCGCGCTGCGGCCGGGCGGGCGCGTAGCCTTCCTCGAGCCGCGCGCCGGCGGCGCGGGGCTGCGCGAGGCGCTGCGGGACGGCCCCCGCCACCTCCTCGCGATGGCGCTCTGGCGCAGCATGTCCCGCCTCCACCGGCGCTACGACGAGGCCACGCTGACGGCGCTCCTCGCGCGCGCCGGGTTCGTCGAGGCGCGGGCCTGGCCCGTGCTCGGCGGCCTTGGGGTGATGGCAATCGCGGTCCGGCCGGAGTAGAACCGTCGGCCCGATGCGTGCGCCCTGGGCCATCGTCTGCGACTTCGACGGCACCGCCCTCACCGAGGACCTCGGCGATCTCGTCGCCTACCGGTTCGCCGGGATCGAGAACTACCGCGCCGCGGAGGATGCCTACCGCAGCGGCGCGTATCCCTTCAGCGTGCTGCTCGCGAAGGTGTTCGCGCCGATCACCGCCTCGCGGGACGAGATCGCGGCGTTCGCGCGCGAGCGCGCGGTGCTCCGCCCCGGCTTCGAGGCGCTCGCGGAGGCGTGCCGCGCGAACGGTCGTCCGTTCCTCGTCGTCTCCGCAGGCCTCGACGCGTACATCGAGCCGGTGCTCGAGCGGCTCCCGCCCGCGCTGCGCGCCCACGTGGAGGTCCGCGCGAACCGCGCCGAGCTGTCGGAGGCGGGGCTCGAGGTGCGGTTCCACGGCGCGGACTGCGGGTTCTGCGGCTTCTGCAAGGGCGACGTCGTGCGCGAGCTGCAGGCCGCGGGGAACAAGGTCGTCCTCTGCGGCGACGGCACCGGCGATCGGCACGCGGCCGATGCCGCCGATCACGTGTTCGCGCGCACAGGCTCGAGCCTCGTGCGCTACTGCGCCGAGCGCGGCATCCGCCACGACGTGTTCGGGACGTTCCACGAGGTGATGGCGCGGTTTCCGCGCTAGCGAGCGACGCGAGCTGCTGGCCGAACGCCGCACGCTCGGTCCGTACGAGCGAACCGGTCGCCCACCCACCCACGTTCGGGGACGGCCCCGGGTCTTCGACGCGGCCGGAGCGGAGCCGCGCGACGAGGCGCCGTCTCCAGTAGCAGTAGGTCTGCAGCCGTAGCCGCAGCCGCTCATGGTTCCGCTCGCACCATCCGGGCGGCTGCGCAGCGAGGCTGCCCGGCGGTTGCGGATGAGGCAACCCCGGTTCCAAGATCCACACCGGTGCGGTCGCGGCGCAGCGGAGCGCCGCGGCGAACCGGCCCGGGGCCGGCCCACGCGCGACCGCCCGCAGTAAAGGACGCGGCTACTCCGAGCCGCGCGTGCCCGGTCCCGTTCGCCCTTCGACTTCGCTCCGCCGCTGCGCGGCGGAGCTACGCTCAGGGTGAACGGACTTACAGGATGGCCAGCGCCCAGGAAGGCTGACCATCAAAACAACCCGATCGTGAAGTGCGGCGCGAACACGAGCTCGTTCACGCTCTCGTCCGGATTCAGGTTGAAGCCGAGGTCGAGCGCCGCCGGTCCGATGGGTGTCACGAAGCGGAGGCCGAAGCCAGCGTTCGCACGCAGATCCACGAGCCGGTAGCGGAGCGGGTCGAGCCAGAGGTTGCCGAGATCCACGAACAGCCCGGCCTCGAGGCTCCGGCGCAGGGGAACGCGCAGCTCGCCCTTCGCGAGGAGGAACGCCTCGCCGCCCTCCGAGACCGGGCGATCGCCGCCGGCGATGCGGCTGCCGCGGTCGGTGCAGCCCACCTGCGTCGGGCTCGTCGCGCAGTGACGCGCCTCGGCGGCGAGATCGCTGCGGACGTCCTCGGGGATCATCTCCTCCTCGCCGTAGCCGCGCATCGAGAAAGCGCCGCCGAGGAAGAACCGGCGCGGGATGATCGTCTGGGAGCGGCGATCCAGCGGGAACACGCGGCCCCCGCGCAGCGACAGCGCGACTACGCTCCCGCGGCCGACCGGGAGGTACCCCGACGTCGCCGCCGACAGCTTCAGCATGTTCGTGTGGATGCCGCTCGCCGGGAGGAGACCGAACAGCGCGCGGTCGTCCGGGCCGGCGCGCTCGGCGCCCAGCGAATGGGCGTACTCGAGCGCGCCCGTCGCGAACCAGCCGGAGTGCGGGTGGGCGGAGTTGTCGCGGTGGTCGATCGTGATGGACGGGCGGACCGCGTGCAGCGTCGTGATCCCCTCGTCGAAGCGCAGCCGCTCGAGGTCCGCCTGCGTGAGGAATCCGACCGCGTCCGTGCGCTCGATGCGGTCCACCTCGAGCTCGTACTGGAGCGAGGTGGAGAGCCGCGAGGTGAGCCCCACGTCCACGCCGGCGATCGCCGAGGCGCGTCGGAGCGCGTAGGCCTTGCGGTGCAGGATCTCGCCGATGACGTTCGTGCGGCCGCTCGCGGGGAACGGGAGGAAGTCGAGGTTCGGCGTGCGGAGGCCGACCTCCGCGCGCCCCTCGAAGCGATCCGTCGGCGGCTTGCCGGCGAGGTCAGGTCGATCCACCCACGGCGTCTCCAGCGGATAGTTCACCTTCGCCCGCGCGCCGAGCTCGAGCGCCCGGCCGAGGATGTTGGGCTCGCCGTACTCGACGAACGCGCGCGGCCCGTCCGCGATCGAGAACCCGACGCCTTGCGCGAGCGTCGCCCAGGGTCGCTCGGCCACGTCCACGGCGAGGTCCTTCGTCTCGTGCGGCGCCTCCGGCTCCTGGACGCGGATCGCCACCGAGCGGAACACGCCGAGCCTGAGGAGCGCCGCCTGGCTCTTCGCGATCGCGTCGGGGTCGTATACATCGCCCTCCGCGAACGCGAGCGCGCCGCGCACCACCTCCTCGCGCGTCCGGCGGTTCCCGGTGAGGAGCACGCGGCCGACGCGGACCTGCGGCCCCTCGTCCACGACGAAGCGGACCGCGACGGTGTGGCGCGCGGGGTCGAGCTGCTCGCGCGCGTCGACGCGGGCGTAGAGGTGGCCGCGGGCGAGGTATCGGCGCAGGATCGCGGCGCGCGTCTCCTCGATCCGCTCGAAGGCGAGCGGATCGCCCGGCGCGACGCGTGACTCGCGGGCGAGCTCCGCGAGCGAGAGGACGCGGTTCCCCTCGAACGAGATCGCGTCGACGAGCGTGCGCGGGCCCTCCCGGAGCCGGACCGTGACGTCCGCGACGCGGCGGCGCGCGTCGAGCGTCACCGAGGACCCGAGGTAGACCGCCTCGAGCCAGCCCGCGGCGCGGTAGTCGTCCACGATCCGCTCCGCCGCGCGCCCCCATGCCGCCTCGTCCCACACCTCGCTCTGCGCGAGCGCCGCGGGTGGCACGCGCGGCGGTCGTGCGCCCGGGATGGACACGAGCAGCGCCCGGCCGCGGTCCGAGGCCGTGTCGTCGCGCCGACCCCCCTCCTCGTCGAGGATCGCGGCGACCTGCGCGCGGAGCGTCGCCGCGTCGCGCTGCTCCACCCCCTCGAGCCGGACCTCGCGCAGCCGGTAGCGGCGCCCCTCCTCCACGTGGAATACCACCGCCGCGATCCGCCCGTGCCGCGCCTCCTCCACCTCCACGCGCACCCCCGCGAACCCGCGCGCGCGATAGAAGGCGCGGATCCGCTCCGCCGCCGCGCCGATCGCCGGCGCGTCGACGGGCTCGCCGTCCTCGAAACCGAGCTGCCGCGCGAGCACGGCCGAGGCGATCTGCGCGTTGCCGCGGAACGCGAACGCGAGCCGCGGGCCGGCGTCGACCGGCAGCTCCACGTCCGCGAGGAGCCCCTCGACCCGAACGATCGGCGCGCCGACGCGCGCGCGGCGGTATCCGCTCGCGTGCAGCGCGGCGCGCGCAGCGCGGACGTCGTCGGCGAGGACGTCCTCGTCGAGCACCGCACCCTCTCGCGAGCGGAGCGCGCCCGTGAGCCGCGGCGCCTCCCCGGAGCCCGTGAGCCGCACGGACCGGATCCGCACCGGGGCGCCGGGCGCGACGCGGAGCTCGACCGCATCCTCACGGAGCATGCGCGCCTCGACGACGGCCTGCCGGTAGCCCCTGCGCGCGAGCGCCGCCACGACCCGCGCCGCCGCGGCGTCGAGGTCCGCGGCGTCGAACGGCTCGCCGGTGACGAGACGCGCCGCGCTCCGGACGCCCGCGGCGTCGAGCACCGGGGCGCCCTCGAGCCGCACGTCCAGCGTCGCGAGCAGCCGGACCGGCAGCGCCTCGACGACGAGCGACACCCACGCGCCGCGCTGACCCGGCGGCGGCGCGGCGGGCGTCGCGCGGATCACCACGTTCCGGAACCGGCCGGTCTGGTACAGCCGCTGGACGGTGCGGCGCAGCGCGCGCGTGGAGAGCGTCTCGCCCGGCGCGATGTCCACGAACGCCGCGAGCGCGACCCGGTCCTCGGAGTCGGACACGCGCAGCTCGACGCCCACGACCCGCGGCGGCGCCGCGGGATCGTCCTCCGCGGCGCGGCTCGCTCCGGAGGCGAGGAGGGCCGCGAGCACGGCCGCGAGCGCGAGCCGGAGCGCCCGCGCGGATCGCGATGCGCACCTGCCCGTCCCTCGACTTCGGTTCCGCGCGAGCGCGGGACCTACGCTCGGGATGAACGGGCCCGAGGCGGGCACCTTCCCACGTCCCGCGCATCCCGAGCGCAGGCCCGCAGAGCGGGCCGGAGTCGAGGGACGCAGCTTCACTTGTCGTCCGTCCATTCCCACCGCAGCTTCAGATCCACTCCGTGGTCGCCGGTGGCCACGTCGGGGTTGTCGTTCTCCCACTGGTACTGCACGGCGGTGTGCTCTCCGAGGCGGAGCTCCGCCTGCGCCTTCTGTCCGCGCGCGCCCGCGAGCGGCGCCTGGTACCGGAGCCGCAGCTTGTCGCGCAGGAACCACGACTCGAACTCGGCGCGCGGCTCCACCTGGCCGGATCCCTCCGAGTAGGCGCTCGTGATCCGGACGGACAGATCGCGCATGACTCCGGAGCGGGGCAGGAAGCGCTTCACCTGCTCGTCGAGCCCCGAGGCCGAGAAGAGCGCCTGGGCCGCCGCCGCCGTCGCGACGCCGCCCACGCCGGCGCCCGCCGCCGCGTCGCGACGCGTGAAGCCGAGGGAGAGGAGCGTGATGATGTCAGGCTGCGCCAGCGCGGGCGCGCTCGTGAGCGTGATCTGCGGATCGCTCATCGGCCCGAAGACGTGCATGAAGACCTGGTAGTCGCGCACCTGCGACTCTCCGTGGACGTCCAGCGCGAGCGCGATGCGGTTCCGGTCCGTGAGCTCGAGGACCGCGTGCGTGAGCAGGAACTCGTTCCCGCGGAAGATCGCGCGGCTGCCCTCCGCCATCGCGAGCGTGCCGACGAGGCCGGGCGCCGCGGCCGTGCCCGTGAGCGTCAGCTCGCCCGAGAGCGCGCCGCGCACGAGATCGTTGTCCACCCGGACGTCGCCGTCGACGGCGAGCTGGACGTCGAGGCGGAGCCACTCCCCGGCGCGGTCGTAGGCGCGGGGCGGCGCCGCCGGGCGCCGGCGCACCTCGAGCAGGCTCCGCTCGAGATCGACGTCCGCGGTGTAGCGCGCGCGCACGACGTGGACGCGCCCGGTGAGCGTCGTCGCGGCCGGGGTGCCCGCCGCCTCGAGCCGGCCCGAGAGCGTGGCGGGCAGGTAGGACGGCATCGCGACCGGGATCTCGTCGAGCCTCGCCTCGACGCGCAGGCGCGACGGGCGGAACGACGAGAGCTCCACCTCCCCCTCCAGCCGGGCGCGCCCGCCGTTCACGGAGGCCTCGAGGCCGTCGAACAGGACGCGGTTCTGCGAGAACGCGAGGTCGCCGCGCAGGCCGGCGAAGGCGAGGGTGAGGTCGCCGAGCTCGAACCCGGCGTCCTGCAGCCGGCCGGCGCCGACGAGGATCGGCTGCTCCGCCGTGCCGCCGACGTGCGCCTCCAGGGTGACCCTCCCCGCGGGCCGACGCAGCGCCGGGCTGAGCCCCCCGAGGAGGCGGAGATCGAGGTTGCCGCGCGCCGAGACGTCGAGCTGCCCCGACGCGGCGCGCGCGCCCGAGAGGGCCAGCTCGGTGTTCGTGCCGCGCAGGACGAGCCCCTTCACCTCGACTCGGCCGCGATCGAGCTCCAGCACCGCCGGGCCTGCCGACTGCACGCGGAAGTCTGCGTACCCCCCCTGCACCTCGTCGAGCCGCACGCGCGCGCGCGTGAGCGAAAGATCAGCGAGCTCGCCCTCCGCGGTCCCGTCCCCCGCGACGCGGGCGTGGAAGCCCGGCGGCACGCCCTCGGGCAACAGCCGCGTCACGTCGTGCATCGCGAGCCGGGCGCTCGCGCGGAAGGGCATGCGCCCGGCGAGGCTCGCCTCGCCCTCGAACGAGACCCCGTCCGCGCCCCCCGTCACGACGATCCGCTCGCCCTCCATCGTGCCGCCGACCTGCACCGTGCCGAGTCCGACGCCCTCCGCGTGCACCGCGTCCCCGTTCGCGGCGAACCGCACGCGCGGCCGCTCGAGAGAGCCCTCCAGCGTCGCGGTGCCCGCGACCGAGCCCGACCATCCGTCGCCGGGGAGCTCGAGCGCCGCGATCGGCACGCCGGAGAACGAGACGTCGACGTCCCACGGGAACGGGGGCAGCGCGCCCCACGTGCCGCTCGCGCGCACGACGCCGGTGCCGCGTCGCAGCTCCGAGCGGTCGAGCCGCGTCTCCACGCCCTTGTGGATGCGCCCCTCCGCTCGCCCGGAGTCGTAGCGGCGGCCGTAGATCGTCCCCGCGCCGAGCCGGGCCTCGAACTCGGCGTCCACCGCGCTGGCCGGGCCCGTCGCCGTGCCGGAGACCTCGACGTCGCCGTCGACGACGTCGCGCATCCAGCGGGACCGGGGGAGCCAGTCGCGGACGGCATCGAGCAGATCCCGGATCCGCCCCTTCACCTCGAACCGGGACGAGACGACGTGCGCGGGCGTGCGTTCGAGATCCACCACGCCCTCGCCCTTCCAGCTGGACACGTTGTGGATCCCCTCGGCGCCGGAGAAGCGGAGCAGGAAGTCGTCGTAGCGGAAGTCCGAGGTGACGTTCCCGAGCTCGACGTCGAGGAACCGGAACCGTTCGATGCGGGCGCGGCCGACGACGTGCGGGTTGCCGTACGGCGCGGCGCCGATCGTCGCGTCCATCCGGGCGAGGCCGCTCCACGGCACGTCCGCGACGCGCCCGAGCGCGCCGAGATCCGCATCGCCGCGCGCCCGGACCGAGAAGCCGGCGTCCGCGGAGAAGTGGACCGCCGCGTCCGCGGTCACGGTGCCGCGGCCGACCGAGATCCGGCCTGCGTCGAAGAAGAGCCCCGCACGGTCGACGCGGACCGGCGACTCGAGCCGGCCCTGCGCGAACGCGACCACGCCGGGATCGCCCTTCGCCTGACGGTACGGCCGCGTGAGCGCCCGCAGGTCGCGAAGGTCTGCCGCGAGCTCCCCCGCGATGGCGGGAGGCCAGAGCGTTCCGGACACCGCGGCGCGCCCGTCGAGCTTGAGGCTCACCCACGGGTCGCGCACGCCGAGCCGGTCGAGCACCTCCGCGAGCTCCGCTCCGTGGAGCTCGACCTCGCCCACCACCGGCGCGCCGCGGGCGAGGCGGACGGTGCCTCGCGCCGCGAGGCTGCCCTCGTCGAGCGGGATCTCGAGCCGCTCCACGACGACCTCGCCGCGCTGGAGCCGCAGCGCTGCCTGCCCCTCGCCGGCGCGCTGCGCACCGATCCGGACGTGGCTCCACGCGACCGTGGCCGTCACCTCGGGCGCGCGCAGCAGCCCACGGACCTCCGCGACGACCTCCGCGCTCCCCTCGGCGTCCGTCCTGACCCCCGCCAGCGCGAGCGCGTCGGCGATGCGGCCGTGCGCCGTCGCGGCGATGTCCAGGGAAGGATCGCAGAGGTCGCTCACCTCTCCGCGCGCACCGAGCCGCACCCCTGCGACCTCGATCTCGGCGCCGTGCAGCGTCGCGCTCGAGAGATCGAGCGCGACCTCCACGTCGGCGGAGGCGGCGGTCGCGGTGATCGCCCGGCCTGGCCCGGTGAGGCGCACCGGCCCCGCGGCGATCTCGACGCGCGCGCGCCTGAGGGGCGTGCCGAGCGTGCGGAGCGTGCGCGCGGGCGGGCGAGAGTGGACGTCGAGCCGGTCGATCACGACGCGACGGCCGCCAGGGAGCGCGACGTCGAGCGCGCCGTCTTCCACGTCGAGGTGGCGGACCTCGAACCGCGACAGGATGGCGGGCGGACACGCAGGCCCGACACCGGTCACGTCCGCGGGCTGACGCGGCGGCACGGCGAGCCGCGGGCGGACGAGGCGCAGCTCGGAGAGGTGCAGCTGCCGCCCGAGCGCCTGGATGGGCGCGAGCCGCGCGACGAGCGCGTCTGCGGTGAAGATCGGCGCCTGGGCGCTCCCGAGGCGCACGCCCTCGGCCTCGAGCTCGGCCGCGAGCGGCCGGATCCGGCACGCCGCGACCGCGAGCTCGAGCCCGGTCGTGCGCTCGATCCGCTCGGCGGCGAGCGCGCAGATCCGGTCAGCCGCCCAGCGCGTGCGCAGCGCGGCGATCGTGCCGCCCACGAGGACGAGCACGAGCGCGAGGAACGCCAGGGCGACGGTACGCTTCTTCACCTGCGTCGATTCTCCACCCGGCTCTGCGCGAGCGCCAAGCGCGCGGCGCTACTTCAGCGACTCGAGGTAGCGATCGATCTCGGCGAGATCGAGCCGCTCCGGCCGCTCCACGAGACGGGCGTCCACCGCCGGAACCTCGAGGCCGAGGTCGCACGCCACGCGGTCGACGAACCGCTCGTCGATCTCTCTCGCGCGCGCCACGAAGCCCTCGAAGAGCGCGTTGTCGCACAGCGTGTTGATGAGGCGCGGCGTGCCGCGCGTGTAGGCGTGTATGCGCGACGTGGCCCCCGGCGTGAACGGGACGCGCGGCGCGCCGGCGAGCCGGAGCCGGTGGCGGACGTAGGCCTCGGTGGCCTCTCCGGACAGCGGCTCGAGCCGGTACTTGAGCGCGACCCGCTGCGCGAGCGGCGGGTCGAGCTTCAGGTTCTGCTCGATCTCCGGCAGGCCGAAGAACACGAACGACAGGAGCTTCCGCTCGGGGACCTCGAGGTTCAGCAGGCCCCGGAACTCCTCCATGAGCTCGCGTGTGGCGAGCATCTGGGCCTCGTCGATGAGCACGACGGCCTTCTTGCCCTGCTCGTAGATCCGGACGAGCCGCTGGTAGAGCTGCGAGAGGAGCGCGAGCTTCTCGTCGGCCGGGCTCTCCACCCCGAGCTGGAGCGCGATCCGCTTGAGCAGCCAGCTCGCGGTGATGCCGGAGTGGATGATGACGAGGAGCGCGGCCTCGTACTCCTCCTCCGGTAGCGCGTCGAGCATGCGCCGGGCGAGCGTGGTCTTCCCGGCGCCGATGTCGCCCACGAGCACCGCGAGCCCCTTCATGCCCGACACGGCGTGGGTGAGCCTGAGGAGCGCCTGCGCGTGCTGGGCGGACGAATAGTAGAAGCGCGAGACGGGCGCGTTCGAGAACGGCTCCTGCGACAGCTCGTAGTACTCGAGGTAGTTCACGCGGCGTCCTTCGGCACTACAGGTACCCGATGTTCTTCTTCGCGCCCGCGGCGGGCGCCTTGGCCGGCGACGCCGGAGACGGCGGCGGGCGGGCACCGCGGCTCGCGTCCGCGGGCGGGCGGCCCGGACCGCCGCCCAGCGCGCGGATGCGATCGGCGACGTCGCGGAACGCCGGATCGAGCTTCGCGACGCGCTGCAGGAACCAGAGGCCGACCTCCGCCTCCCCCGCCGCCTCGTGGGCCGCCCCGAGCTCGTACTGGACCGCCCGAGCCGCCTCCTTCGTGAGGGCGTCGGACGCGAGCGCGCGGCGGAAGGCGCGGATCGCCTCCCGGTGGTCGCCCTTCGCCATGCGGCAGAGGCCGATCATGGACAGGCAGTCGATGGCGCGCCGCTTGTCGGCGCCCTGGAGCGCGACCTCGAACTCGTGGACGGCGTCGTCGAGCAGCGCCATCTCCTTGTAGGCGATCCCGAGGTCGTAGTGCGTCGCGCTGTCCTCGGGGCGGACGACCTGCTCGACCCCCTTCTTGAACTGGGCGAACACGTCCTCGACCGAGTACTGGAACTCCTCCTCCTCCGGGGGAGCCGCGTCGCCGCCGAGCTCGTCGGCGAGCTCGCGCGCGATGTCGAAGCTCTCGTCCGGACCGGAGGAGGCGAGCGGCGCCGTCTCGCGCGGCGCGGGGACGGTCGGCGCGGTCCTGGCGGAGGCAGCTCGCCCGGCGCGCAGCTCGACCTCGGCGAGGCGCGCCTCGAGCACCGGGTGACCGGGGTGCGAGGCGAGCAGGTTCCGAAAGGCGTCCTGCGCGGCGCCGAGGAGCCCCTGCTGCAGGAAGAACTCGGCCTCCTCGAGCTCGTCCGAGAGGTCCGGCGCCGCGACGCTCGGGCGCGCGGCGGGCGGCGGGATCGGCGCGGGCGTCCGCGATGGTGCGGATGGTCTCGCGGGGGTCGCCTTCGGCGCGGTAGCCTTCGGTGCGGCGGCTGGAGGCGCCGGGAACGGCGCACGCTCCGAGCGCGGGCCGGCGGCGGGCGGCGCCGGCTTCGTCGCGGCGGGCGCGGGCACGGCCCGCCGCGCGATGGGCTCCGCGGGCGGCGCTGGCGGCGGCGGCTGCTCGTCGACGATCTCCTCCGCCTCCGCCGAGGCGAGCGCGGCGGCCTCGGCGAGCGCGTCGCCGGCCACGTCCAGGCTGCTCTCCGGGACCTCGATCTCGACGCCGGTGTGCTCCTCCGGGACCGGCGCCGGCCCGATCGGCTCGTCCTCGACGATCTCGTCGCTCTCGTGGCCCGCGGCGGCGAGCGCGAGCGCGTCGTCCTCGGCCGCCACCGCATCGCCGGAGGAGCCCAGCTCCTCGGCGTCGAGCGGCAAGAGCTCGACCTCCTCCGCGCCGCCCCCCGCGACCGCTGCCAGCGCCGCTATCTCCGGGTGCCCGGGCGCGAGCTCTTCCAGGCGGCCCACGGCGTCGCGGGCACGGTCGGGCTCCCCGCGCGCGAGGTGGGCGCGCACGGCGCGCACGCCTGCGGCGGCCGCCTCGTCTCGCCGTCCCGCTGCGGCGTGGGCGTCGCGCGCCCGCGCGTGCGCCTCCGGGCAGTCCGGGTCGAGCGCGAGCACCTTGCGGAGGTGGTCGAGCGCCTTGTCGTGCAGCCCGTACTTCAGGTAAACGTCGGTCTCCGTGAGGAGCTTCGGGATCGCGGCGGCGCCCCCGGCGGGCGGCGGAACAGGCGCGGCTGGAGCGGTGCCGACGGAGGGCGGGGGGACGCGCGCTCCGGGGGGCGGGCCGAGGGGAGGAGCGCGCCCGGGAATCGGCGGCGGAGTAGAGGCGGGGCCGAACGCGGGCGGAGCCGAGGAAGGACCGAACGAGAGCGGCGTCGCCGCCGGATGGGCGGGCGCCGCGGCACGGGCCGCGCTGGCGCCGAGGGCCGCCACCGCCTCCGGGTCGTCGGGCGCGAGCTCCTGCACCTTGCGCCAGGCCGCGCGCGCGTCGCCCGCACGCCCGCGCTCCTCGTGGACGCGCGCGAGCTCCTTGTAGACGGAGAGCGTCTTCGACGTCTGGCCGAGATCGCGGAACGCCTGCGCGAGGAGCTGCAGCGTCTCGACGTCCCGCGCGTCGACCTTGAAGCACAGCTGCAGCTTCGCGAGCGCGCGCTTCGTGTCGCCCTTGCCCAGGTAGAGGTGCGCGAGCTCGCGCGTGAGCGCGTGATCGTCTGGCGTGAGGACCGCGATGCGCTCGGCGACCTTGAGGTACTCGTCGGTGCGGCTGCTGCGCTTCAGGTAGTCGGCCGCCCGGCGGAAGCATTCGAGCGCGGCCGCCGGCTGCCCGCCCCGCGCCTGCATCTCTCCCAGCTTGATCGAGGAGGCGATGTTGTCGGGGTCGAGGTCCACCATCCGACGGAGGATCTCGGTGAGCCGGGCGACGTCGCCCGACCTCTCGCACGCGGCGGCGACGGTCTGGAGCTGCGCCATCGCGTCGCTCAGGAGCCCGAGCTGCTGGTAGAGCGCCGCGAGCCGCTCGTTCGCCCGGAGGTCGTCCGGGTCGAGCTTCACGATCTGCTTGTAGACGGCGACCGACTTGAGGAAGAAGCCCTGCTCCGCGTAGGTCTCGGCGACCTTCTGGAAGGCGGCGGCCGCGGCCTTGTCGTCCCCCTTCTTCTGGTGGAGCTCGCCGACCTTGAGGAGGATGCGGACGTCCTTCGCGTCCTCCGCGAGGATCTTCTCGTACGCCTTGATCGCCTTGTCGTACGCCCCCTTCTGAACGAGCTTCGTCGCCTCGGCGATGATCTTGTTCTTGTCGACAGCCATCGGGCCGGGGGGTCTCGCTCGTGCTGCGGGGACCCCCAGAGCGAGTGCGCGGCGCCGCACGGCACCGCGTCTTCGAGGGCCCAGGGGCGCCGTCGAGCGTAATGGAAGGCCGGGGGGCGGTCAAGGAGCCACCCCCGCGAACCCACATAGGAATTCGGGGATTCGATGGAGTTCCGGCGACGCGGCGCGCGGACGGGTTCCGCTATCCCGTGGCGGACTTGCTCGGCGTCTCGGCGGGCACCGGCGGGTTCAGGATCTGATCGACGATCCGGGTGTCGTACTGACCGGCGGCGAAGCCCGGGTGCTTGAGGACCCGCTTGTGGAAGGGGATGTTCGTCTTGATCCCCTCGATCACGTACTCGTGCAGCGCCCGGGCCGCGCGCTGCATCGCGACCTCGCGGTTCGCGCCGGTGATGACGAGCTTCGCGACGAGCGAGTCGTAGTAGGGCTGCACCTTGTACTGCTCGTACGCCATCGTATCGACGCGCACGCCATAGCCGCCGGGCTGGTGGTAGCCGCTGATCCTGCCGGGCGAGGGCGCGAACGTGACCGGATCCTCCGCGTTCACGCGGAACTCGATCGCGTGAGCGTGCGGCACGACCGAGTCCTGGGTGCGCTCGAGCGGCTCGCCGGCGGCGAGGCGGATCTGCTCGCGCAGGAGGTCGAGGCCGTAGACCTGCTCGGTCACGGGGTGCTCGACCTGGATGCGCGTGTTCATCTCCATGAAGTAGTAGCGCCCCTTCTCGTCCATGAGGAACTCGATCGTCCCCACGTTGTTGTAGCCGATGCGCCTCATGGCTGAGAGCGCCACCTCGCCCATCTCGCGGCGGAGCGCGGGGGTTACGGCAGGTGAAGGTGCCTCCTCGATGAGCTTCTGGTGCCGGCGCTGGACCGAGCACTCGCGCTCGCCCAGGTGGATCACCTGGCCGTGCTCGTCGGCGACGATCTGCAGCTCGATGTGGCGCGGCATCTCGACGTAGCGCTCGAGGTACATCGAGCCGTCGCCGAACGCGGCGAGCGCCTCGTTGCTCGCGGTCTCGAAGAGCTGGCGGATCTGGCTCCGCTCGCGGCAGATCTTCATCCCGCGCCCGCCGCCGCCGGCCGCCGCCTTCAGGATGACGGGGTAGCCGACCTCCTCCGCGATCCGCTCGGCCTCCTCGGCGTTCTCGAGCTTGCCGCGCGCGCCGGGCAGGAGCGGGAGGCCCGCTTTCTCGGCCGCCTCGCGCGCGGCGACCTTGTTCCCCATGAGCCGGATCATCTCCGGCCGGGGCCCGATGAACTTCAGGTTCATCCCGGTGACCAGCTCCGCGAACTCGGCGTTCTCGGAGAGGAACCCGTACCCGGGGTGGATGGAGTCTGCGCCGGTGACGTCCGCGGCCGAGAGCAGCGCGCGGACGTTGAGGTAGCTGTCCCGGGACTGCGGCGGCCCGATGCAGATGGCCTCGTCGGCGAAGCGGACGTGGAGCGACTCCGCGTCCGCGGTCGAGTGCACCGCGACGGTGGCGACACCGAGCTCGCGGCAGGCGCGGATCACCCGGAGGGCGATCTCGCCCCGGTTGGCGACGAGGACCTTCTTGAACATTCGAGGCTCCCGCGGGCGCTAGCCCGGGACGATGCGGAAGAGCTGCTCGCCGAACTCCACGGGGGTGGCGTTCTGCACGAAGATCTCGGCGACGGTCCCGTCGACCTCGGACTCGAGCTCGTTCATGAGCTTCATCGCCTCGACGATGCAGAGCGTCTGGCCCTTCTTGACCTTCTGGCCGACCTCCACGAACGGCGGCGAGTCCGGCGAGGGGGCGCGGTAGAACGTGCCGACGAAGGGCGAGCTCACGATCGCGCCGGGCTTGTCGCCCTTCGCCTCCGCCTTGGCGCCGGCCGGCGCCGGCGCGGCGGCGAGCGCGGGCACCGGAGCAGCGACCGGGGCCGCGTGGAGGACCGGCACGGCGGGCATCGCGGCGGGCGCGGCCGCGGCGAGCACGCCGCGGCGGATGACGACCTTGTCCTTGCCCCGCTGCCACGCGAGGTGCATGACGTCGCTCTTCTCGACGAGCTGCACGAGCTTCTTCACGTCCTCCATCGAGAAGCCCTGGCCGCTCGCGCCGACGTCCGGGGTGCGCGCGGGCTCCTGGGAAGGCTGCTGCTTCAGCGGGCGGGTCGCCATCGGGGGTTCTCCTGGGTGCGGGCGGTGTTTCGGGGCTAGCCGGCGACGCGGGTCAGGTACTCGCCGGTGCGGGTGTCGATGCGGAGGATCTCGCCCTCGTTGATGAAGAGCGGCACGTTCACGACGTAGCCGGTCTCGAGGGTCGCGGGCTTCGTGGCGCCTGACACCGTGTCGCCGCGGATGCCCGGGTCGCACTTCACCACCCGCAGATCCATCGCGTTCGGCAAGGTCACGCCGATCGCCTTCCCGTTGAAGAACAGGATGTGCGTGGTGGTGTTGTCCTTGATGAAGTTCCTCGCCTCGCCCATCTGCTCCTCGGTGAGGAACGTCTGGTCGTAGGTCTTGTTGTCCATGAAGTTGAAGTGGTCGCCCTCGCGATAGAGGAACTGCATCTCCTTCTCGTCGATGTCGGGCTTGCCCACCACGTCGCCGGACTTGAACGTCTTCTCGATCGTCCGGCCGGTGATGAGGTTCTTGATGCGCGTCCGCACGAACGCCGAGCCCTTCCCCGGCTTCACGTGCTGGAACTCGATGATCTCCCAGGGCTCGCGATCGATCTCGATCTTGAGGCCGCGGCGGAACGCCGAGGTGTCGAGCGTCTCTGCCATTGGTGTGTCGCTCCTTCGAAGGTCCGATGTGAGGATGATCCGCCCCGCGCGCTGCGGCAGTGGCGGCTGCCCGTCCCGACGGTCGGCCGCCCGTCGCTAGAGCTCTTTCTCGAGCTTCGGGGCGGTGACGCGGAGCAGGTAGCGCGCCTTCCCGAGGTTCCCGTCGGGGGCGAGCGCGACCACCATGAAGTACTCCGGTGACACCTGCCGGGCCACGGCGATGAGCTTGTCCGTCGCGATGGATATCTCGGCGACTCCGCCGGCCTCGTGGGCCGCCGCGGCCTCCCGCGCGTTGCGGAGGACGCCGGAGTACTCCACGAGGAGCGAGCGTACGTCCGCGACGTCGGCGGTGCCGGTGAGGTGCGTATCCACCTCGATGCCGTCCATGCCCATGAGCGAGCACGCGACGGCTCCGTCGACGCTCTGGCAGACCTGCTCGAGATGGGCGCGGAAGCTCATGTCCGAAGGCTCCGCCGGCCAAAAACCTCCGTCATTACGAGCACGGACGCGCGGAGCGGGCTCGTACTTAGCCCGCCCGCGCGTGGAACGTCAAGGGTTCGCCCGGAACGCGGCGCGTCAAGGAGGGGTCGGCGTGGTGGCAGCGGCCTCGCACGTCACCGCGATGGGCGACTGACCGGCCGTGGGGGGGCAGACGGACGTCAGGACCTCGCCCACCGGACATCCGGGGAACCCGAGGCAGCCCTGGCAGACCGTGATCGGGATCTCGAACTCGGCCGTCTCGAAGTCCGACTGATCGGTGTACGTGCCCTTGAGGCGCAGCTTCGCGACGACCTCTCCGGCCACGGCAGGTGGCTGGAGGAACACGCTGATCACGGCGCTGCCGCTCGCGGGCACGACCGACTGGAGCCGCCCCATCGAGCTGCCCGTCGCGGCGCCCTCGTACTCGACCTCGTACTCCGTCACGAACGCGTCGTTCGTGTTGACGCGCCCCGCGGAGAGGTCGGCGTTCACGGGGAGCTGGTTGTTCACCTGGATGAAGATCCAGAGCTGGGAGCTCACCGTCGTGTCGAGCGCGAGCCGCCCGATGAACTGCATGTCGCACTCCGAGCTGAACACGCACTCGTCCTCGGGGGGCGAGCAGATCGCGAACGGCTCGACGGACGCGCCGTTGTCGGCGCAGGCGAGCGCGAGGGTGGCGAGGGCGAGGGCTGCGAGTCTCGTCTTCATGGGCGTGCGCTCCTAGTTGCCCGCGGCGACCGCGGTCGCCGCCCGGTTCAGGATGCGGGGGGTGATGAAGATGAGGAGCTCGGTGTGGTCGTCCTGCTCGCTCATGTTCCGGAAGAAATAGCCGAGCAGCGGGAGCTTCCCGAGGAAGGGGACCTCGCTCGTGCGGTTCGCGGTCTGGCGGGTGTAGATGCCGCCGATGACGGTCGTCTCGCCGTCCTTCACGAGCACCTCCGTCTCCGCCTCGCGCTTCGAGATCGACGGCTGGCCGTTCGCGCCCGTGAGCTGCGGGTTCGGCTGGTTGTTCGTCGCCTTGATCTTGAGGAGGATCGAGCCGTCCGCCGAGACGTGCGGCGTCACCTTGAGCTCGAGCTTCGCCTCGATGAACGTCGTGTTCACGCCCGAGGCGGAGACCTGCGAGAACGGGATCGAGATGCCCTGCCCGATCGTCGCCTCCCGGTTGTCGATGGTCGCGATCTTCGGCGCGGAGATGGTCTTCACGACGCCGTTGTTCTCGAGCGCGGAGAGCCGCAGGTTCAGGTTGAACGCGCCGCCCGCCGAGCCGAACACGAGGCCGAGCGCGCCGCCCTGGCCGTCGCCGACCGGGGCGGGGAGCGACACGGCGTAGTTCGGATTCGCGGCGGTGCCGAAGTTGTTGCCAGGTCCGGCGCCGCCCGTCGCCGCGGCGTTGTTCGGGAACACGAGGCCGGTCGGGTTCCCGGTCGCCTGGGTGAACGAGGCGTTGCCGCCCCACTGCACGCCGAGCGCCTTGTTGAAGTTGGACGACGCCTCGACGATGCGGCTCTCGATGAGCACCTGCGGGATCTCGGTGTCGAGGTTCCGCACGAGCCCCTCGGCGCGCACGAGCGCGTCCTGGACGTCCTTCACGATGAGCACGTTCGTACGCTCGTCGGTGGAGACCGAGCCGCGCTCGGTGAGCACGTCCTTCACGCGTCCCGAGACCTCGCCGGCGCGCGCGAAGTTCACCGGGATGATGCGGACCTTGAGCGGCATGAGCGGGATGCGGGCCTTCTCCGCCTCGGCGCGCGCGAGCTGCTCCTTCGCGATGTCCTCGTACTTCGCGATGCGGATGACGTTCCCCATCTCCTCCTTGCCGAGCCCCTTCGTCTTGAGGACGAGGTCGAGCGCCTGGTCCCAGGGCACGTTGCGGAGGGCGACGGTCACCTTCCCGGTCACGTCGTCGGCGACGACGATGTTCTTCTTCGAGACGTCCGCGATGAGCCGCAGGAGGTTGCGGATGTCGATGTCGTGGAAGTCGAGCGTGATGCGGCGGCCGCTGTAGCCGCGCGCCTGCGGCGCGCCGGAGAGCGCGTACGCGGGCGCCTCGGCCGCGAAGCCGGCGGCCTGCGCCTCGGTGGCGCGCACCACGGGGACCGGAGCGGGCGACGGCGCGGGGGCGTCCTTCTCGGTGGCGGCGAACGTCCAGGCGAGGCCGTCCTTCGTCTGCACGATCTCGTCCTTGGCAGCGGCGCGCAGCGTCGCGACCACCTTCACCTGGCCCGTGGAGGGCTGGTTGAAGGAGGAGACCATGAGCACCGGCCCCTGGAACGCGCTCGTGTCGAGCGACCGCTCGAGCTTCTTCGGGATCTCGGCGTCCTCCAGCGAGAGGACCACGGTGTGCGCGTCGGGGCGGGAGAGCGTGTAGCGCGCCTTGCCCGCGATCTCGATGCGGGCAGCCTTGCCCTGCTGGCCGAAGCGGACGTCGGCGATGCGGGCGCGGGGTGCGGGGACTTTTTCGGTCGCGGCCCTTCGACTTCGCTCCGCGGCTGACGCCGCGTCGCTACGCTCAGGGTGACCGGCCTCAGGAGATCCGGTCGGGGTCCCTCGACTACGCTCCGCCGCTGCCGCGGCATCGCTACGCTCGGGATGACCGGCCTCAGGAGATCCGGGCGGCGTCGCCTTCGCCACTCGCCCCTCGGCCTGCGCGACGATCGCCACACCGCCCGGGACGCGCTTCACCTCGTACTTCGGCAGCTCGCCCGCGGCGTCGAGCACCGCGCGGATCTTGCCGTCGTCCTTGCCGAAGCGGACCTGCGTGAACGCGCCAGAGAGCTTCACCGTGCCCTTCGGAGCGCGCGAGACGCCGTGCAGGTCGAGCACCAGCCGCGACGGATCGCGC
>DATIDF010000416.1:0-2790 GCA_035456445.1 Anaeromyxobacter sp.
AGTCGGCCTGCCCGGTGAGCAGGACGCGCTGTACGCGGGGCCAGCGCTCCTTCACGGAACGCAAGAGCTCGATGCCCGTCGTCCCCGGCATCCGGTGGTCCGAGACGATCGCCTGCACCGGCTCGCGCTCGAGGATCCGGACCGCCGTCTCCGCGTCGGAGGCGTCGAGGACGCGGCAGGGCGCGCGCCGCAGGACGCGGTGCAGCGCGCGGCGAACCTGCTCGTCGTCCTCCACGACGAGCAGCGTGGACTCCGGGCGAGTCCCGGAGTGCACGTACCCCGTCGAGATGACCTGCGCATCCATCACGGGGTGCCCCATGGGTGCATCGTCCGGTCCACCCGGATCGGGCCCGGGGAGCAGTGTTTTCGCATCGTTGAGCGGACTCGGACCCGGGTACTGAGCCGCTCCGGGTCAGGGTATACCCTTACCCTGACGGTAACGCCAATTAGGCGTCAACCATTGGTGGCAGCAACCGACGGTGACGAGGAGGGCGCCTGGTACAGGCAGATGGTGTTCCTGCCCGCGCGCTTCGCCTGGTAGAGCGCCTCGTCGGCGAGGCGCAGGAGGTGCTCGTGCGCGGTGACGTCCTTCGACGGGAAGAAGGCCACGCCGACGGAGGCGGTCACGCGGAGCGTCGCCGGTCCGCCGGGCGCGGTCGCCGGAACGCCGTAGGCCTTCGAGCCCAGCGCACGCCAGATCCGCTCCGCGACCGCGAGCGCGCCGGGCAGGTGCGTCTTCGGGAGGATGACCGTGAACTCCTCGCCGCCGTACCGGCAGCAGATGTCCGGGTCGCGGATCGACGCGCGCACGATGGCCGCCGCGTCGCGCAGCACGGCGTCGCCGGTCGGGTGGCCGTGCCGATCGTTCACGACCTTGAAGTGATCGAGGTCGATCATGATGAGCGACACGGGGTCCGCGTACCGGTGCGCGCGGCAGAACTCCTCATGAAGCCGCTCGTCGAAGAAGCGCCGGTTCTTGAGCCCGGTGAGCGCGTCGGTGACGGAGCGCTCCTCCAGGTCCCGCTGGGCGCGACGGAGCTGGTCCTGGAGCGACTTGATGCGCAGCATGGCGGCGCAGCGAGCCAGGACCTCCGCCTCGGCGAAGGGCTTCGCGAGGAAGTCGTCGGCGCCGAGCCTCAGGCCGGTCACCTTCGTCTCGACGTCGCACCGGGACGACAGGATCATGACCGGGACGAAAGGGTCCTCCGGCGGCGCCTTGATCGTCCGCAGCACGTCGAGCCCGCTCACGTCGGGGAGCATGAGGTCGAGCAGGACGAGATCAGGCGGCGCCTCGCGGATGGCGCGGAGCGCCTCTCCCCCGTCGCGCGCGACGCGGACGCGATAGCCCTCGCGCGAGAGCACGGCGCCGAGCCACTCCGCCTGGCTCGGCGCATCTTCGACGACGAGGATCTCCGGCTCCGTGGGCACGTCGCGACTGTAACCGAGATCCGCCTGCCGAGAACCTCCGTGCCTCTCCCACGGCCACGCTACACGTCGTTCCCGTAGCGCACGGCAGGCGTCCCGCTCCCACCCGCGGCTCCCACCCGGGCGTTTCGCGCGAAGCCCCTGGGGCCTAGGAAGAACGCATGGACTGGCGCGCCCGCCCCCACGTGCAGGAGACGATCCTCGCCGCCGCGCTGTCCCGCGCCGCGGCGGCCGCGCCGGAGGGCGTCGTCGTGCTCGACCTCGACTCCACGCTCCTCGACAACCGTCCGCGCCAGGCGCGCATCCTCCAGGACTACGGCCGCGTGGCGGGGCTTCCGGCGCTCCTCGAGGCGCGGCCGGAGCACTGGCAGGGCTGGGACCTCGAGGTCGCGCTCGCGAACGCGGGGCTCTCGCCGGCGGAGATCGCCGCGCACGCCAGGCCGGCGCGGCGCTTCTGGGCGGAGTGGTTCTTCACGAGCGCCTACTGCCGGCTCGACGGGGCGATCCCGGGCGCGGCCGAGTTCGTGCGAACCCTCGCTCGCACCGGCGCGCGCCTCGCCTACGTCACCGGGCGCCCCGCCCGCATGCGCGACGGCACGCTGCACGTGCTCCGCCGCGAGGGCTTCCCGCCGCCGGACGGGGACCGCGTCCGCCTCCTCATGAAGGACGACCTCGCGCTCGGCGACGACGCGTGGAAGGAGGTCGCGGCCGCGCGCGTCGAGCGGATCGGCCCGGTGGCGGCGGCCTTCGACAACGAGCCTGCGCACGTGAACCTGTACGCGCGGCGCTGGCCGGGCGCGCTCGTCGTGCACCTCGACACCGATCACTCCGCGCGGCCGATCGAGGTGCTCCCGGGGATCCCCGCGATCGCCGACTTCCGGACCACGCTCGGCGTCAGCGACGCCGTGGGGTCCGCCACAGCGGGAGGCCCGTGACCGGATCGTCCACGCTCCGGTCGAGGTCGCCGTCGTCGTAGACGTCCAGAGCAAGCTCCACCGCGACCGCCCGGCCGCGGGCGAGGCGCCCTCCCGCGCAGCCCGGCGACCCCGGCTCGCCGCCTAGCCCGGCCACGACCGCGTGCAGCCGCACGTCGGGCGCACCGCCTCGCAGGCTCACGGACCCGGAGAGGCTCGCGAGCTCGAGCGCGCCCGAGAGCCGGAGCGGCGCCCCATAGGCCCTCCGCGCCGGCTCCCAGAGCTCCAGCTCCGCGAGGTCGAGGATCCCCTGCCCGCGGACCATCGCGGCGTCGACGCGCTCGAGGCGCGCCATCTCGAGGAGCGCCTCGTGCAGCCACTCGCCCGCCTCGAGACGCCCGACGAGCACGCGCGTGAGCTTCGTCTCGCCGACGATCATCGCAGCGCCTCG
>DATIDF010000417.1:0-21848 GCA_035456445.1 Anaeromyxobacter sp.
TGACCGCGCTCGGCTTCTTCGAGAACGTCGAGATCACGACGAAGCAGGGCAGCTCCGAGGACACCATCGTCGCGGTGGTCGAGGTGAAGGAGCGCGCGACCGGCACGTTCCAGATCGGCGCCGGGTTCTCGTCCTACGAGACCTTCATCCTCACCGGGCAGATCTCGCAGAACAACTTCTTCGGGTGGGGGCAGACGCTCTCCCTGCAGGTGCAGTGGTCGTCGGTCCGCCAGCTCGGCCAGATCCAGTTCGTCGAGCCGTACTTCCTCGACACGAAGTGGACGTTCGCCTTCGACCTGTACGCGACGGAGGGCATCTACACCACCTTCACGCGCCGCGCCGTCGGCGGCTCGACGACGTGGGGCTACGAGCTGAACGGGCTCGCGCCGTGGTGGTCGTTCGCGAAGAACCTCGAGGACATGCGGCTCTTCGCGACGTACACGAACGAGCGCGTGGACGTCTCCGCGACCGGCATCGCGGCGGTGTCGGCGAGCCAGCAGTTCAAGTCGGGCACGACGAGCGCGCTCAGGCTGTCCCTGCAATGGGACAAGCGAGACAACCGGCTGTTCCCGACCCGGGGGTACTTCCTGTCCGGGAGCGCGGAGTTCGCGCCCCCCCTCCTCGCGCCCGAGGCGCTCTTCGGCGACGAGGTGAACCTCTTCACGCGCTACGCCGTCGACGCGCGCGCGTACCGGCCGTTCTGGCTGGGGCTCGTCGGCCGGGCGAAGCTCGCCCTCGGCTACATCCGCGACTGGGACGCGGACCACCGGGTCCCGATCTCGGAGCACTACTACGTAGGCGGCATCAACTCGGTCCGCGGCTACCGCTATCTCTCCATCTCGCCGGTCGTGTACGTCCCGATCTTGAACGACCCGAGCGCCAAGCGCGGCGCGCTCTACGTCGGCGGCGACAAGCAGCTGGTCCTGAACTTCGAGCTCGAGTTCCCGCTCTTCAAGGCGGTCGGCGTGCGCGGCGTCCTGTTCAGCGACTTCGGCAACGCGTTCGCCCCCGGCCATTACACCGACTCGGCCGTGCCCCTGTCCCTCTACAAGTCCGTCGGCTTCGGCTTCCGCTGGCAGAGCCCGATCGGCCCGCTCCGCTTCGAGTGGGGGATCCCGCTCGACCGCCGGCGCGAGAGCCCGGAGAACGGCGGCGCCTACATCGACCAGGCCCTCGACTTCCAGTTCACGATCGGCAACTTCTTCTGATCGCCGGTCGAAAGGAGCACCGATGCGACACGCCCTGCGTCTCACCGCCGTCCTCGCCCTGCTCGCGGCCACCGCCGCCCGCGCCGAGACCAAGCTCGGCTTCGTCGACCTCCAGCGCGCCCTGAACGAGATCGAGGAGGGGAAGTCCGCGAAGGCCACCCTGAAGCGCGACTTCGACGAGAAGCAGAAGCAGCTCGACGCGAAGAAGACCGAGTTCGACAAGCTCCGCCAGGACTTCGAGAAGCAGGCGGTCGTCATGGCCGAGCAGGCGCGCCGGGACAAGGCCGCCGAGCTCGACCGCAAGGCGAACGAGCTGCAGCAGTTCTGGGGCCAGCTCCAGAAGGACCTCTCGGAGCGCGAGCGCGAGGTGACGCGCGGCATCTTCGACAAAATGGCGAACATCGTCCGCGACATCGCCGAGGCCGACGGGTTCACGATGGTCCTCGAGCGCACCGACTCGGGCCTCGTGTTCGCCGCGCCCGCGCTCGACCTCACGAACGAGCTCATCCGCAAGTACAACGCGAAGTTCCCCGGCGCCGGCGGGGCGAAGAAGCCCGCCGCGAAGCCCACCGCCACCCCCGCGAAGAAGTGAGGCGGACGTGACGTTCACGCTCGCGGAGCTCGCCGCTCGCGTCGGCGGCGAGGTGGTCGGCGACGGGTCCCAGGTCGTCGAGGGGATCGCGCCGCTCGAGGACGCCGGTGCGCACGAGGTCTCGTTCTTCTCGAACAAGAAGTACCGGAAGGCCTTCGAGGCCTCCCGCGCGGGCGCCGTCGTGGTCGAGCCGGACGTCGAGGTGCCGCCCGGCCGCACGGTGCTGCGCGCGCGCAACGCCTACCTCGCGTTCGCGAAGATCTCGACGCTGTTCCACCCACCCCGCGAGCCCTCTCCGGAGATCGCGCCCGAGGCGGCCGTCCACCCGAGCGCGCGGGTGCACCCGAGCGCGCAGGTCATGCCGCTCGCGTCCATCGGCCCGGGCGCGGAGATCGGCCCGCGCACGATCGTCTATCCCGGCGTGCAGGTCTGCGAGGGGGCGAGGGTCGGCGAGGACTGCCTGCTCTACCCGAACGTCGTGGTGCGCGAGCGCTGCGTCCTGGGGAATCGGGTCATCCTGCAGCCGGGCTGCGTCATCGGCGCCGACGGCTTCGGGTTCGCGTTCGATCCCGACGGCGAGGGGCACGGCCCGCGCCACTTCAAGGTCCCGCAGATCGGCATCGTCGTCGTCGAGGACGACGTCGAGATCGGCGCGAACGCCTGCATCGATCGCGCGACGCTCGGGGCGACGCGGGTGGGGCGCGGGACGAAGATCGACAACCTCGTCCAGATCGCCCACAACGTGGAGCTCGGGCCGCTCTGCC
Source organism: Anaeromyxobacter sp. (assembly GCA_035456445.1). Taxonomy (GTDB): domain Bacteria; phylum Myxococcota; class Myxococcia; order Myxococcales; family Anaeromyxobacteraceae; genus Anaeromyxobacter. Next base: position 2,565 of record DATIDF010000417.1, read on the forward strand.
TCATCGTGTCGCAGGTCGGCATCGCCGGCTCGACGAAGCTCGGGATGGGCGTCGTCGCCGCAGGGCAGGTCGGGATCGTCGGCCACCTCAGCATCGGCGACGGGGTGAAGATCGGCGCCCAGTCCGGCATCATGAGCGACATCGCGCCGGGGGAGACGGTCGCGGGCTATCCCGCCCAGCCGCACACCGAGTGGCTGCGCACGCAGGCGAGCCTGCGGCACCTGTCGGACCTCCGCAAGGAGGTGAAGGAGCTCCGCCGCGAGCTCGACCGCCTGCGGGCGGGGAAGGAAGGGGAGCGATGAGCACCGAGCGCGCGACGCCCGCCGTCCTGATGGACGTCGAGGCGATCCAGCAGATCCTGCCGCACCGCCCGCCGTTCCTGCTGGTGGACCGGGTGGTCGCCATCGAGCCGGGCGTCCGGCTCGTCGCCTGGAAGAGCGTCACGATGAACGAGCCGTTCTTCGTCGGCCACTTCCCGGGGAAGCCGGTCATGCCCGGCGTCCTCATCCTCGAGGCGCTCGCGCAGGCGTGCGCGCTCCTCGCCGTGAAGTCGATGGGGCAGGACGAGGACGTGAACGAGAAGATCACGTACCTCATGTCCATCGACGGCGCGAAGTTCCGCCGGCCGGTCGTCCCCGGCGATCGGCTCGAGCTGCACGTCGAGGTGGTGAAGCGGAAGGGCGCCATCTGGCGGCAGAAGGGCGCCGCCGTGGTCGACGGGCAGACCGTCGCCGAGGCCGACTTCATGGCGATGCTCGCGGATCGCGAGCAGGGGTAGAGGCAGGAGAGCGAGATGGCCATCCACCGCACCGCCGTCGTCGAGCCCGGGGCCGAGCTCGATCCCTCCTGCGAGATCGGGGCGTTCGCCGTGATCGGGCCGCACGTCCGGATCGGCCCCCGGACCGTCGTCGGCGCCCACGCGGTCGTCTCGGGGCGCACCTCGCTGGGCGAGGGCAACCGGGTCTTCCCGCACGCGGTCGTCGGCGAGGTCCCGCAGGATCTCAAGTACCGGGGCGAGCCGACCGAGCTCGCGATCGGCGACCGGAACACGTTCCGCGAGGGCGTGACAATCAGCCTCGGCACCGTCCAGGGCGGCGGCGTCACGCGCATCGGCTCGGGCTGCCTGTTCATGGCGAACAGCCACGTCGGGCACGACTGCGACGTCGGCGACGGCGCGATCATCGCGAACTCGGTCGCGCTCGCGGGCCACGTCGTGCTCGAGGACCACGTGCACATCAGCGGCCTCGCCGCGGCGCACCAGTTCTGCCGCATCGGGCGTCTCGCGTTCGTCTCCGGGCTCACCGGCGTGACGATGGACGTGCCGCCGTTCTGCACCGTGGCCGGCCCGCGCGCCGAGCTCGCCGGCCTCAACGCCGTCGGCATGCAGCGCGCCGGGATGAGCGAGGAGCGCATCGGCAACGTGAAGCAGGCCTACAAGATCGTGTTCCGCGCGAACCTCGGCCTGGCGGAGGCGATCGCCCAGGTGGAGGCGGAGCTCGGCGCGTACGAGGATGTCCTGCACTTCGTCCGGTTCCTCAAGGGCACGCAGCGAGGCATCACGCGGTAGGGATGGCGACGATCGGCCTCATCGCGGGGGGCGGGCGCTTCCCGATCCTGTTCGCGGAGAGCGCCCGCCGCGCCGGCCATCGGGTCGTCGCCGTGGCCCACCGGAGCGAGACCGACCCCGCGCTCGAGGGCGCCGTCGACGCGCTGACCTGGGTGAAGCTCGGGCAGATCGGGCACATCCTCGACGCGCTCCGCGCGGGAGGCGCCACGCAGAGCGTGATGCTCGGCGCGATCACCAAGAAGCGCTTCTTCACCGATGCGATGCTGGACGCGACCGGACTCCGCGTCCTCGCGCGCGTCGGCATCCGCTCCGACGACAACCTGCTCCGGGCGATGGCGCGCTTCCTCGACGAGGAGGGCGTACCGATCACCGACCCGACGCCGTTCCTCTCGGACCGGCTCGCGCCGGAGGGGGTCATGGGCCGGCACCAGCCGACCGACGAGGAGCGGGCCGACGCCTCCTACGGGCTCGCGCTCGCCCGAGACATCGGGCGGCTCGACCTCGGACAGACGGTCGTCGTGAAGGACCGCGTCGCGCTCGCCGTCGAGGCGCTCGAGGGCACCGACGCGTGCATCCGGCGCGGCGGCGAGCTCGCGCGCTCGGGCGGGTTCGTCGTCGCGAAGGCGGTGAAGCCGAACCAGGACCGCCGCTTCGACCTGCCCGCCGTCGGCCCCGACACGCTCGAGACGTTGGTCGAGGCAGGCGGGCGGGTGCTCGCGGTCGAGGCGGGCGCGACGCTCGTCATGGATCTCGAGCGAATGATCGCGCGCGCCGACAAGGCCAGGATCGTGCTCATGGGACTCCGGTGAGCTTCGCACGGGACGAGGCGGGCGGGGTGGTGCTGGAGGTGCTCGTCCAGCCGCGCGCGTCGCGCACGCGCGTCGCCGGCGAGCACGACGGCCGGCTCAAGATCCAGCTCGCCGCGCCCCCCGTCGACGGTGAGGCGAACGCCGCCCTCGTCGCGTTCCTCGCCGACGCCCTCTCGGTCCGGAAGCAGGACGTCACGATCGTCCGCGGCGAGACCGGCCGCCGGAAGTCCGTGCGCGTCCGCTCGGTCAGCGCCGCGCGCGCCGCCGCCGCGCTCGTGCCCTAGGCACCCACATGGCCCGCGCCCTCCTCGTCCTCGCCGCCGTGCTCCTCGCCGTCCCGGGCGCCTTCATCATCGCGAAGGGGATCGCCGCACTGCGCCGTCGGCGGATCTACGTGCAGGGCCGAGACGTCGAGGGCGCGCGCGCCCGGACGGCCGGCGCGATGCTCGTCGTCTACGGCCTCGCGATGGTCGCGATCGGCGCCGTGCTCGTCGCGTTCGTCGTCACCCGGCGCTGAGCCAAGGGCGCCGGAGCGCGGCGCGGCGACGCGCCACGTCGACCGCCGGCGGGAAGATCCGGGCGTCTCGCCCGTGTTCCCGACGCTGGAAGTCGACTAAGATGCCGGCCCTCATGACCCACCGATTCCTCGCCGCATGCCGGAAGCAGCCCGTCGATCGCCTCCCCGTCTGGATGATGCGCCAGGCCGGTCGTTACCAGCCGTCCTACCGTGCCGTCCGCGAGAAGGTCGGCTTCCTCGAGCTGTGCCGCTCGCCGGAGCTCATCGCCCAGGTGACCGTCGCGCCGATCGACGAGTTCGGCTTCGACGCCGCCATCCTGTTCTCCGACATCCTCGTCCACCTCCCGGCGATGGGCCTCGACCTCTCGTTCGAGAAGGGCGAGAAGGGCAAGGGCGACGGCGGTCCGAAGATCGGGAACCCGGTGCGCACGCGCGCGGACGTGGACGCGCTGACTATCCCCGATCCCAAGAAGGACCTGCCGTACGTCCTCGACGGCGTGCGCGCCATCCGCGCCGCGCTGAAGGATCGCGTGCCGCTCATCGGCTTCGTCGGCGGACCGTTCACCGTCGCGAGCTACGTCGTCGAGGGCGGCAGCCAGGGCTTCACCCGGCTGAAGACGATGCTCTACGCCGAGCCGAAGACGGCGCACGCGCTGTTCGAGAAGCTCACGCGGGCGGCGATCGTCCAGATCGAGGAGCAGATCGCGGCGGGTGCGCAGGCCGCGCAGATCTTCGAGAGCTGGCTCGGCGAGCTCGATCGCACCGACCTCGAGGAGTTCGCGTTCCCCTACCTCGCGCGCATCGCCGAGGCGGTGAGGCGCGCGGGGGTGCCGGCGATCTTCTTCGCGACCGGCATGACCGGGCACCTCGAGCGCCTCGCGCAGCTCGGCTACGACGTCATCTCCGTCGACTGGCGAATCCCGATCGACGAGGCGCGCCGGCGCGCGCCAGGCGTCGCGATCCAGGGGAACATGGACTCGACCGTCCTCCTCGGGCCGAAGCAGGTCGCGGTCGAGCGCGCGCTCTCCATCGTTCGGGCGGCGGGACGGGAGCCCGGCTACATCTTCAACCTCGGCCACGGCCTGACCCCGGCCACGCCGACCGAGAACGTGAAGGCGGTCGTGGACGCGGTCCACGCCTTCACCTGGAAGTGAGGACGACGTGATCCAGATCCCCTCCTGGGAGCTCATCAAGAAGTACGACCGTCCCGGCCCGCGGTACACGAGCTATCCGACCGCGCCCGAGTGGAAGGACGCGTTCGGACCGAGGGAGTACGAGGACCACCTCGCGCGCGCCGACGCCCAGGGCGGCCCGCTCTCGATCTACGTCCACATCCCGTTCTGCCGCGAGATGTGCCGGTTCTGCGGCTGCAACGTCATCGCGACGCACGACCGCACCCGCGCCGAGTCCTACCTCGAGCTCCTCGACCAGGAGGTCGAGCTCGTCGCGAAGCGGCTGCCCCACCGGCGCACCGTCACCCAGCTCCACTGGGGCGGCGGGACGCCCACCTTCCTCGACGAGAAGCAGCTCGAGCGCTGCCACGAGATCCTCGCGCGCCGCTTCGACTTCGCGAAGGACGGCGAGAAGGCGATCGAGATCGACCCGGCGATCACGACGCGCTCTCAGATCGAGACGCTCGCGAAGCTCGGCTTCAACCGGATCTCCATGGGCGTGCAGGACTTCGACCCGCACGTGCAGGAGACGGTCGGCCGGATCCAGGGCGTGAAGGAGACCGCGGAGCTCGTGCAGGCGGCGCGCGACGCGGGCTTCCACGGCGTGAACCTCGACCTCATCTACGGGCTCCCCTTTCAGTCGCGCGACACCTGGCTGAAGACGCTCGACCTCATCCTGCAGATCCATCCGGATCGCATGGCGGTGTTCGGCTTCGCGTACGTCCCGTGGTCGAAGCCGCACCAGCGGCTGCTACCCCAGGAGGCGCTCCCCAAGCCCGAGCAGCGCGTGGAGCTGTTCCTGCAGGCCGTGGAGGCGTTCACCTCCGGCGGCTACCGGCTCATCGGCCTCGATCACTTCGCGCTCGAGTCGGACGAGCTCGCGCGCGCGCAGGACGCGGGCTACCTGTACCGGAACTTCCAGGGGTACACGGTCCGCCCCGCGGCCGACACCGTCGCGTTCGGGATGACGTCCATCTCGGACATCGGCGGGGCGTACGCCCAGAACGCGCACAAGCTGAAGGACTGGGGCGAGAAGATCGCCCAGGGCATCATCCCCGTCGAGCGCGGCGCGTCGGTGACGGAAGACGACGTCATGCGTCGCTTCGTCATCAACCGGGTCATGTGCCTCCTCAAGCTCGACCTGCGCGAGGTCGCCGAGAAGTTCGGGCCCGCCGCCCGCAAGGAGATCGAGGCGGACCTCGCGAAGGGCGTCTCGGAGCTCCAGGACGACGGGCTCGTGACGTTCGACGGCGAGGTACTCCGCGTGACGCCGGTCGGCCAACTCCTCGTCCGCAACGTCGCCATGCTCTTCGACGCCTACCTGGGCAAGCACGCCGGCGAGAAGAAGCCCACGTTCTCGCGCACGATCTGATGATGACAGCGCAGCTCGGTTGGCCGGAACCCGTGAACGAGCCCGCGCCCGAGCCCGCCCCCGAAATAGCGGGCTCGGACTCGGGCTCGGGGCTCCGTCAACCGCCCGGCGCCGTGGACCGAGGTTCCCAATGGAGCACACCGCCGTCCTCCTCATGAACCTCGGGGGGCCCCGGAGCCTCGACGAGGTCGAGCCGTACCTCTACGAGCTCTTCTCGGATCCGCTCCTCATCACCGCGCCGTTCGGCCCGTTCCGCCCGCTCGTCGCGAAGCTCATCTCGCGGCTGCGCGCCCCATCGTCGGCCGAGAAGTACGCGCTCATCGGCGGGAAGTCCCCCATCGTCGAGGGGACCGAGGGCCAGGCGCGGGCGCTCGAGCGCGCGCTCGGGCCGGGGTGGTCCTGCCACCTCGCGATGCGGTGTGGGCACCCGAACACCGAGGAGGGCATGCGCGAGGCGATCGCGGCGGGCGCTACCCGCGCCGTCGCGCTCCCGCTGTACCCGCAGTACGCGAACGCGACCACGAAGAGCTCGCTCGTCGAGCTCAGGCGCGTCTGGCCGAACCACCTGCCCCTCGTCGAGATCTGCACGTGGCACGATCACGAGGGCTACCTCGACGCCTCCGCGGCCGCGCTGCGCGAGACGCTCGCCTCGCTGCCAGAGGCGCAGCGGTCGTCGGCGCTCGTGGTGTTCAGCGCGCACGGCCTGCCGATGAGCCAGGTGCGCAAGGGCGATCCGTACCCGGGCTACATCGAGCACTCGGCGCGCGAGACCGCCCGCCGCGCCGGCGCGTCCGACTTCCAGGTGACCTTCCAGAGCCGGGTCGGGCCGGCGAAGTGGCTCGGCCCGGACACCGTCGAGTTCCTCGGGGCGAACGCGCGCGGGCGCGCGATCGTGACCGTGCCGATCGCGTTCGTCTCGGAGCACCTCGAGACGCTGTACGACCTCGACGTCCTCGCGAAGGAGGCCGCGCATAAGGGCGGCGCGACGGCCTACCTCCGCGTCCCCGCCCTCGGAACGCGTCCGGACTTCATCGCGGCGCTCGCGGACGTCGTGCGCGCGGGGCTCGACGCGAGCCGGCCTGCCGCGTGACGGGAGCGCCCCGGCGCCTCGCGCGTCCGCGGGCGCCGGGGAAACGCGAGCGGACCACAGCGAGCAGGTGTTATGCTCACTCCTCGCTGCTCCCCTCCGGCCGATGAAGGATCTCCTCCACCCCCGGCATCGCGCCGCGCTCGCGCGCCTCGTCGGCGAGCACACGCCGGCGAGGGTCCTCCTCGCGTTCGACTACGACGGCGTGCTCGCGCCGGTCGTGCGCGACCCGCGCGGCGCGTTCATGCGCCAGACGACCCGGCGCCTGCTCCGGCGGGTCGGGGAGCTCTACCCGGTGGCGGTCGTGTCCGGGCGCGCGTGGCGCGACGTGGACCGCTTCGTCGGGTCCACGATCCCCCTCGTCGTCGGCAACCACGGCTTCGAGCTCGGCCGGCCCGTGGCGGTGCCCGAGCGCGTCCTGCGCCGCGTCCGCGGCTGGCGGCGGCGGCTCGAGGAGGCGCTCGCGGGGGTGCCCGGGATTCACTTCGAGGACAAGCGGTCGACGCTCGCGATCCACTACGGCCTGTCGCGGACCTGGCGCGCCGCGGAGCGCGCCGTGTACGAGGCCGCGAACCAGCTCGAGGGGACCCGCATCATCCCAGGCAAGAAGGTCCTCAACGTCCTCCCGCACGACTTCCCCTCGAAGGGCGACGCCGTGCGCGCGCTCCTCGCGAGGCTCGGGTGCGACGCCGCGCTCTACGCGGGCGACGACGTCACCGACGAGGACGCGTTCGCGGTCGGCGCGCCGCTCGTGTTCGGCGTCCACGTGGGCGGCGGGCCTTCGCTCGCTCCGTGGCGGATCCGGGATCAGCGCGACATCGACCTGCTGCTCACGCGGCTCATCGCGCTCGGCGAGGCGGCCCCCGCGCGATCGGAGCTCACGGCGCCTCGCCGCGCGGCCGCTCGTGCGCGTGTACCCGGCGCGACGGCGCCCGCGCGCCGCGCCGATGGGCGGCCTCGCGCCCGCCGTGGCGGGAAAGGCCGCCCGTGACCCGCGTCCGCCGTCCGGAGCAGGGTGCCACCGGCGACCTGTTCGCGCCGCGGGAGCTGCCGCGCCCGTGGTCGGTGGGCGAGCTCACGCGCGCGCTCAAGAACGCGGTCGAGCCCAAGTTCCGCGACATCTGGGTCGCCGGAGAGGTGGCGAACCTGCGCCGGCAGGGGAGCGGGCACGTCTACTTCTCGCTCAAGGACGCCGAGGGGCTCATCGGCGCCGTTCTCTGGTCGTCGCAAGCGCGCAGGGTGCGGTTCGCGCTCGCCGAGGGCCAGGAGGTGATCGCTCGCGGGTTCGTCGAGATCTACGCGCCGCAGGGGAAGTACCAGCTCATCGTGCAGGAGCTCGAGCCGCGCGGGGCGGGCGCCGCCGCGCTCCTGCTGCAGCAGGTGAAGGAGCGCCTCCAGGCGGATGGGCTCCTCGATCCCGCGCGCAAGCGGCGGCTGCCCGTCGTCCCGCGGCGGATCGGCGTCGCGACGAGCCCCACCGGCGCGGCGGTCCGGGACTTCCTCCGCGTCCTCCACGGACGCTTCCCGTCGCTCCCGGTGCTGGTCGCGCCTTGCCGGGTCCAGGGCGACGGCGCGGCGGCGACGGTGGCGTCGGCCGTCCGCGCCCTGTGCCGCGCCGGCGTCGACGTCGTCGTGGTGACCCGCGGCGGCGGCTCGCAGGAGGATCTCGGCGCGTTCAACGACGAGCGGCTGGCGCGCGCGATCGCCGCGTGCCCGGTGCCCGTCGTGTCCGCGGTCGGCCACGAGGTAGACGTGACGGTGGCGGACCTCGTCGCCGACGTCCGCGCCGCCACCCCGACTCACGCTGCTCAGCTGGTCGCGCCGGTGCGCGACGAGCTCGTGGCCCGCGTCGCCGCGCTCCGCGCCCGGCTCGACCGCTGCGCCGCGGGAGCGCTGGAGCTCCGGCGCGGCGAGCTGCGCGCGCTGCGGGCCGAGCTCGAGGATCCCGCGCACCTCCTCTCCCGGGAGCGCCACCGGCTCGACGATCTCCTCCACTCGGCGATCGCCGCCGTGCGCTCCCCGCTCCGGGCGCGCCAGGCGCGGCTGGACCCCTTGCGCGCGCGGCTCGGCCGCCAGGAGCCGCGCCGCCGCGTGCGCGAGGTGCGCTCGCGCATGGAGGCGAGCGTTCGCCGCCTCGGGGCGTGGCAGGCCGCGACGTTCCGCCGGGAGGCGCTCCGGCTGCAGCGGCTCGAGGCGCGGCTGGGGCCGGCGAACGTGGCGAAGCTCCTGTCGCGGGGCTTCTCGCTCGTGCTCCGGGAGGGGCACGTGGTCTCTCGCAGCGCCCAGGCCTCGGAAGGCGAGGCCGTGCGCGTGGTCCTCGGCGAGGGGTGGCTCGACGCGCGGGTCACCGGAAGGGACGCCGGAGACGACCCGCTGCCGGGGCGCACGGCGCCCGCGCGGGATGGCGACACCCGCGGCTCCGGCGGGGCGGGCGTTGACCCCCTTTCGCGGCGTCGTTAAGTAAGAGCGTCCGGAGGTCGCGTGAACCAGGCGAGCGAGCGGCAGGGGCAGACCGCGGCAGAGGAGTCTTACGACGCGCTCGTCACGCGGCTCGAGCGCGTCGTCGCGGAGCTCGAGTCCGGGCAGCTCACGCTGGAGCAGTCGATCGAGAAGTTCGCGGAGGGCGTGCGGATCGCGAAGGACGCGTCCCGCAAGCTCGACGAGGCGGAGCGAAGGGTCGAGCTGCTCGTGCGCGACGCCGACGGCGACGAGGAGGCGGTGCCGTTCGAGCCCGAGGCCGGCCGAGGATCCTGACGACCGATGCCGGCCCAAGAGCGCATGAAGAAGCCGAAGGTCATCATCGTCGACGACGACCGCGACACGCGCGAGATGCTGACGCTCGCGCTCGAGCTCGAGGGCTTCGACGTCGGCCAGGCGGCGAACGGGCTGCGCCTCATCTCCGCGATGCACGTGGACCGGCCCGACGTGATCCTGCTCGACGTCATGATGAGCTGGATCGACGGTTTCGAGCTCTGCCGCGCCATCAAGAAGAACCCCACGTTCGGGGACATCCCGGTCATCTTCATCTCCGCACGGAAGAGCGCCGAGGACGAGCGAAACGGTATCGACGCCGGCGCCATCGACTACTTCCCGAAGCCCCTCGACATGGACCGGTTGATCTCGCGCATCCGCGAGATCCTCGACCAGCGTGCCGGCGCGATCCCCGCGCCGGCGTGAGCGTGAGCGTGGGCGTGAACCCCGGTTGCGGCCGCTCCGCCCGGCGGCGTGAGCGCCCGGCCGCCTTGTGCTACAAGGGGCTGCGCGTGGCCGCCGACCTCGACATCCAGTCCTATCTCTCGTCCGTGTGCGCCCGCCTGGAGCCGCGCCTCGCGGCGCTCGCCGACGAGCGCCGCGGGCTCGGGCCGGCGCGGCTCGTCGAGGCCGTCCGCTACGCGCTCCTCGGCGGCGGGAAGCGGCTCAGGCCCGCGCTCGTCCTCGCCGCCTGCGAGGCCCACGGCGGCGACGCGTCCGACGGCTCTCTGGCGATGCGCTTCGCGGTCGCCCTCGAGGCCATCCACACCTACTCGCTCGTCCACGACGATCTGCCCGCGATGGACGACGACGATCTCCGCCGCGGCAGGCCCACGGTTCACAAGGCCTACGACGAGGCCACGGCGGTGCTCGTCGGCGACGCGCTCCAATCCCTGGCGTTCCGGCACCTGCTCGCGGCCCCCCAACCGGCGGCTGCCGCGCTCGCCCGCCTGCTCGCGGAGAACGCCTACCTCATGGTGGAGGGGCAGGCGCGGGACATGGAGGGCGAGCACGCGCGCCTCGCCGAGCCGCAGGTGATGGAGCTCATGCGCACGAAGACCGGCGCGCTGCTCGCGACCGCGGTCGCGGGCGGCGCCGGCTGTGCGGGCGCCTCGATCGAGGCGGTCTACCCGATCGGACTGAAGCTCGGGCTCGCGTTCCAGATCGCCGACGATCTCCTCGATCTCACGGCAGACACGAAGACGCTCGGGAAACGCGCCGGCAAGGACGCCGAGGCGGGGAAGTCGACGTTGCCGGCCCTCGTCGGGATCGCGGAGGCGCGCCGCCGCGCGGAGGCGTTCCTCGACGAGGCGCTCGCCGCGCTCGCCCCGCTCGGACCGAGGGCCGAGCCGCTCCGGGCGGTGGCGCGGTACGTCCTCTCGCGCAAGAAGTGAAGTAGGACGCAGGAAACGGAGGTATGCGAATGGGCCGCCTGCTCGACAGCATCGACTCGCCGCTCGACCTGAAGCGCCTCTCGGTCGACGACCTTCCGCGCCTCTGCGAGGAGATCCGGGAAGAGATCATCCAGACGTGCGCGAAGAACGGCGGCCACCTGGGCTCGTCGCTCGGCGCGGTCGAGCTCAACGTCGCGCTGCACTACGTGTACACGTCCCCCACGGACAAGCTCGTGTGGGACGTCGGCCACCAGGCCTACGCGCACAAGCTCCTCACCGGCCGGCGCGAGCGGTTCCGCACCATCCGCACCCCGGGTGGCCTCGCGGGCTTCCCGGAGCGCCACGAGTCCGAGCACGACGCGTTCGGCGTGGGGCACGCGTCCACGGCGATCAGCGCCGCGCTGGGCATGCTCGAGGCGAAGCGCCTGACCGGCGCCCCGGGCAAGGTCGTCGCGCTGGTCGGCGACGGCGCGATGACGGGCGGCGTCGCGTTCGAGGGGCTGAACCAGGCCGGTTACCTCGGCCGCGACCTCCTCGTGGTCCTGAACGACAACGAGATGTCGATCTCGCCCAACGTGGGCGCGATGTCCGAGTGGTTCTCGAAGAAGTTCGCCTCGCGCACGTACAACCGGTGGCGCCACGCGGTGAAGGACTTCCTCGCGCACGTGCCGAAGGGGCCCACGGCGATCGAGATGATCCGCCACGGGATCAACGCGACGAAGGCGCTCATCACGCCCGGCATCCTCTTCGAGGGGCTCGGGTTCCGTTACGTCGGGCCGGTGGACGGTCACGACGTGAGGAGCCTCGTCGAGACCTTCGAGAAGCTGGCGATCTTCGACGGCCCGGTCCTCCTGCACGCGATCACCACGAAGGGCAAGGGCTACCAGCCCGCCGAGTCGGACAAGGCGACGCGCGGGCACGGCCTGTCGTTCTTCGACGTCGCGACCGGGAAGCCGGTGAAGAAGGCGTCGGCGAAGGCGTACACGGATCTGTTCGCCGAGGCGCTCTGCGAGGAGATGGAGCACGACCCGCGCGTCGTCGCGATCACGGCCGCGATGCTCGAGGGCACCGGGCTCATCAAGGCGAAGCAGCGCTTCCCGGAGCGGACGTACGACGTCGGGATCGCCGAGCAGCACGCGGTGACGTTCGCCGCCGGGCTCGCCTGCGAGGGCATCCGGCCGGTGGTCGCGATCTACTCCACGTTCCTGCAGCGCGCGTACGACGAGATCATCCACGACGTCGCGCTCCAGCGGCTGCCGGTGACGTTCGCCCTCGATCGCGGTGGGCTCGTCGGGGCCGACGGCAAGACGCACCAGGGTGCGTTCGACGTCGCCTACCTGCGCTGCGTTCCGAACCTCGTCGTGATGGCGCCCTCCGACGAGAACGAGCTCAGGCACGCGCTCCACACCTCCCTGCACCATGACGGTCCCGTCGCGTTCCGCTTCCCGCGCGGTGCGGGCGAGGGGCTCCCGCTCGAGACGCCGCAGGTGCTCGCCATCGGCAAGGGCCGGATCGCGCGCGCCGTCGCGGGCAAGCCGGACGTGTGCGTCGTCGCGCTCGGCACGACGCTGCGCGCGGCGCTCGGTGCCGCGGAGGCGCTCGCGAAGGAAGGCGTCGCCGCGTCCGTCGTGGACGCGCGCTTCGCGAAGCCGCTCGACGAGGAGCTCATCGCGGGCGAGGCGGAGCGCGCGCGGCGGGTGGTGACGGTCGAGGAGGGCTGCCTCCCCGGCGGATTCGGCGCCGCCTGCCTCGAGCTCTTCGAGCGGCGGGGGCTCGTCGCCGACGGGCTGCGCGTGAGGCGCCTCGGGCTCCCCGACGAGTTCGTGACGCACGGTGATCAGGCCCGGCAGCGCGCCCAGCTCGGGCTCGACGCCGAGGGGATCGCGCGCGCGTGCCGCGAGCTCATGGGCGAGCGAGCCAAGCGCGGGGCGGCCTAGGGGGGCGCCGGCGCGCGCGGGACGGGCCGGGATGCCGCGCAGGCAGCGCATCGATGTGCTCCTCGTCGAGCGCGGGCTCGCCGAGTCTCGCGCGAAGGCGCAGGCGCTCGTGATGGCCGGCGCCGTCGTCGCCGGCGAGGCCCGAGTCGACAAGCCGGGCGCGCTCGTGGATCCAGAGGCGCCGATCCGGCTCAAGGAGGGCGCCGCCCCGCAGCGCTACGTGTCGCGCGGCGCGCTGAAGCTCGAGAAGGCGCTCGACGTCTTCCCGATCGATCCGGCCGGGAAGCTCTGCGCGGACCTGGGCGCCTCCACCGGCGGCTTCACCGACCTCCTCCTCCAGCGCGGCGCCGCCCGCGTCTTCGCGATCGACGTCGGCTACGGCCAGCTCCACCCGAAGCTCCGGGGCGATCCGCGCGTCGTCGTCCGCGAGCGCGAGAACGCTCGCGCACTGACCGCCGAGGCGCTCGGCACCCGGGTCGACCTCGTGACGGGCGACCTCTCGTTCATCTCGCTCCGGCTCATCCTCCCGGTGGTGCGGGCGATCCTCCGTCCGGGCGGCGCCGCGGTGCTGCTCGTGAAGCCACAGTTCGAGGTCGGGAAGGGCGAGGTCGGCAAGGGAGGTGTCGTGCGCGACGAGGGGAAGCGCCGGGCCGCGCTGGACGGGATCGCCGCCGCGGCCCGGGAGCTCGGCTTCGAGGTCGTCGGGCACGTGGAGTCCCCGATCGAGGGCCCGGCGGGGAACCGGGAGTGGCTGCTCGCCCTCCGGCTCCCGCAGGGCGCGAAGGAGTGAGCGGGGCGGCGCGCCGGGCCGGCGGTGGGCCCGCCCTCGCGAGCCCGGTCGTCCTTGACCGCCTGCACCCGGTCTGTTACTGACACGCCGACATTTTCGCGCCCGGGCAATGCCGGGTCTCGAAAGTGGGCCGCGTCGCCCACTTTTCGTTTTTTAGGGTCAATGACGGGAATCGGAGAAGAGTCCATCGCCGACCACACGCGCCGGGTGCTCGAGCCCGTGCTCGCACGCGATGGGTACGAGCTCGTCGAGGTGGAGTGGCTCCGGCAAGGGAGCCGCTGGACGCTCCGGCTCTTCGTCGACAAGTCCGGCGGCGTCGGGATCGAGGACTGCCAGGCCGTGTCGCGGCTCGTCGATCCCATCCTCGACGTCGAGGACTTCATCGAGCCCGCGTACGACCTCGAGGTCTCGTCGCCCGGGCTCGATCGCCCGCTCCGCAAGCCGGCCGACTTCGACCGCTACGCAGGACAGCGCGCGCACGTGAAGGCGTACGGGCCGGTCGCCGGGACGGCGCCCGGGTCCCCGGCGCGCAAGAACTGGACGGGCGTCCTCGTGGGCTACCGCGACGGCGCCGTCGAGATCGACGTGGACGGGGTCGTACACCGCGTCCCCCACGATCAGATCGCGAAGGCCCACCTCGAGTACGACTTCGAGGCGGACCTTCGGAGGAAGGACTGACCGATGCAGCAGAACGTGAACCTCAACCTCATCCTCGACCAGGTCGCGAAGGACAAGGGCATCGACCGCGCCCGGCTCATCGAGATCCTCGAGGAGGCGATCGGCAGCGCCGCGAAGCGCCACTTCGGGATGGAGCGGAACCTGAAGGCCCGCTACGACGAGGACAAGGGGCAGGTCGATCTCTTCCAGGTCCTCACGATCGTGGCCGATCCGACCGAGGAGAGCCCGCTCGCCGACCCGGTGAACATGATCCCGGTGTCGGTCGCACACGAGAAGGGCATCGAGGTGGAGCCGGGCGACGAGCTCGACTTCCCCATCTACTACCGCACGGAGGACGAGGCCGAGGCGCGCGCCCAGGACGAGCAGTGGGGCGATCTCCTCAAGCTCAAGACCTACCGCCGCTCGTTCGGCCGCATCGCGGCGCAGACCGCGAAGCAGGTGATGATCCAGGGCACCCGCAACGCCGAGCGCGAGAACGTCTTCAACGAGTACAAGGACCGCAAGGGCGAGGTCATCACCGGGATCGTGCGCCGGTTCGAGCGCGGCAACGTGATCGTCGACCTCGGACGCGCGGAGGCGGTGCTGCCGGTGCGCGAGCAGGTCCCGCGCGAGAGCTACCGGGCCGGCGACCGGATCCAGGCGTACGTGATGGACGTCCTGCGCGAGTCGAAGGGGCCGCAGATCATCCTCTCGCGCGCGGCGGTCGATCTCCTGAAGAAGCTCTTCGAGATGGAGGTGCCCGAGATCGCCGAGGGCGTCGTCGTCATCGAGGCGGCGGCCCGCGAGCCGGGCGGCCGCGCCAAGATCGCGGTCTCGTCGCGCGACTCGGACGTTGATCCCGTCGGCGCCTGCGTCGGCATGAAGGGCAGCCGCGTGCAGGCCGTCGTGCAGGAGCTCCGCGGCGAGAAGATCGACATCGTCCCCTGGGACGACGACTACGCGCGGTTCGTGTGCAACGCGCTCGCGCCGGCCGAGGTCTCCCGCGTGCTCCTCGACGAGCAGAACAAGGCGATGGAGATCATCGTCCCCGACGACCAGCTCTCGCTCGCCATCGGCCGCCGCGGCCAGAACGTGCGGCTCGCGTCGCAGCTCACCGGCTGGAAGCTCGACATCAACTCGGAGTCGCGCGTGAAGGAGATGCGCGAGTTCGCGACGGAGAGCTTCGGCGCGATCGGCATCCCCGAGGCCACGCAGGAGATGCTCTACGCCCACGGCTTCCGCAAGGCGCAGGACGTCGCGAACGCGGCCACGGAGATGCTCACGCAGTTCCCGGGCTTCACGATGGACATGATCCCGGAGCTGCAGCGGCAGGCCCGCGAGCAGTCGATCGTCGACGCCGAGAAGGAGATGCGCCTCGAGCAGGAGCGCGAGGCGGCCCGGATCGCCGAGGCGCGGCGCCACCCCGGCGACCTCACGCAGGAGGAGCGCTTCGCGCGCGTCCGCGGCGTCGGCGAGAAGACCATCGAGCAGCTCAAGAGCGCCGGCTACGGGACGGTGGAGGCGGTCCACGCCGAGACGGACGTGATGCGGCTCGCGGAGTCGAGCGGGCTCGGCATCAAGAAGGCGCGGCAGATCAAGCACGCGGTGGGCGTCTACCTCGAGGAGGAGGCGAAGCTCCGCGTCGAGCTCGACGCCGAGAGGGCGAAGTCCGCGCACGGGGGCGCCGGAGCTTGAGCGAACCGGTCCGCACCTGCGTCGGCTGCGGGGAGCGGGCGGCGCAGCGGCAGCTCGTACGGCTCAAGACGGATGGTGAACGGGTGATCTTCGATCGTCAGCGCAGGGGAGGCCGTGGAGCGTGGCTCCACGCGAGCGCCGGATGCCTGGAGAAGGCGCTCCGGCGGCGCGCGCTCCCGCGTGCGCTCCACCGGCCGGAGGCGGCGGTCGACGCGGCGGCGCTGCGCGTCGAGTTGACGCGAAACGCCCGTAAGGATTAGGAGTCTACGAAATGTCCAAGAAGCGGGTTCACGAGCTCGGCAAGCAGCTGAAAGAGCAGGGCATCGAGCTCTCCAACCAGGAGCTCGTCGAGAAGCTCCACCAGCTCGGCTACGACGTGAAGAGCCATTCGTCCTCGCTCGAGGACGATCAGGCCGCGTCGGCGTACGAGAAGATCGTCGGGGAGCGGAAGCCGAAGCCGGCTCCCGTGCGTCCGACCGGCCCCGGCTTCGTCGTGCGCAAGCGGGTGCACGTCGAGCCACCTCCCCCGCCCGCGCCGGTCGCCGAGGAGTATCCGGTCGAGGCGGCCGCGCCCGAGGAGGCTTACGCCGAGGCGCCGGCCGTCGACGCCGACCTCGAGCAGGCGCCCGTCGCCGAGGCGCCCGCGGAGGAGGCCGGGCCATCCGAGGCCGCGCCGTCCGACGCCGCGCCCGGCGAGGCCGCGCCGTCCGAGGCCGCGTCGCAGCAGCCGTCCGCACCCGCTGCGCCGTCGCCCTCCGCGGCGCCCACGCCGACCCCTGCCGCGCCCCCGCCCGTCGCGCGTCCCGCGATGCCGGCGGCCCCGGCCGCCGCCGCGCGCGGGCCTGCGGCGCCAGGAGTGCGGCCCGCCGGGCCGAGCGCGCCGCGCTCGCCCGGCGCCCATCCGCCGTCCATGGCCGCGGCGCCGCACGGGCAGCCCGGTCAGCCGGCGAAGCCGCCGGTGGACCCGCGCACGCTCCGCCCGACCCCGACCCAGGCCGTCGTCATCTCGCGTCCGCTCGTGCCGGTGCGCCGCGTGACCCCGCCGTCGACCTCGCGCCAGCAGTTCCCGGCCGCTCCGGGCCCCCGCGCGCTCGGCGAGGTCCGTGAGCTGAAGGTCGTCCCCGGCTCGCTCGGACGTGAGCGGGAGTTCATCGACGTCTCGCGCGACAAGCGCCGCGGCCGGACCCCCGGCAGGCCGGTGTCCGAGGAGGCTGCGAAGAACCTCTCGGGCAAGGAGCTGCTGCAGGCGGCGATCACGGCTCGCGCGTACATCCCGATCCGGGGAAAGAAGAAGAAGTCCACGAAGAAGGGGGCGAAGACGCAGATCACCGAGAAGGCCGAGCACAAGAAGGTCATCCGCATCGAGGAGTCCATCTCGGTCTCGGAGCTCTCCCAGGCCATGGGCGTCAAGGCGTCCGACCTCATCCGCAAGCTGATGCAGGCCGGCACGATGGCGACCATCAACCAGCAGATCGGCGCGGACACCGCGGCGTTCCTCGCCACGGAGTTCGGCTACACCGTCGAGAAGAAGGGCTTCGAGGTCGAGGAGTACATCCCCGAGGTCGAGGTCGACGAGTCGAAGCTCGTCATCCGGCCGCCGGTCGTGACGGTGATGGGCCACGTCGACCACGGCAAGACTTCGCTGCTCGACGCCATCCGTCAGGCGGACGTCGCCGCGGGCGAGGCGGGCGGGATCACCCAGCACATCGGCGCCTACTCGGTGCAGACCCCGCAGGGCCCGATCACGTTCCTCGACACGCCGGGCCACGAGGCGTTCACGGCGATGCGCCAGCGCGGCGCGCAGGTCACCGACCTCGTCGTGCTCGTGGTCGCCGCCGACGACGGGGTGATGCCGCAGACGGTGGAGTCGATCAAGGCGGCGAAGGCCGCGGGCGTCACGATCCTCGTCGCGATCAACAAGGTCGACAAGCCGGGCGCGTCGCCCGAGCGCGTCATGCAGCAGCTCACCGAGTACGAGCTCGTGCCCGAGCAGTGGGGCGGCTCGACGATCATGCTGCCGGTCTCGGCCCGCACGAAGCAGGGGATCCCGGAGCTGCTCGAGTACATCGCGCTGCAGTCCGAGGTGCTCGAGCTCAAGTCGAACCCGGAGAAGCTCGCCTCGGGTCGCGTCATCGAGGCGAAGCTCGAGAAGGGCCGCGGCCCGGTCGCGACCGTGCTCGTCGAGGAGGGCACCCTCCGCGTCGGCGACGCGCTCGTCACCGGCACTCACTACGGCCGCGTCCGCGCGATGATGAACGAGCGCGGCGAGCAGGTGGACGACGTCCCGCCGGGCTATCCGGTGGAGGTCCTCGGCCTCTCCGGCGTCCCCGTCGCCGGCGACGAGTTCGACGTCGTCGAGGACGAGAAGGCCGCGAAGGAGGTCGCCTCGCACCGCGCCGAGAAGCAGCGCCAGAAGGAGCTCGGCTCGGTGAAGAAGGCGTCCCTCGAGGACCTGTTCGCCAAGGCGAAGAGCGGCGGCGGCAAGGTGCTGAACCTCGTCGTGAAGGCCGACGTCCAGGGCTCTGCCGAGGCCGTGACGCAGGCGCTCCAGAAGGCTGCCACGAAGAAGGTCGGGGTGAAGATCCTCGACTCCGGCGTGGGCGCCATCACCAAGTCCGACGTCCTCACCGCGGCGGCCGGCACCGGCGTCATCGTCGGCTTCAACACCAAGCCCGAGACCGAGATCGAGTCGATCGCCAACCAGCAGGGCGTCAAGATCCTGCTCTTCAACATCATCTACGAGGCGGTGGACAGGATCCGCGAGGAGATGGCGGGCCTGCTCGATCCGATCATCCGCGAGAAGCCACTCGGCAAGGCCGAGGTGCGGGCGCTGTTCAACATCCCGAAGATCGGCGCCATCGCCGGCTCGGCGGTCACCGAGGGCGTCATCAAGCGCACGGCGCACGTGCGGGTGCTGCGCGACCGCAAGGTCGTCCACACCGGCAGGCTCGCCTCGCTGAAGCGCCTCAAGGACGACGTGCGCGAGGTGCAGACCGGCTTCGAGTGCGGCATCGGCATCGAGGGCTTCGGCGACGTGAAGCCGGGCGACATCATCGAGGCGTACGAGCTGGAGGAGATCCGGCCCTCGCTCGACTAGCCGGCGCACGATCCCGGCCGATCTCGGGCGGGCTCGTCGCTGTGCTGCTCGCCGTACGGAAGCAGTACGGCTGCGCTGCTCGCCCCTCGCGCGCCCGACCTCGGCTCGGGCTTGTGCGCCGGGTCCGAGGTGCTCGGGCCCGGCCCCGGAGTGAACGATGTTCGTGGGAGTGCTCAGGCTGACCTTGCACCTCCCCGCGCCGGGGTCGCTCAAGTCGAAGCGGCACCTCATCCGCTCGGCGATCGATCGGGTGAAGGCCAGGTACAACGTGTCGATCGCCGAGGTCGGCGAGAACGACCTCTGGCAGCGGAGCATCATCGGGGTCACCGCGGTCGGGAACGACCACGCGTTCGTGAACGAGACGCTCGACAAGGTCGCCGACTTCGTCCGGTCGATGCACGGTGGGCAGATCCAGCTCACCGGCCGCGACCTCGAGATC
>DATIDF010000418.1:0-14781 GCA_035456445.1 Anaeromyxobacter sp.
CCGGATCGCGCAGGAGGAGGGGGAGAGGGTGCGGGTGGTGAGGTTCCCGGGGGAGAAGAGCGAGGAGGCGGGGACGACTTCGACTTCGACCTCGACCCCGACCCCGACCTCGACCCCGACCTCGACCCCGACCTCGACCTCGACCTCGACCCCGACCCCGACCTCGACCTCGACCTCGACCTCGACCTCGGCCTCGACCTCGGCCTCGACCTCGACCTCGGCCTCGACCCCGACCCCGACCCCGACCTCGGCCTCGACCCCGACCCCGGCCTCGACCTCGACCTCGGCCTCGGCCTCGACCCCGACCCCGACCTCGGCCTCGACCCCGACCTCCAGCCGGAGACCGTAGCTACCCGCCGAGCGCCTCGATCGCCCGCGCCAGATCCTCCGGCACCGGCGCGCGCACCTCCACCCTCACCCCGTCGCTCGGCCGCGGGAACGCGAGCCTCTCGGCGTGCAGCGCCTGCCGTGCGATCACGGGCGAGGGCACGCCGTAGACCGCGTCGCCCATCACCGGGAAGCCCGCCTCGGCGAGCTGCACGCGGATCTGGTGAGTGCGCCCGGTGTCGAGCACGACGCGAAGGAGCGCCGCGGCGGGGAACCGCCGCTCGACCGTGAAGGTCAGCCGCGCGCGCCGGGCGGACGCGACGCGGGTGGTGAACCGGCGTGGATCTCCAGGCGTCCGGCCGTACGCCGTGTCGAGCGCACCGTGCTCCGGCGGAGCGCCCGCGACGAGGACGAGGTACTCCTTCTCGACCGTCCCGGCCTCGAACGCACCGCGCAGCGCCGCGAGCGCGCGATCGTGGCGCGCGAGGAGGAGCGCGCCGGTCGTGTCGCGATCGAGCCGGTGCGGCAGGCCCGGCGCCGCCCGGCCGTCGACGTCGAACTTCCCGAGCGCGGCCGCGGCGCCGACGAGGGACGGCAGGCCCGGGCGCGAGGGCTCCACGGGGAGCCCGGCCGGCTTCGCCACCACGAGGCAGTCGGGGTCGTCGTAGAGCACGGCGAGCGCCGGCCCCACGGCGCGCTCGGCGCGCGGCGCCGGCCGCTCCACCTCGATCCGCTCGCCGCCGAAGAGCCGACGCTGGATCGCGCAGGTCTTCGCGCGGATGCGCACCCGGTCCGCCTCGACGAGCGCCCGCGCCCGCTCCAGCGGGATAGCGAGCGCCCGGGCGAGCCAGCGGTCGAGCCGCTCCCCCGCCGCCTCCCGCGGAACCTCCAGGAACTCGCGCGGCATCCCACGATCCTCCACGCCGTCCGCGCGCGTGCGCGCAGTCGCACTCGCCCGCTTCCGCAGGTCACTGTACCGCGATCGTGGTAGGTTCGCCGCTCGCGTGGGGGCGCGACCGGAGACTCGGATGAGAAGCCTTTCCGTCGAGGTGAAGCTCGCCCTCGCCCTCACCCTCGTCGCGCTCGGCGTGGCGTTCGTCGCGGCGCGCTTCACGACGGCCTCGATGGAGCGCAACGTCGATGCGGCGGCCGCGGTGTCGGTCCGCCACGCCGCGGAAGTGTTCGACGCCGAGGAGCGCGCGGAGCTCGAGAAGCTCGCCGCCACGCTCGACGCACTGCTCACGAACCCCGAGCTGCGCGACGCGTTCGCGGCGCGCGATCGGGCGCGCCTCCTCGCCGCGAGCGCGCCGATCTTCGAGCTCATGCGCGAGCGGGACGGGATCACGCTCTGGTATTTCCACCTGCCGGAGAGCGACGGCACGGTGTTCCTGCGCGTCCACCGCCCCGAGCTCCACGGGGATCGGGTCGAGCGGGCGACGCTGCGGCGCGCCGAGGAGACGCGGGAGCTCGGCGCGGGCAAGGAGCTCGGCAAGACCGCGTTCGCGCTCCGCGCCGTGCGCCCGTGGCTCGTCGACGGGAAGGCGATCGGCTACGTGGAGCTCGGCCAGGAGATCGATCACTTCCTGCGCGAGATGAAGGCGCGCACCGGCGACGACTACGGGCTGCTCGTGAAGAAGCGCTTCCTCGACGAGAAGGCCTGGGCGGATGTGCTCGGCCCACGCCAGAACACCTGGAACGATCGCCCCGAGGTGGTGGTGCTCGACACGACGTCGTTCACCGCCGGGCTCGTGGACTTCGCGGGAGATGTCGAGCGGCTGCCGGACGAGGGGCTCGTCCTCGACCACGTCGAGCGGGACGCGCGCGCATTCGTGCGCGGCATATCGCCGCTGCGCGACGCGACGGGACGGAAGGTGGGCGCGCTGTTCGTCCTGCACGACTTCACCCCGCAGCACGCCGCCCTCGGAGCCGGCGCGTCCCGCATTCATGCGACGCTCCTGCTCCTCTGCCTCGCCGGGGCCGTCGCGACGTTCCTGCTCGTCCACCTGATCGTGTTCCGGCGGCTCGCCCTTCTCCGCCGCGGGCTCGAGGCGCGCGCCGCCGCCGAGACGCTGCCGCAGGCGCGCGTCGTGCGCCTTCGCAGCGAGGACGAGCTCGGCCGCCTCGAGGCGCTCTTCGATCGGATCGTCTCCCCGAGCCGTGATCGCGCACCCCACGCGCGCGACGTCCCCCGCCGCAGCGACGGCGGAGGCGCCGACGCAGCCGATTGACGATCGCCAAGGCGACGCCGGGCGTCCCGGCGCATGGTCGACGTGGGGAGACGGCGATCGCTCCACTGCCGTCGAGGGGGCCCCGTTGGCGAGACGAACCGCTTCGCGGGAACGGGCTCCGGCGACCGCCGGGGTGGGCGCGAGCCCGGTGCACGACGTCCTGGTCGCCATCCCGTTCCGGCGCCGGCTCTCCACGAAGCTGTTCGGCGCGACGGCAGTGCTCGCCGTCGCTGCGCTCGGCGGCCTCGCGATCGCGGAGCGCCGCATCCAGGACGACCTGCTCGGCCAGCTCGAGCGCTCGACCGCGCTCCTCGCCGACGCGGTGCAGACGGGCGCGCAGGAGTCGATGCTCGACGCGCGGCCGGCGCACTCGTACGCGATGCTCTCGCGCGTCGCGGAGCTCGACGGCGTGCAGCGCGTCCGGGTGCTCGACAAGGCGGGGCGCATCACGTTCTCCACGGAGCCGGGGGACGGCGGGGTGCTGGTGAAGAGCGAGGGGGCGTGCCGCGCATGCCACGCGGCGCCGCAGCCGCGCTCCGTCGCCCCCGCGCGCGAGCGCGCCCGGATCCTCGACGGTCGCCAGGGCCGGACCCTGGCGCTGACGGCACCGATCCACAACAGCGCGCGCTGCTCCACGGCCGACTGCCACGTCCACCCGCCCGGCCGGCAGGTGCTGGGACTGCTCGAGATCGGCGTGTCGCTCGAGCCGCTCGAGGCGACCGTGCTCACGTTTCGACGCGGCTTCGTCGCGCTCGTCGCCGGCGCCGTCGTCGTCGTCGCGGCGCTGCTCTACCTCTTCGGCCGCGCCGAGGTGGTCGAGCCGGTCGCGGCGCTCCTCGAAGGGACACGGCGCGTCGCGCGCGACGACCTCGACGTGGAGGTCCGCGTCCACGCGCGCGGCGAGATGGGCGTGCTCGCCGCGTCCTTCAACGAGATGACGCGCGCGCTCCGCAGGCTCGAGGGCGAGCTCTGGTCGCTGAACGCCGGTCTCGAGGAGGAGGTCCGCGCGCGCACGGCCGCGCTCGAGGCCGCGCAGGAGCAGCTCGTCCGGACCGAGAAGCTGTCGTCGCTCGGCAAGCTGTCCGCCTCCATCGCCCACGAGATCAACAACCCGCTCGCCGGGATCCTCACGTTCGCGAAGCTCGTCTCGCGCACGCTCGAGGAGGGGCCGCCGGACGACGCCACGCGGGCCGGCCTCCGCCGCAACCTCGCGCTCGTCGAGCGCGAGGCGCAGCGCTGCTCCGCGATCGTCCGCAACCTCCTCGACTTCGCCCGCGAGCGCCCGATCGCCCAGAAGGCGCTGGACGTGAACGCCGCGCTGGACGAGGCGCTGTCGCTCGTGGCGAACCAGATCGCGATGCAGGGCGTCGCGCTCCACCGCACGCACGCAGAGCTTCCGCCGGTGCTCGCCGACTTCGGGCAGCTCCGCCAGGCGTTCGTGAACGTGGTGATGAACGCGTGCGAGGCGATGGGCAGAGGTGGCCGCCTGGAGGTCGCGACGCGCACCTCGGGCGGGACGAACGAGGTCGTCATCGCGGACAGCGGCCCGGGCATCGCGCCGGAGCGGCTGCGCAAGATCTTCGACCCGTTCTTCACCACCAAGGAGAAGGGCACCGGGCTCGGCCTCTCCGTCGTGTACGGGATCGTGGAGCGCCACGGCGGATCGATCGACGTGGAGAGCCGCGTCGGCGAGGGCACCACGTTCACGTTCCGGCTCCCTGTCGTGACGGAGGAGCACGAAGCCTGCGCGCCGGAGACGGCGCCCTCTGGCCCGACGAGGCGCGCGGCGAGCGACGCCTGACGGCCCTCCCGCTCGCACGAGCGCCCGTTGCCGGTGGGCGCCGTTTGCGACCGCGCTCACGTCCCGCCCGCGCGTCATCTCGCCGCGCCCCGCCCGACACCCGCGCCCGAAAAGACGAGGTGCGTACCATCACCTGCCCGGGCGACGCGTTCGCGGGAGGCTCGCGCGCTCCCGGGAAGGAGACCGGTCATGTGCACTCTCCGTCCAGCCGCGCTCCGGCGCATGGCGGCGGCGGGCACGGCGCTCGCGCTGCTGCTCGCGGCCCCCGTCCTCGGGGCGGAGCGGTCTCCTCCCACCGGGTCCCCGGGCAAGGCGGGAGACGACGCGCTCGGCACCCGCAAGTACGCCGACTACGACAAGCCCCAGGCCTGCGCCGGCTGTCACGTCGACATCACCCGCCAGCACGAGCAGGCGATGATGTCGCAGGCGTACACGCATTCCTGGGACGAGATCGAGTACTTCCAGCTCGCGCTGCCGCACGCGGAGAAGGTCGCGAAGGTGAAGGGGGTGAAGGCGGGCTGCAACGGCTGCCACTCCCCGCTCGCGTTCCTCGCGGGCGACATCCCGCCGAAGCCGGTCGCCGCGGGCACTCGCGCGAACGAGGGCGTCTCGTGCGAGGTCTGCCACACCATCGTCGACCGCGGCGGCGATCCGCCGGTGAACTACAACTGGATCTCCGAGCCGGGCAAGACGAAGCAGGGGACGCGCAAGGGGGTCGAGAGCCCGTACCACAAGACGCGCGAGAACCCGTTCCTCCGCACCGCGGAGTTCTGCGGCACCTGCCACAACGAGAAGTCCCCCTGGGACGTCTGGGTGAAGTCCACCCAGCTCGAGTGGAAGGAGGGCCCGCATGGCCGGGCTGGCATCGTCTGCCAGGACTGCCACATGCCGCCTGCGCGGGGTCGCAGCGCGCGCATGGGGAAGGAGCGCGCCGACATCCGCCAGCACCTGTTCCACGGCGCGCACGACGCAGGGAAGCTCTCCGGCGTCGCCGAGGTGCGCGTCCATCCCGAGGTGCGCGAGGTCGAGCCCGGCGATCCCATCCGCATCACCGCGGTCGTGGTGAACGCGAAGGCCGGGCACAAGATCCCCTCCGGCTCCGCCGAGGAGCGGCTGCTCTGGCTTCACGTGGAGGCGAAGGACGCGTCGGGCAAGGTGTGGCCGCTGCGCGTCGACCGGAAGGGCTTCCCGGGCGAGGAGTACACGATCGCGGACGCGAACGCGCGGGCCTATCAGGACATCGGCGACATCCGCGGGATCGCCGGCTTCGGGGGGCTGGCGCGCGACGGTCTCGTCCCCGCCGGCGACCGGATCTTCCGGCTGCCGTACTTCGACGAGCAGGGGCGGATGACGATCGCCCAGTGGAACACCGCGCGGCTCGGCACCGACTACCGGATCGCGCCGCTCCAGGCGGTGACCGAGACCTTCACCTGGTCGCCGCCCGAGCTGCCGGAGGGGCCGGTCACCGTCACGGCCACCGTCTGGTACTCGCGGCTCGTCTCGTCGGTCGCGGAGTTCCTGAAGGTGCCGCGCGAGGAGTACGAGCCCGTCCTCGTCTCGACGCACACCACCACCTTCACCGTCCTTCCTTGAGGAACGAAGCCGTGATCCGTCGCGTCCTGCCTCTCTCGCTCGCCGCGATCGTCGCGGCGCTCGTCATCCCCGGGCCCGCCGAGGCGATCCCCGCCTTCGCGCGGCGCTACCGCGTCTCCTGCACGACCTGCCACGCGCCGTTTCCGCGGCTGAAGCCGTACGGTGAGGACTACGCGGGGCGCGGCTTCGCGTTCGAGCCCGGCGCGGAGCCCGCCCGCGCGAGCATCGACCTGGGAGATCCCCTCCTCGACCTGCCGCGCGAGTTCCCGCTCGCGCTCCGGTTCGACGCTTTCGGGACCGTGAACGACCGCTCACCGGAGGTCGACTTCCAGACGCCCTGGATCTTCAAGCTCCTCGCGGGCGGCAAGATCGCCGACAAGGTCGGCTTCTACGCGTACTACATCCTCGAGCAGGGCGAGCCCGGCAAGATCGAGGACGCCTACGTCCAGTTCACCGACGTGTTCGGGCTGCCGGTGAACGTCCTCGCCGGTCAGTTCCAGGTGTCCGATCCCATCGCCAAGCGCGAGCTCAGGCTCGAGCGGCTCGACTACCAGATCCTCCGGACGCGGGTGGGCGCGTCGGTGGTCGACCTCACCTACGACCGGGGCGTCGCGCTCGTGACCGGCATCGGGCCGGTCCGCGCCGTCGCGACGGTGACGAACGGGAACGGGATCCGCGGCGCCGAGGGCGGGCGGTTCGACACGGACTCGTACAAGAACGTGTCGCTCCACCTCGCCGGAGACGTGGGCCCGGTGCGGATCGGCGCGTTCGGCTACTGGGGCCGGGAGCGGCGCGACGGCGTGAACGACACGATGTTCTACGTGGGCCCGCAAGCGGGAGTGTCGCCGTCGGAGAAGCTCCACCTCTCCGCCGTGTACCTCGAGCGGCGCGACTCGAACCCGCGCTTCGGCCCCGCCGACGAGGATCTCGTCACGCGCGGCGGCTTCGTCGAGGCGGTCTTCCTGCCGGGCGGGGCCGACGGGCGCTGGGCGATGGTGGCGCTCTACAACCTCGTCCGCTCGGACGACGACGCGGCCGACGCCGAGTCTGCCGCGCTCTCGGCCCAGTGGCTGTTCCGGCGCAACGTGCGGCTCACCACCGAGATCGATCGCGACTTCGACCAGGACGCCTGGACCGGCAGCGTCGGGACGATTCTGGCCTTCTAAACGACAGTTCGTGATTCGCGATCGCCGTCGGCGTCGCGAATCACGCTGTCGTTTAGCCATGATCTAACGGGGGCTGCGCCCCCGCCCCGCCGACCCTGAGCCCGTCGAAGGGTCGTCGGCACCACCTTCCCCTGCTCGCCGGGTCCCGTGCGCCGCCGCGGGCGGCTTCGCCGCGAACGCGGTGGCGCCCCGGCGGTCTCGCTTCGCTCGCTGGGCCGTTCACGAATCATGATCGGCCGTTTACCCGTATAGAAGAGGGCGTGCCGCTGGCCCTCGTCACCCTGGACCGCGTCGACGTCCGCCTCTCCGGCGCGACGCTCCTGTCCGACGTCTCGCTCGAGCTGCGGCGGGGCGAGGGGCTCGCGGTCGTCGGCGCGAGCGGGTCCGGCAAGTCGACGCTCCTGCGCCTCATCCGCGGCGAGCTGTGGCCGCACCCGGCGAGCCGCGGCCGGCGGCTCTTCCACGACGCGGACGGCGCGAGCGACAGCCCCATCGGCGTCCGGGAGCGGTTCACGCTCGTCGCGCCCGAGGCGCAGGACGCCTACGTCCGGCGGGACTGGGACCTGCCGGTGGAGGCGGTGATCCGGTCCGGCTTCTTCGACGCGCCGTACCCGGCCGAGCGCGCGACCGCGGCGCAGGCGGCGCGCGTGCGCGAGGTCGCGGAGCTGCTCGGCGTCTCGCCCCTGCTCCGCCGGTCGATCCTGGAGCTCTCCCGCGGCGAGGCGCGGCGGGTCCTCCTCGCCCGCGCCCTCGCGCCCGACCCGGAGCTGCTCGTGCTCGACGAGGCGTGCGACGGCCTCGACGCGCGCGCCCGCGAGGCGTTCCTCGGACACGTGTCGGCGGTGCTCCGCCGCGGGACGGCGGTGGTGATGGCGACGCACCGGCCCGAGGAGATCGTCCCGGAGATCCGACGCGTCGTCGTGCTCGAGGGGGGGAGGATCGTGAGGGAGGAGCGCGCCGAGCTCCTCCGCGATCGCGACCGCGACCGCCACGGAACGGCCGCTCATCCCGAGCGTAGCGCCGCCGCAGGCGGCGCGGAGTCGAGGGACGACCCCGAGGCCGACCTCGCGGCTCCAGGCTTCGGGCTTCAGGCCTCGGGGAACCCGACACCTGATCACGGGGCCTCTCCTGAGGCCCGAGGTCTGATGGCGGCGATCGATTGGACCGATCCCGTGAACGTAAACGAGCCCGAGCCCGAGCCCGGCTTCGCCTCGGGCGCGGGCGCGGGCTCGGGCTCGTTCACGGGCTCAACTCAAGTGATCGGCGCCATGAGGCCTGTCGCCCCACCCATCTTCTCCCTCTCCTCCGTCACCGTCCTCGTCGAGGGCCGGGCCGTCCTCGGCGATCTGTCCTTCTCCGTCGCTCCGGGCGAGCAGCTCGCGCTCGTCGGACCGAACGGCGCGGGGAAGTCGACCCTCCTCCGCCTCCTCGCGGGTGAGGAGCAGCCCGCACGGGGCACCATCACCCGTCTCGACCTCGGCCCACAGGCGAGCGCGCTCGAGCTGCACGGCCGCGTCGGCCTCGTCTCCCCGGAGCTCCAGGCCCGGCACCGCTTCGACGCGACCGGCGAGGACGTCGTCCTCTCCGGCTTCGCCGGCACGATCGGCCTCGCCGAGGAGCCGAGCCCCGGGGAGCGGGCCGCGGCCGCCGCCGTGCTCGCGCGGCTCGGGATCGCGCCCCTCGCGCGGCGGCACCTCCTCTCCCTCTCGTACGGCGAGCTCCGCAAGCTGCTCCTCGCGCGAGCGCTCGCGCCCCGCCCGGCCGCGCTCCTCCTCGACGAGCCGCTCGCCGGGCTGGACGCTGCTTCGCGCGACTGGATCCTGGCGGCCGTCGAGGAGGCGTGTGCGAGGGGGGCAGCGGCGGTCGCGGTCTCGCACCACCCCGACGAGCTCCCCAGGGGAGTCCGCCGCATCGGGCTGCTCGACGGGGGCCGGCTCGTCCGCTGGGTCGAGCGTCCCTAGCGGCAATTCCCTTCCACCGGGATCCGGGGCAGGATGTCCGGCGATGTCCGACGACCCGACCCGCCGGCCCCCGTTCGCCGTGCCGCGACCGCCGGGGCCGCCGCGGCCCCTCACCCCAGGAGCCCCGACCGGCGTCCGCGAGATCAGCGGCCCGATGTTCATCGACACCGCGGCGGGGACGTTCCAGGACCTTCGTCCGCCGCCGCCGCCGGTCATGTCGGGCCGCGAGTTCGAGGCGGAGCTGCAGCGGCTGCTCCGCGATTATGCGGGCGACGTGTCGAACCCCGGGTCGGTGCGCTGCGAGGGCTGCCGGCGCTGCGCGAGCTGCATGTTCTGCGTGGACTGCGAGGAGTGCTACCGCTGCACGCACTCCCGCGGCTGCAAGGCCTCGAGCCACCTCACCCATTGCGTCGACTGCGTCGGCTGCCACGACTGCACCTACTGCGTGGCGAGCGAGAACTGCACCCGGTCGAGCTACCTCGTGCTGTCGCGCGCCTGCTCGGAGTGCACCTACTGCTTCGGGTGCGTTGGGCTCTCGAAGAAGGACTTCCACATCCTCAACGTGAAGTACACGCGCGCCGAGTACTTCCGGATCGTGAAGTCGCTTCAGGAGGAGCTCGGGCTCGCGGGATAAGCCGCGCTCCGCTGGCCCGCGCCGTCCGCCATGCCGCCTCTCACCGCGCTCGCAGCGCTCGCCTCGCTCCTGCTGAGCGCGCCGCGCCTGAACGTCGCGATCGCGCCGGCCGCCGCCCGCCCGGGCGACGCGGTGCTCGTGCGCGTCTCGGGCGCCGCGGCGGAGCCGCGCGGCGAGCTCGCCGGCCGGCCGCTCGCGTTCTTCCGCGCGGGGCGAGAGTGGCGCGCGCTCGCGGCGCTGCCGACCGAGACCGCCCTCGGCGAGGCGCTGGCGGGGATCGAGGCCGGCGGCTTGCGGGCTGAGGGAAGGCTCGCGATCGTGGAGCCCGGCTGGCCGGCGCGGGCGATCTCCGGCGTGCCCGCGAAGTTCGTCGAGCCGCCGGCCGACGTCACCGCCCGCATCGCCGCGGACCGAGCGGCGTTCGAGGCCGCCTACGCGTGGCCGTTCGAGCCGCCCCGGTTCCGGCGCGCCTTCGCGTGGCCGCGGCGGGCGCGGGTGTCCGGGCGATTCGGCGACCAGCGCGTGTTCAGCGGCGTGAAGCAGAGCGTCCACTACGGCACCGACGTGACCGGCCCGGTCGGAGCGCCGATCGCGGCGGCGAACGACGGCGTCGTCGTGCTCGTGCGCGACGCGTACCTGTCCGGCCGCACCGTGCTCGTCGCGCACGGCGCGGGTGTCTTCACGGCCTACTTCCACCTGAGCCGGATCGAGGTCCGCCACGGCCAGACCGTCCGGCGCGGCGCCCGGATCGGCCGGCTCGGGGGGACGGGGCGCGCGAGCGGCCCGCACCTGCACTGGAGCGCGCGCGTGGGAGGCCTGTTCGTGGATCCGGAGTCGCTCCTCGCGATCGATCCCGTCGCCGGGAAGGCGCCGCCGCGCACGCCGCGCCTGCCCTCGGCTAAGCCTCCGGCCCCCGCGATCGCCGGCGGCCCGCGACCGCCCGCCCCGGCCGCCGCCGGTGCCGGCGCTCTGGAGGCCCCGCCCCCGAGCGACGGCGGGCCCCTCAGCGCGCCACCGAGCCGATGACCTCGAGCATCGGCGCGTACAGCGCAGGCGCCGCGGCGACGATGTCGCCCGTCTCGAGCATCCCCTCGCCCCCGCCCATGTCGCTGACGAGCGCCCCCGCCTCGCGCGCGATGAGGATCCCGGCGGCCACGTCCCAGGGCTTGAGCCGCTGCTCCCAGAAGCCGTCGAAGCGGCCCGCCGCGACGTAGGCGAGGTCGAGCGCGGCGGAGCCGAAGCGGCGCACCGCGCGCGCCTGCCTGAGGAACGCGCCGAACAGGCGCAGCGGGAAGTCGTGGTGCTGGTGGATGTCGTACGGGAAGCCGGTCACGAGCAGCGAGCCAACGAGCGTATTGCGCCCGGAGTGGCGCAGGCGCGCGTCGCCCAGGAATGCCCCCTCGCCGCGCGCGGCGGAGAAGAGCTCGTCGCGGAGCGGATCGTAGGTCGCGCCCGCGGCGAGCCCGCCGGCGTCGGCCACCGCGACGTTCACCGCGAAGTGCGGCACGCCGTGCGCGTAGTTGGTCGTGCCGTCGAGCGGATCCACGAAGAAGCGCAGGTCCCCGGCGCCGGCCCCGGACGCGCCCGACTCCTCGGCGAGGATCGCGGCGCCGGGGAGGCGGCTCCGCAGGAACCCGAGGACCGCGGCCTCGCTGGCCCGATCCGCGTCGGTGACGAGGTCGATCCCGCCCTTCAGCTCGATCGTGCGCTGCGTTCCCCACCGCTCGCGCAGGATCGCGCCGCCGCGGCGCGCCGCCTCGACGCACACGTCCCTCAGCTCCGCCACCTCCGCCACCGTCACCTCCGCCGTCCGCCGGCGCCTGCCGCGCGGGAGGACGACAGCATAGCGACAGCGGCCCCGCCGCGCAGCCGTGGTGGGCGCGCCGCGCAGCGCCGCGTCTCCCACCTCGCCTCATCCCCTGGATGCGCGACGGGCATTTCATTCACGTTTCGTTCACAAGTCACTGTCCGTGCATTACCCTCGCGCGGACCTCGATCCTCGGATGGACCTAATGACCGCACGCCGCATCGCAGTCGTCCTCGCCGCCGCCGTAGCGGCGTCCTCCGCTGCGCGCGCGCAGACTCCGCCGCCGCGCCGCGCGACGACCGCCGCGAAGAAGCCGGCCGTGAAGCGGCCCGCGCCGATCGCGCCTCTGGCGCCCGCCGCGGCCGCGCAGGAGCCTGCCGCCGAGCGCGTCCCGGCCGCTGCGCCGGCGGCCGCGCCGCTCACGCCGTTCACCCCGCCACCGCCGGCGGAGCCCGCCGCGTTCGCCGCGCTCCCGCCTGGCCGGACGCTCACGGGCTCCGCGTGGCGCGGGGCGCTGCTCGTCGGGCCGGAGATTTACGACGGCGCGACCGCGCTCAAGCTTCGCGCCGATCTCGAGACGGACATCCTGCCGCTCGCGCCGAGGGCGATGCTGTCCGGGGTCGTGTCCCTCGGCTTCGGCCACTGGAGCAAGGAAGAGACTGCCGGCGCGCTCGACGCGCGGATCACGACCGACGCGAGCACGAGCACCTTCGAGCTCGTGCCGTCGCTCCGGACGAGCCTCCTCGTGGGGCGAAAGATGACCCTCCACGCGGACGCCGGCCTCGGACTCTTCCACGCGCGCACCGACGTCGAGACGAGCGCGACGATCCCGGGCGCCTCCGTTTCCGCCGAGGGCTCCGCCTCCACGACGGGGGCGGTGCTGCGCTTCGGCGTCGGCGGCCACGTCGACGTGAGCGAGCGCATGCGCCTCGTCGCCGAGGCGCTGGGCCTCAACTTCCACCTCGCCGACGGGGGCGCGACCTCGGTCTCGATCCTCGTCGGCGGCGCCTACCGGTTCTAGCCCTGGAGGATCTCGTGAACGGATCCCGACTGGCCGTCGCCCTCGGTGTCGCCGCGGCGCTCGCGGCCGCCCCTCGCGCCGGCGCGCAGCCCGCCGCCGTCCCGCTCCCGCCGCCGCCGCCGGGGACGACCCTCGTCGTGCCGGCGACATCGCCGGCGCGCGGCGCCGGGTGGGTCGGCCTCGCCGCCGGCCCGTACGCCGCCTTCGAGCGCGGCCGATCGATCGCCCTCGTCCTCGACTACGGCATCCCCCGCGCGCCGTGGGGCCGCCTCGAGGTCGAGTGGCACCTCGCGATCGTGGCCGCGAATCCCGGAGAGGAGACGGGCCTCAACCGGCTCCAGCCTTCGCCCGGCTACGGCGTGCCTGCCATGACCGTCCCGTCCGGCGTCGAGAACGCGAGCGCCCTCGTGATCGAGGTCGTCCCGATGGCGCGGCTGCGCTACCCGATCGTGCCAGGCTTCGGGCTCGTGATCGACGGCGGCGTCGGCGTCTGCCAGACCTTCGAGCGCTACGAGCGCGACGAGATGTTCGTCGGTCGCTCGGAGCAGTCGAAGAACGTGACCGGCGTCGTGCTCCGCGCCGGCCTCGGCGTCGCGGTCGACTTCACGCCGCGGCTGCGGCTCCTGTTCGAGCCCGTCGCCTTCTCGGCCCAGCTCGGCGCCGACTACTCCGGCTTCACTCCGCTGCTCGGTCTCGCCTACCGGCTCTAGGGGAACGCACCATGACCCGACGCCTCCTCGCGCTGACGCTCGTCGCGTCCGCCCTCTCCGCCTGCCAGGTCGGCGGCGACACCGAGCGGTTCGTCCCGACCGACCGGTGCACGCCGATCCAGGGCGCCTGCGGGTCCAACGCAGACTGCTGCTCGTACGGCTGCATGAGCGGCGTGTGCGTCCCGAACCCCGTCCCCGGCGGCGTCTGCCGCACGAGCGACGACTGCGGCGTCGTGATGGACGCCACCGGCTTCCACTACATGGGCTGCAAGTCCGGCGCGTGCACGACCGACGTGGTCTGCCGCGACGACGCCGACGTCTGCGACTCGGACAACGACTGCTGCAGCGGCAACTGCGTGGGCGCGACCTGGAGCACCTCCGGCGCGTGCACCGCGAACTCGGCGCCGGTGGTCGAGCTCGGGCCCGACCGCGAGATCCCTTACAACCGGGCGACGACGCTCGCCGCGACGGTGTCCGATCCGGACGTGACGGACACGCTCGTCTACGGCTGGACGCTCGTCGCCGCGCCACCGGGCAGCACCGCGGCGATCTCGGCCCCCACCGCGGCGAGCCCGACGTTCGTCCCGAACGTGCCCGGCGCCTACCGCTTCCGCCTGGTCGTCACCGACGGCCCGACGACGCAGCGGAACCGGCTCTCCGCCTCCGACGAGGTGACGCTCACGGCGATCAACACCGCGCCGGTGGTGAACGCGGGCCAGGGCTCGAGCCACGCCTCGCGGAACGTCGTGCAAGTGCTCAGCGGGCAGGTATCCGACCCCGATCTCGATCCGCTGATCTGCACGTGGAGGGTGTCGTCGCCGGGGCATCCGGACGAGATCCGGCGCGGGCCGGAGGCGTGCTCCGGCACGTTCACCGCCGACTTCACGCCGGACCTGGAGGAGACCTGGACGGCGACGCTCGTCGTCACGGACGGCGTGAACACGACGATCGGGTCGGCCAGCTACGTGTGCGTGAACGATCCTCCGGTCGCGAACGCCGGCCCTGCGCGCGCGGGCAATCTCGGCGGCGGCCCGGTCTCGGTCCAAGGCAGCGCGACGGACGTGAACGGCGACACCGGCTTCGAGTACGCCTGGTCCTTCGACCAGGTCCCGGCCGGGAGCCAGGTCACGGACACGCCGCTCCCTGCGACGGCGGACGTGAGCCTGTCACCGGATGTCGTGGGCCACTACGTCCTCCGGCTGCGGGTCAGCGACCGCCCCGGCTCCTACACGGAGAGCACCGTCGACGTGCAGGTCGATCAGCCGGTGAAGCCCCTCCACCACGTCGCGGCCGCGGCGTACGCGAAGACGTCGAACCTGCTCGTCATCGCCGGGCAGGATCCCGATGATCCCGGCAAGGGGCGCGTCTCGATCGTGAATCCGGCGAGCGGAGACGTGGTGGCGTACGCCCAGATCTCCGGCGTTCCGACCTCGATCGATACGAACCCCGACGCGACGCTGATCGCGGCAGGCGGTGCATCCGCGCTCTGGTGGGTGACGGTGTCCGGAGCGACCGCCACGCCGAACGTCACGA
>DATIDF010000419.1:0-7319 GCA_035456445.1 Anaeromyxobacter sp.
GATCTGAGCGCAATCGTAGCTCGGGAATCGGAACTCCGCGTTCTCACGGTTCGTGACGTTCTGGACGTCGAGGTACACGGACATCATCCAGGAGCTGAACACGAAGCGCTTGTCGACGCGCGCGTCCGCCTGGAAGAAGCCGGGCAGGCGGCCCGAGAGGCGTTGAGGGGAGGGGATGCACTGGTAGCGGCCGGAGTCGGCGTCGTAGACGCTTCCGTCGAACGGCGTGTACGGGTTGCCGCTCACCGCGCGTACGCGCGTCCCGAGGAT
Source organism: Anaeromyxobacter sp. (assembly GCA_035456445.1). Lineage (GTDB taxonomy): Bacteria > Myxococcota > Myxococcia > Myxococcales > Anaeromyxobacteraceae > Anaeromyxobacter. The sequence goes on from DATIDF010000419.1 coordinate 271, forward strand.
CCAGTCGCCCCGGAGCCGGTAGGAGAGCACGAGCGCGAGGATGTGCCGCTGGTCGAGCGGGAACGGGTGCCACTCGGGGTAGGAGGGGGCCGTCGGATCGTCCTGCCGGATCGAGCTGGAGAACGTGTACGAGAGCCAGCCGAACACGCCGCGGGCGAGCTCGCGGCGGAGCAGGATCTCGAGCCCGAGCGCCTCGCCCCGGCCGCCGTTCGAGAGCTGCTCGAGGTCCCCGCGCGCGTCCGTCGCGCGGGTCGGGACGACGAGGTCCCAGAGCCGCTTGTGGAAGCCGGTGACCTCGAGGCGGGCCGACCACGGCAGCGCCTGCCGCAGCCCGAGCGCGAGGTGGAGGCCGTGCTGCGCGCCGAGGTCGGGGTTGCCGAACGAGTCGGTCATGTCCTGCGGCTGTGGCGCCGAGCCGAACAACCCCGCGGCCGCCGACACCGTCGTGCCGGGTCGCACGTCGTAGAACGCCGAGACGCGAGGGTCGAGCCAGATCTTCCGGCCGCGCAGCCGCGAGTCGCCGTCGAGCCGCAGCCCGGCGACCAGCCGGAGCCGGGCGGTCGCGCGAAGGTCCGCCTCGACGTAGCCGGCCGGCGCGAGCCAGGTGCCCTTCGCCCGCTCGCCGATGGTCGTGTCGGGGCGCTCCTCGAACTGGCCGATCGTGCCGGGCGCGTTCAGCGGCGGCGCGTAGATCGAGTAGTCGTAGGAGCGGAGGATCGTGTCGACGCCGGCCTCGAGCGTGAGCCGATCGGACGCGCGCCAGGTGAGGGCGTCGCGCAGCGTGAGCGACCGGATCTCGGTCAGGACGCCGAAGTTCGACGACTGCAGCACGTCGAAGCTGTCCCGCCCGATTGCGAGGACGAGGTCGTTCCGGGCCGGACCGAGCGCGCGCCGCCAGCGCGCGCCGATCCGGTGGAACACGGTGGAGAGGTAGAACGTCGGTCGCCCGGTCGCCTCGCTGCGCTCGACGAACTCGAGCTTGTCGTCCGAGCCGTAGGCGAGGAGCGAGAGGGTGCCGCCCAGCAGCGGGTGCGAGTACTTCGTCTGGTAGTCCCAGTAGCGAGGGGCGACGCGCAGCTCCTGCGCGGTGTCCGGCGCGACGCGCGGCAGGGCCAGCGCGAGCACGGCATCCACCCAGCTCCGCCGCACCGCGACGAAGCCGCTGCCGCCGGCGACCGGGCCCTCCAGCGCGACGCGGCCGTCGAAGATGTCGAGCTGCGCAGCGCCGTGGAACGCGTCGCGCCCTTCGCGCGTGCGGAGATCGACGACGCCGCCCAGCGCGCGTCCGAAGCGCGTCGCGAAGTTGCCCGGGAGGAGCTCGAGCGACTCGATCACGTCGGAGGAGACGACCGAGGTGATCCCGCCGAAGTGGAAGAGGAGCGGCACCTGGATGCCGTCGAGGTAGACGTTCGTCTCCGAGGGCTCCGAGCCGCGCACGACCAGGAGGCCGATGCCGAACGGGCTGCGGGCGACGCCCGGCAGGTTCTGGAGGACCTTGAGCGTGTCGCCCTGGGTGCCGGCGATGGTCCGGATCTCCTCCATCTCGAGCGTGTGGACGCTCACCTCGCGCCGCGGCCGCTCGCCGCGCACGACGGATTCGTACGGATCGTAGGTCCGCCGCGAGAGCCGGTACTCGACCTCCCGCCGCTTCCCAGCCTCGATCTTCTCGTCGACCGTGAGCGGCTCGTGCTCGGGCGCGACGATCCGCACCTTCGCCGGGCCGGGCGCGACGCCGCGCACCTCGAACCGCCCGTCCGCGTCCGTCTCGGCCGCGACGCCCGCGACGTCGAGCGAGGCCCCCGCTACCGGGGTGCGCGTCCCGCGCTCGATGACGCGGCCGGAGAGCACGACCGGAGCCTCGGCCGGCGCGGCGGGCGGCGCGCGGCGCAGGACGAAGTCGTAGCGATAGGTGATCTCCACCGCCGCGGGTGCGCCGTCGATCTCGGCGGGCCGGAACCGGAACTGCTGGACCGCGTGCAGCGCCGCGGGGGCGAACCCCGGGTGAGGTCCGGGGTCGATCACCACTGCCTGCTGCACCTCGCCGTGCTCGTCGATGACGATCGCGAGCTCGACGGAGCCCTCGATCCCGGCCGCCTCGGCGTCGGGCGGGTACTCGGCGGGGACGAACGCGACGAGCTCCGGCGCCCGGGTGAGCACGCCCGCGGGAGCCTCCTCGGCGCTCGATGGCGTCTGGGCGGCGGCGGGGATGGCCGCGAGGGCCGCTCCGAGGAGTAGCGCGTGAATCCTCATCGAGGCGCGTGGATCTTACGGGCTGGCTCCCCAGAACGCCTATACATTCCGACCATGCGGACCTGGACCAAGCTCGCCATCCTCGCGATCACCGCGCTCGTGGTCACGCAGATCCTGATCCGCAAGTCGGGGCCTCCCGCCGCATCCGGAGCGCCGTCGCCGCCGCTCGTCCTCCCGGACCTCCACGGACGCCCGGTCGATCTCGCCGCGCTCCGCGGCAAGGTGGTGGCCGTGAACTTCTGGGCCACCTGGTGCGGCCCGTGCCGCGAGGAGATCCCGGAGCTCGCCGACGTGTGGCGCGCGAACCGCGGTAGCTGCTTCGAGATCCTCGGGGTGGCAGAGGAGTCGGCGCGCGAGGACGTCCTGCGCGCCGCGTCGCAGATCCCGTACCCGGTGCTCCTGGACGAGCGCGCGGAGGAGCTCGACCGCTGGAACGTCCGGGGCTACCCACGCACCTACATCGTCGACGCGGAGGGCAAGCTGCGGCACGTGTTCGAGGGCGGGGTGCGCGGCGCGGAGCTCGAGGAGGCGATCCGGCCGCTCCTGCCGGCGAGCTGCCCGGTGGCTCTCGAGCAGGACGGCGGGCGACGATGAAGGTGCGAGACCCGGGCCGGTCGCGGTAGATCGAGGTCGTGCCGCGCGCCTGCCCCATCTGCGGAAAGCCCGTCCCGCCTCGCCCCGAGAACCGTTCCTTCCCGTTCTGCTCCGATCGCTGCCGCCTGCTCGACCTCGGCAAGTGGCTCGGCGGGGATTACCGCATCCCGGGGCCGAGCCTGGGCGACGCCGACGAGGCGCCTCCGAGCCCGGCCTCGCCCGAGGAGGACGAAGGGTGAAGCCCGTGCTCTATCTCGTCCGCGCGCTGCCCGGCGCGGACCTGTCGCCGCTCCGCGAGCTCTTCGACGTCCGCGGCGGCGCGCCCCGACCGCCTCCTCGCGATCGTCTCGTGGAGGAGGCGCGCGACGCGACGGTGCTCGTGCCGACCTACATCGACCGCGTGGATGCGGCGCTCGTGGATGCGCTGCCGGCGCTCCGCCACGTCGCCTCGTACGGCGTCGGCGTGAACCACCTCGATCTCGACGCGTGCCGCAGGCGCGGCGTGCTCGTCACGAACACGCCCGGAGTGGTCACCGACGCGACCGCCGATCATGCGATGGCGCTCCTGCTCGCGGTCGCGCGCCGCGTCGTCGAGGCGGACGGGATCGTCCGCTCCGGCGGGTGGACGGAGGTCGACCCGACCTGGATGCTCGGGACGGAGGTGACCGGGAAGACGGTGGGGGTCGTCGGATTCGGCCGGATCGGTCAGGCGTTCGCGCGGCGCGCACGCGGCTTCGACATGCGGATCCTTTACTCGAGCCCGCGCGAGGCCGGACTGACGTGGGCGGAGCGCGTCGCGCTCGAATCGCTCCTCGCCCAGAGCGACTTCGTCTCCTTGCACGTCCCGCTCGTCCCGGCGACTCGCCACTTGCTCTCTCGCCAGCGTATCGCGCTCCTCAAGCCGGACGCGATCGTCGTGAACACCGCACGGGGCGGCGTGCTCGACGACGCGGCCCTCGCCGAGGCGCTCGCGCAGGGGCGGGTCGGCGGTGCGGGCCTCGACGTCTTCCCGGACGAGCCGCGCGTGCCCGAGGCATACCTCCGCCTCGAGAACGTCGTCCTGACCCCGCACCTCGGATCCGGCACGCGCGAGACGCGCGCGGCCATGGCGCGGCGCGTGCTCGAGGACGTCGCACGCGTCGCCCGCGGGGAGCCGCCGCGGTACCCGGTGCCCTGAGAGAACCGGGCGGATCGGCGATAGCCTGGAGGGCGTCCGAGGGAGCGGGCGCGAGCCATCGCGTCCTGGCCGGGGATGGCGCCCGCGTGGTATCACCGCGCTCCCGCGGAAGGGGTGCGGAGCGCCGAGCGACGGCCTCGAGCGAGTCGCGCCGCAGCCTCGCGAGGAGGAGATCGGCGTGAGACGCATCGTGCAGGCGCTCGTCGGGATCGCGATCTCGGGCGTGGCGCTGTGGCTGACGTTCCGCGGCAAGGACGTCTCGGCGATCGCGCAGGAGATCCGCGCGGCCGACTACCGCTACCTCGCGCCGTACCTGCTCATCCTCCTCTTCATCCACCTCGTGCGGACGGTTCGCTGGGGGATCCTCCTCGAGCCCGTCGCGAAGCTGCCGTTCTCCAGGCTGAACGCGGTCTCCGCGGTGGGCTTCATGGCGCTCATCGTCCTGCCGTTTCGGCTCGGAGAGTTCGCGCGTCCCTACCTCGTCGCCGAGCGCCCGCGCCTGCGGGTCTCGTCCGCGCTCTCGTCGGTCGTGGTCGAGCGCGTGACCGACGGACTCTTCACCGGCGTGCTGCTCGTCGTGACGCTCCTGGCGGTGCCCGACGGCACGCCGGGCGTGCGGGTGCTCCGGACGGGCGGGGTGCTCGTGTCGCTCGCGTTCGCGGCGCTCCTCGCGTTCCTCGTGCTCGGCTACCGCAACCGCGCGATGGCCGTGCGACTCCCGGAAGCGCTCCTGCGGCCGATCTCGCCGAAGATGGCGACCCGCGTGGCCGGGATGCTCGACGCATTCATCCACGGCCTGCGGCTCGTGCCGAGCCGGAGCAAGCTCGCGCTCTTCTTCCTGCTCACCGCTGCGTACTGGGCCGTCAACGCGTGGGGCATCGCGCTGCTCGCCCGCGGCTTCGGGTTCGAGCTCCACGCCGTGGAGGCCTTCACCATCCTCGGCGTGCTCGTGGTGGGGGTCATGATCCCCGCCGGTCCGGGGATGGTCGGGACGTTCCAGGGCGCGATCGTCGTGGGGCTCTCGCTGTTCGCGACGCGCGAGGCGGTCGCGACGCGAGGGGTGGCGTTCGCGAACGTGCTCTGGGCCGTGCAGATGGGGCAGCAGGTCGCTCTCGGGCTCTTCTTCCTGTTCTCGCGGCACATCCAGATCGGGCGGCTCTTCGGCGCCCCCGCTGCGATGGAGGCGGGCCTCGAGGCGGAAGAGGCGGAGTACCAGGCCGAGTCGGACGCGCTCGCTGGTGGCGCGAGCGCCGGCGCACGCAGGCTGCCGCGAGGCTAGGCGATCGCCGCGGCGAGCTCCTCGCGCGCCCGCTTCACCCGCTCGAGCGCGTCGGCCACGTCCGCGAGGAACGACGCATCCAGCGCGCCGTCGATCTCCTCGACGAGCTCGTCGAGGAAGGAAGGCGACTCGTCGTCGAAGGGCATGAGCTCCAGCATCACATCTCCTCCTCGAGCCAGCGGAGCAGGGCTTCCTTGATGCGGTCGGCGGGGCGCTGCGGAGGACGCGGCGCCTGCCGGGGTGGGTTCTCGGGGACCTTCAGCGGCAACTCTCGGGGCGTGAACTCCTCTGTCCGCGTCGAGATGGACGTCTGGGACGTCAGCGCCTTCCCCATCCGAAATCCTCCGATATCGCCCAGCCGATCCCCGTGTACCACGCGCGAGGAGCGGAGCAAGAAACCGGTGCTCGGCCCTCTAGAAGGTCGGGCGACCGAGGTGGTTATCACACCCGTCTGACAGACGGGGACTGATATCGGGGGAGCGCAGTAGAGCAGCGAGCCGGGGGTGTAGATAGCCAGACGGTGGAAGGCCGGAGCGCCGCGCCGCTTGTCATCGGAGAGCGCGGGCCCTCATGGGCCCTCGGCAGCGAGGCGGAGAGCGACCCGTTAGTGCGTGAGCGACCCCGATGCCGACGTAGAAGGAGGTCGCGATGAAGATGAGGATGCTGTCGTCGCTGGTCGCTCTCGCCTTGCTCACGGTGGCGCCCGCCGCGCGCGGCAGTGACGCGAAGAAGAAGAAGCAAACCGCCGCGAAGCCGGAGGCGGTCTTCATCAACACCGATGAGATCAAGTGGGGCGATGCGCCACCGGACCTGCCGAAGGGCGGCCAGCTCGCGGTGCTGTACGGCGATCCTTCCAAGAACGGCCCGTTCACCATCCGGTTCAAGATGCCCGACGGCTACAAGATCCCGCCGCACTGGCACACCCAGAACGAGCAGCTCACCATCGTCTCCGGCACGCTCATGCTTCACATGGGCGACACGATGGACGCTCCGGCGCACGACCTCGCGGCGGGCGCGTACCACTTCCTCCCCGGCAAGATGCACCACGCGGCCGAGGCGAAGGACGAGACGGTCGTGCAGATCCACGGCATGGGACCCTTCGACATCCACTACCTGAACCCCGCCGACAATCCGAAGACGTCGGCCGCGGTCACGAGATAGACGGACGGCTCGGAGGCACGCTCCGCCGCGAGCGGCGGTGTCCCGCAGGACGCGTGCCGCGAGGGTGCCGGGAGTGGGGTACGAGTAGGGTACGAGCGCGACGGCGTTTCCGTGGTGGTCTCGAGCCGCGGCGAGCGCCGCAGCGCGAGAGCGCTCCTGATGGTCGGAGGCGCCCGCTGGGCGACGATCGCCGTGGTCTTGGAGGGGGGGGCGGGCCCACCCGCCCGACGATCGCCGCTCTACGGGCCTCCTACCGCGTCGTCCCTTACGGGACGGGCTCCGGCCGCCGTCTACGTCTCCGTCAACAGCGCGTACACGGAGGACGCGAACGAGACGCCGAGCCCTGCCCAGAGCCACCAGGGCATCTGCGCCAGAACAGACGAGCCGCCCATGCAGAGCAACCCTACAAACAGCGGGATCACGATGACGCCTCCCATCGCTCGTATTGACCCGAAGCTCGGGCCGTCACCGGCGCGCGGTTGGAAGGCGTCGTCTCGCAGGCGTCTCCTCGCCATGCTTCCAATAGAGCACGGCGGACAGCATCCATTCCACTCCACGTGTCATGTTATGTATCCGGTCGCGTGTCCA
>DATIDF010000420.1:0-2799 GCA_035456445.1 Anaeromyxobacter sp.
CCAGGAAGAGGTTCCCGTGGCGGCCCGTCAGCTCGCCGACGAGGCGCAGCGGGCCGCGCGGCGTGTCGAGCGCGAGCTGAACGACGCGATCGCCGGGCAGCGACTCGATCGCCGCGATCCGCGCGCCCTCGAGCTCGCGGCGCAGCAGGACCTGGAAGGGAAACGGTGAGTGGGGCTGCGGCGGTCGTGCGCGGACGACGTGGAGGCGCGTGACGTCGGGCTCGGCGGAGAGGAGGAGGAGCGCGGGGCCGGCGCGCCCGAAGAGCTCGAGCGTCAGCGCCCGCTCGGCGTGGACCCGCACCGCGTCGACGCGGGAGCCGACGAGGGGCGCGAGCTCCCGGACGACCGCCTCGATCTCGCCAGCGCCGAGCGACATTCCGAGATGATTCTAGGGTCCCAAAAAAGCAGCGGCCGCCCGGAGGCGGCCGCGGCGCTGCGCGACGAAGCGCGCTGATCGCTACTTCTTGCCCTTCTTAGCGACCTTCTTCTTCGTCGTCGTCTTCTTCGCGGCCGGCTTCTTCGTGGTCTTCTTTGCAGGCATCGTGTTCCCTCCTCGGAACGTCCATTCGATGTCACTCACGATGTCGCTGGACATTCAAGAATGGACAAGTTGCGCGGAGGTTAGCGCGCTGAGATCACACACGTCAAGCAAGCGGCGCGCGAAATTCCCACGCGAGATGGGCGGCGCGAGCGCGATCGCCCCTCGCGAGTCGCCGCGCGGACATGTTCATCGCGTGCGTGTTCACCTGACGTGAGCGCAGCCGCGCGGCGCCTGCGCCCGCGCATGCCTTGACTTCGAGACGCGCGGATCGTTACGTCCCGCAGGCCTTTCCGGAAGGAACGCCATGCTCCAGAACAAGCTCCTCGGGTTCACGAATCTCGGCGCCGAGTGGGTCCTTTGGCTCCTCATCGCCCTCTCCATCGCGTCGGTCGGCGTGATGATCGAGCGCTTCGCCTTCTTCCTCTCCCGCCGGGCGGGCGACGTGGACGCGCTGCAGCGGCGGCTCCTCGCGGGCGACCTCTCGGGTGCCGCCGCCGCCGTCGAGGGGCGCCGCGGGATGGAGGTCGAGGTGGTGCGCGCTGCCGTCGCGCACGCGGCGAAGGGGCCCGAGGCCGTCCGCGAGGTGGTCTCCGCGACCATGGAGCGAGCTCGCATCGACTACGAGCTGCGGCTCTCCTTCCTCGGCACGCTCGGCAACAACGCCCCCTTCATCGGCCTGTTCGGCACGGTCCTGGGCATCGTCCGCGCCTTCTTCGATCTCTCGCGCAACCCGGGCGCGGCCGGCACCGGAACGGTCATGGTCGGAATCAGCGAGGCGCTCGTCGCCACCGCCGTCGGGCTGTTCGTGGCGCTGCCCGCGGTCATCGCCTACAACCTGTTCCAGCGCAGCCTGCGGCGGACGGCACAGCGCGCTTCGGCGCTCGGGCATGCGGCGGTCGCGCACCTCGAAGCGCGCCCCGGCAGGGAGGCGTGAGCGATGGCCGGGTTCTCCGGCGGCGAGGGTGACGACGACGATCTCATCAGCGGCATCAACGTCACGCCGCTCGTCGACGTCGTCCTCGTCCTGCTCATCATCTTCATGGTGACCGCGACCTACATCGTCCGCGCTACCGTCGAGGTCGAGCTGCCGCGCGCTGCACACGGCGGCGAGGCGACCGGCACGATCCTCACGGTCGTCCTGACGCGCGACGGCAAGGTCTACCTCGACGGCGTCCAGCGGACGGAGCAGGAGCTCGTCTCCCGGACGCGCGAGGCGGTCCGCAAGGACGCGGGCACACGCGCGATCATCTCGGCCGACAAGGGCGCGCTGCACGGCGCGGTCGTGCGCGCGATCGACCTCGTGCGCGACGGCGGCGTGACCCGCTTCGCGATCCACGTCGAGCGGGAGCGGTGACGGATGGGGCGTCTGCCGCCGCCCGTCGCCTACGCCGCCTCCGCCGCGCTCCATCTCGCGGCGCTCGCCGCGCTCGCGCGCCTGCCTCCCCTCCCCGCGCTGGGCGACGACGTCTCCGTCGAGGTGATCGACGTCGCGCCGCCCGCGCCCCAGCCCCCTGCGCCCGCGCCCGAGCCGGCCGCCGTGGCACCCGAGCCCGAGCTCGCGCCGGCCCCGCGCCGGCCCGCACGCCGCGTCGAGGTGCCGCGCGACGCCCCGAGGGTGGCGAGGCCCGATCCCGCGCCGCCGCCCCCGAACGCCGAGCCGCCCGAGGACGCGCCCCGGCGCGCGCCCGTCCGCGTCGGCGTGGCGATGTCCGCGACGACCGAGGGAGGAAGCTTCCCGGCGCCCTCGGGCAACACGCTCTACGGCGAGCTGCCGCGCACCGCGCCCGAGCCCGACGCCCAGGCCTACCGCTCGGAGCGCTACGTCCCGCCCGCGCAGGTCACGGTCCTGCCGCGTCCCATCACCTGCGAGATCCCGCAGGCCGAGTACCCTGAGGCGGCGCGGCGAGCGGGGGTGGAGGGGCGAGTGGTGCTCACGCTCGTCGTGGACGAGGCCGGGCGGGTCGCCGAGGCCAAGGTGCTGGAGGCCCCCGGCCATGGCCTCGGCGAGGCGGCCGTCGCGGGAGTCAAGCGCCACTGCCGCTTCGAGCCGGCGCGCAAGGGCGAGGAGCGGGTGGCGACCAGGCTGCGCTACACGGTCCGCTACGAGCTGCCCTGATGAACGCAGATCGCTGGGAGCGCCCCGTGAACGAGCCCGCGCCCGCGCCCGCGCCCGAGGTGAAGCCGGGCTCGGGCTCGGACTCGGGCCCGGGTCAACCGCCCGGTGCCATCAGGGCAACACCGCCGCCCCGATCACTCCC
>DATIDF010000421.1:0-9230 GCA_035456445.1 Anaeromyxobacter sp.
GAGCGGCTCGGCCTGGCCACACTGTGATCGGATCGGTTACGCAGCGCCGCGCGCCTCGAGGCTCACAGCCTCGCGCGTCGCAAGAGCTGCGCGTTCACGGCGACGATGATGGTGCTGACGGACATCAGCACCGCTCCCACCGCCGGAGCGAGGAGCACGCCCCACCGCGCGAGGACGCCGGCCGCGAGCGGGATCGCGGCGATGTTGTAGCCCGCAGCCCACCAGAGGTTCTGGATCATCTTCCGGTACGTCGCCCGGCTGAGCGCCACGATCCGGGGGACGTCTCGCGGATCGCTCCGGACGAGCACGACGTCGCCCGCCTCGACCGCCACGTCGGTCCCGGCGCCCATCGCGATCCCCACGTCCGCGGTCACGAGGGCCGGCGCGTCGTTGACGCCGTCCCCGACCATCGCGACGCGCTTCCCGCTCCGCCTGAGCGACTCGATCACCTCGGCCTTGCGGTCCGGGAGCACGTCCGCGTGGACCGTGTCGATCCCGAGCTCTCGCGCCACTGACTCGGCGACGGGCCGGGAGTCGCCGGTGAGCATCGCGACCTCGAGCCCCATGGCGTGGAGCCGCCGGACCGCCTCCGCCGACTCGGGCCTCACCGCGTCCGCGACCGCGAACGCTGCGGTCGCCCGGCCCTCCTCGACGAGGAAGACGACGGACTGGCCGCGCTCCGCGGCCGCACGCGAGAAGTCGTCGAGCTGCGCGGAAGGCGCGACGCGCTGCCGCCGGAGCAGGTTCGGCCCGCCCACGAGCTTCTCCTGTCCGTCCACGAACGCACGCACGCCGTGGCCGGGGATGGCCTCGAACCCCTGCGCCTGCGGGATCGCGATTCCACGGTCCTGGGCGGTGCGCACCACCGCCTGCGCGACGGGATGCTCGGAGTCGCGCTCGACGGCGGCGGCCACGCGGAGCGCCTCCTCCTCGGAGGTGCCCTCGCCAGCCTGCACGCCGACGACCCGGTGCTCCGCCAGCGTGAGCGTCCCGGTCTTGTCGAAGACGACCGTGGTGAGGTTGCGCGCCTCCTCGAGCCCTCGCCGATCCCGGACCAGGAGGCCGGAGCGCGCCCCGAGGGTCGTCGAGATCGCGATGACGAGCGGGATCGCGAGGCCGAGCGCATGCGGGCACGCGATCACGAGGACCGTCACGATGCGTTCCACGACGAACGACCCCGACGCGCCCGCGAGCCCCCATGCGATCGCCGTGGCGAACGCCGCAGCGAGCGCGGCGATCGTCAGCAGGAACGCCGCACGATCGGCCAGCGCCTGCGCGCGCGAACGTGACGTCTGCGCGCGTTCGACGAGCCGCATGATCCCTGCGAGCGCGGTCTTCTCGCCGGTCCCGGTCACCTGGACGCGCAGCGATCCTGCGCCGTTCACCGTCCCCGCGATGACGCGCTCGCCCGGTCGCTTCTTCACCGGGCGGGACTCGCCCGTGATCATGGACTCGTCGACGGTGCTCTCTCCGGACTCCACGACGCCGTCTGCGGGCATGCGCGATCCCGGGCGAGCGAGGACCGTGTCGCCGTCGCGCAATGCGGAGAGGGGCACCTCCTCCTCCCGGCCGTCGACGACCCGGACCGCCGCGGACGGGAGGAGCTTCGCGAGCTCCTTCAGCGCCCCTTCCGCCTGGGAGATGGAGCGCATCTCGATCCAGTGACCGAGCAGCATCACCGTGACGAGCGTGGAGAGCTCTTCCCATAGCGGCATCCCCGGATAGCCGAGCGTGACGGTGAAGCTGAACACGAACGCGACGCCGATCGCGAGCGCGATGAGCGTCATCATCCCCGGCAGACGAGCCCGTACCTCGCGAACGGCGCCCTGGACGAACGGCAACCCTCCGTAGGCGAAGACGACGGTGCCCAGGACCGGCGGGATCCAGCTCGATCCCGGGAACGCAGGCGCGTGCCAGCCGGTCACGGACGTGAGCATGTGACCCCACAGCACCGTGGGGATCGTGAGAACCAGCGCGACCCAGAACCGGGTCCGGAACATCTCGACGCTGTGCCCCGCGTGGCGGTCGTGTCCCGCGTGCTCGTCGCCGTGCGCCGGCGGTCCGTGCCGCACGCCAGGGTGTGCCTCCGAATGCACGTGCGCGGCATTGCCGTGTTCCATCGGGCGAACCTCGCTTCTCGCATTCCTTGCGCCGAACGCTTCGAGTTCCTCGCTGCGTGCCGGCGCTGCATTCCATTGGAAGGAGTGTTTGCGAGCAGATGCAGCGCCAATGCAGGTGAGGAGACGCATGCCTCCTCAGTCGGCGAGCGGCGATTCAACTCCGCGCACGTGCTTCAACCTGTAATCACGTCGCCGGACATCGTGCCGCCGCCCCGTCCCGATGCTCCCCCGGAGGCGCTGGTTGGGGCGCGGCGACGCTCACGCGCTGAGCGCCCCGTCAGTCCCTTTGGCCACTGAGCGTGAAGCTCGTACACCTTCGTCAAACCGAACCCAGGCGTCGAGATTACGTCATTTTCGCGGAACGGCTCCCGGACTAGACCTCGATGCACGGAGGGACACGGAGGTGACGACGTGAACATCGACATCAGGACGCGCGGGTTCTCCCTCACCCCTGGCCTGCGCGCGTACATCGAGCGACGGCTGGAGTTCGCGCTCGACCGGTACCAGGACCGCATCGCGCGGGTTCGCGTGGTGGTCGGCGACCTGAACGGACCCAGGGGCGGCGAGGACAAGTCGTGCCGGCTCGAGGTCCGGATCCGCGGCGGGGGCACGGTGCGCGCGACGGCCGTGGACGGCGACGCGTACGTCGCGATCGGGGCCGCGGCCCACCGCGCCGGGCGAGGCGTCGCGCGCGCCCTGCAGCGTGAGCGGGCGACGATGCTCGAGCTCCTGTGGCTCGCGCGGACGATCTCGCGGACGCCCTCCGCGGCGTGAGCGGGCGGGCCATCCCTCCCTCTCCCACGAGAGCGGGCGGAGAGGGAGGAGGAACGGCAGGACCACGTGCGCGCAAGCGGGGAGGCAGTGAACGGAGATCGTCGAGCTCGGCCGCTGCGGAGGCGGCGCCCGCCCCGGACGACCGAACTCACCCGGAGCGCGCTCGCCGACCATGGCGGCGCGATGTCCAATCGCGCGGAGGGAAACGCGGGCATGACGCTGCGGCGCGTTGAACCCGAGCCTGGCGGGACGTATCTGGCTCGTACGCCCGCCGGAGCGGGCGAGCACAGCGACGAGCGAGGCCGGGAGCGACCGATGACGCCGATGAGCGCGATGCCGATGATGGCGGGAGGCATGACCCCGGCGAACCCGGGAGCCATGCCCATGATGATGCCGATGATGATGCCCATGAGCGGGATGATGCCGATGGGCGGCATGCAGTCGATGCCGATGATGGGCGGCGGGATGATGCCGATGGGCGGCATGCAGCAGATGCCGATGATGGGCGGCGGGATGATGCCGATGGGCGGCATGCCCGGCATGCCGATGATGGGCGGCATGATGATGCCGATGATGGCCATGCCGATGATGTGCAGGATGACCGTCGAGATGACCAAGGACGGCATGGTCTGCAAGATGATGCCGATGGACGCGTCCGCGATGGAGATGATGGCGGAGCGTTGCAACGCGATGAACGCGATGATGAGCATGGGCATGCCCTGCATGATGAGCTGCGGGGGGATGCCCTTGATGATGGCGACGCGCTGACCCGGCGCCCGGGAGAGACCGGCGCGCCACCGCGCCGGTCGTGCCGGCTCAGCCCATCGACTCCGCGTACGTCATCACCAGGTACATCACGGCGTCGCGCTCGCCGAGGTTCCGGTACGCGTGCGGCACGTCGGCGTGGAACACGATCGCATCGCCGGCCTCGAGGACGTACCGCTCGTTCTCGGCCTGGATCTCGACGGACCCGGCGCTCACGACGAGGTTCTCGATCGTGCCGGGAGCGTGGGGGTCCGCCTGCTCCTCCGAGCGCGGGGACAGGCGGAGCTCGTAGAACTCGAATCGGCGGGGGCTGTCGAACGGGAACAGCGCGCGCGAGGTGAACTTCCCTTCGCGGCTCGTCAGGACCTTCGCGTCGCCGGAGCGCAGCACCGCGAACGCGGCGCGATCCCGGGCCGAGATGAGCGCCGAGAACGGCACGCCGAGCGCGGTGGCGACCTTCCAGAGGAGGTTGATCGTGGGGGTCGAGTGGCCGAGCTCGATCTGCGACAGCATCGCGCGCGAGACTCCCGACTCCGCCGCGAGCCGCTCGAGCGAGAGGCCGCGCTTCGTCCGGATGCGGCGGAGGTTCGCGCCGAGCACCGGCGTGAGATTCGTGTCGCCCGCCGAACGGCCGCCGCCCGGCGTCCCCTCGGCCGCGTCGCTCACGCCACGATCCAGACCGGCACCCAGACGATCCAGACCGGCGGCGGGAGCATCGCGCGGGGCGCCAGTGCGGGCTGCTGCCGCGCGACGGGCGGCTGCTTGCGACGCCGGAACTCGTTCAGGTCGACGATCGATGCGGCGCTCTGGGCCATGCGGACTCCGTCACGAGGACCAACTGGAGAAGTGTCTACCATAACGGATATCCGGGATACAAGCGCCCCGTCCGTTTGAACGGAACCTCTTTGCGGCGAGCGAGGGACCGCTCAGCGGCCGAGCCGGCGGCGCAGGTGCCCGAGCACGTCCATCTGCGTGACGAGCCCGACGAACGCGTCGCCGTCCACGACGATCGGCACGAGGCCCGCGTCGAACATCGGCACGAGGTCGTGCAGAGGCGTCGCCGGAGTCACCGTCTCGAGGCGCGCCGTCATCACGTCCCGCACCGGGATCGCGAGGCGGTGCTCGTCTTCGAGGGCGGCGAGGAGCAGGTCCGACTCGTCGACGATGCCGACGATCCGCCCTGCCTCGACGACCGGGAGCTGCGACACGTCGTTCGCCTTCATCCGGTTGAGCGCGACGAGAAGCGGGTCGCCGGGGCCGACCGTCACGACGGCGCGGTCGGCGAACCGGCGCGTCACGAGATCCGTGAGATCGCCGACGAGCGGCCGGGACGAGAACCCCTGCTCGAGCATCCAGAGGTCGTCGAACATCTTCGACAGGTACTTGTTCCCGGAGTCGCAGACGAGGGTGCACACGCGCTTCGGGCGGTCCTGCTCGCGACAGTAGCGAAGCGCGGCCGCGAGGAGCGTGCCCGTGGACGAACCCGCGAGGAGGCCCTCCGCTCGCAAGAGCTCGCGCGCGTTCTCGAGGCTCTCGCGATCGGGGATCCGGTAGGCCTTCCGGACGCGGGAGAGATCGGCGATCGGCGGGACGAAGTCCTCGCCGATGCCCTCGACGAGCCAGCTCCCGGCCTTCCCGAGCGTTCCGGTCTCGACGAAGCCCGCGAGCACCGATCCCTCGGGATCCGCGAGCACCATCTCGCAGGCGGGCATCGCGCGGGCGAAGTGGCGGGACAGCCCGGTGATCGTCCCGCCCGATCCGACCCCGCAGACCATCGCGTCGAGCCTCCCGCCGAGCTGCTCGACGATCTCGGGGCCGGTCGTGGCCTCGTGCGCCGCCGGGTTCGCGGGGTTCCCGAACTGGTTCACGTAGAGCGCATCCGCCTCTCGCGCGATCCGCTCCGCGAGATCCTGGTAGTACTCGGGGTGACCCTTCTCGACGTCGGATCGGGTCATCACCACCTCGGCGCCGAGCGCCCTGAGGTGGAGGACCTTCTCGCGGCTCATCTTGTCCGGGATGACGAGCGTGAGCCGGTAGCCGCGCTGCGATGCGACGAGCGCGAGGCCGAGCCCGGTGTTCCCCGCGGTGGCCTCCACGAGGTGGCGGCGGTCCGGGCCGAGCTTGCCGTCGCGCTCCGCGGCCGAGATCATCGAGAGCCCGATCCGATCCTTGATCGAGCCGCCCGGGTTCGCGCTCTCGAGCTTCAGGAAGAGCTCGCAGGGACCGGTGTCGATGCGGCGCACGCGCACCATCGGTGTTCGGCCGATGAGCGCGAGCGCGCCATCCACGGGGACGGGGGAGGGAGCGGGGGTGTGAGCAGTCATGGATTCGCTCATGGTCCTCGATGACCCACGGGCGCGTCCATCCTGCTCCTCGACCAGTCGCTCGGGGTCTCTCCGCTCGCTCAGCCGCGCTCGCCGCGCACCATCGACAGGAGCATCTTGAACCGCTCCGTCGCCTTGACGGCGTGCGGCACGCCCGCCGGCATGAGCACGGTCTCGCCCGCGCGCGCGGCCACGCGCTCGCCGCCGATGGTGAGCTCGACCGCGCCGTCGAGGACCTGCACGAACGCGTCGAACGGCGCGGTGTGCTCGGAGAGCTCCTGCCCTGCGTCGAACGCGAACAGCGTGAGCGACCCGCCCGGTGCCTTCGCCAGCGTCCGGCTCACGATCGACCCCGGCACGTACTCCACCTGCTGCTCGAGCCTGACCGCTCGGGCCCGCGGCAGCTCGCTTTTGAGGATGTTCATGATCCCATCCTGATGCGAAGGGCCTGCCAGCGCCGGATTCCAATGAAATCGAGGACGTCGCCGCGAGGCGAGCGGCGCCACCGCCATTTCGGTACCGACGGCCCGGTGGCCCTCGCCCGGCGCGACGGATCCGATCACGACTGCGGCGGCGCGAGCGCCTCTGGCTGGACCCTCAGGATCCCGATGCGCTCGCGGACCTCCTCGAGCGTCGCGCCCGCGATGGCGCGGGCGCGGGCTGCACCCTGCAAGAGCGCGGCGCGCGCATACGACGGCGTCACCCTCGCGCGCCTCTCTCGCATGGGGGCGAGCGCGGCGAGGACGCTCTCCGCGACCGCTTCCTTGAGATCGGCGTAGCGCAGCGAGCCGTCCCTCCGGGCGCTCTCGAGCCGCTCGTACTGGGCCGCTGGAGCGGTCTCCGCGAGGAGCCGGAACAGGTTCTCGACGCCCGGCGAGCTCCCGGCGTGCGGTCCGCCCACGTCGGTCACGGCCGACCGGATCTTCTTGCGAACGGAGCGCTCATCCTCGAAGACGCCGAGGTAGTGCTTCGGGCCGAGCGACTTCGACATCTTCTGGGTCGGATCGGCGAGCGACATGATCCGGGGCGTCCGGTTCAGGACGGGCGCCGGCTCCGGGAACGTCCATCCGAAGCGCTGGTTGAAGCGGCGCGCGAGCTCCCGCGCGAGCTCGAGGTGCTGGAGCTGATCCTCGCCCACCGGCACGCGGCTCGCCTTGTAGGCGAGCACGTCAGCCGCCATCAGCACCGGGTACGCGAACAGGCCCAGGGTCGCGGAGGCCTGCCTGGCAGCCTTCTCCTTGAACTGCGTCATCCGGCCGACCTCGCCGAAGGACGTGAGGGACGCGAGGATCCACATGAGCTCGGTGTGCTCGGTCACCTGTGACTGGAGGAAGATCGAGCTGCGCTCGGCGTCTATCCCGCAGCCGAGCAGATCGAGCACGAGCCCGAGCGCCCGCGCCCGCAGCTCGGCGGGCTCGTGCGGCACCGTGATGGCGTGGTAGTCCGCGACGCAGTAGAGGCGCTCGTCCGCCGGGGCAGTCCGCTGCGGCTCGACCCAGCTCCGGACGGCTCCGAGGTAGTTACCCAGCGTGAGGCCCCCGCTCGGCTGGATGGCGGAGAGGATCCGTCTCTGCGCTGCCTCGATCGTCCCGACCACGACCGTCTGTACGTAGCTGCCGGCGGAGCGCGCCGCCGCGCGGCATCGGCGGGGAGCCGCCGCGCGACCGAGCGCGCGGCCGGGCTGGCGCGCGCTCCCGGGCGTGGCGATCCGATCCACCCCAACAGCCCCCGGCGCGTCCCCGACCGGCCGCGGCTCGCAGCGGTACGCTTCTCTTGCGTGTACCGGGCGCCTCGTCCGCGCTGGATCGCCGTCCCGGAGACGCGCGACGGCGGTCGAAGGAGGCCACGATGACGTTCCGTGACAGGGAGCAGGCGGGACGGCTGCTCGCGGAGCAGCTCGAGCGGTTCCGCGCGGAGAGGCCGATGGTGCTCGGGCTCACGCGCGGCGGCGTGCCGGTGGCGGCCGAGGTGGCGCGCGCGCTGGACGCCGAGCTCGACGTCATCGTGGTCCGCAAGATCGGCGCGCCGGGATCTCCCGAGTACGCCATCGGCGCGATCGCCGAGGGCGGCGCGGTGTTCGTACGCCGGGAGGCGCTCGTCGAGCTCGGGCTCACCGAGGAGGACCTCGCGGAGCTCGCCGAGCGCGAGGCGGTCGAGCTCGCGCGGCGCGTCCGCGCCTATCGTGGCGATCGTCCGATGCCGGAGCTCACCGGGCGCACGGTGATCGTGGTGGATGACGGGGTCGCGACCGGCGCCACCGCCCACGCCGCGGCCCGCGGGGCGCGGAAGCGCGGGGCCGCGCGGGTCGTGCTCGCCGCCCCGGTGATCGCCGCCGCTTCCGTGAGGGAGCTCCTCGCGGACTTCGACGAGGTGATCGCCGTCGATACGCCGGAGCCGTTCTACGCGGTGGGGCTCTGGTACGAGCGCTTCACCCAGGTGTCCGACGACGAGGTGCTCCGCTGCCTCAGCCGGGCCCGCGGCGAGCCGGCGGAGGGCGAGGTCGGTGAGCTGTGGGACGGTGAGTGGATGGGCCCAGCAAATCCGTCGGCGATCGATCCCGAGGAGGGAGAGGTCCTCGCGATCCCGTTCGACGGCTCGGCCTCCGGCCCCGGCGTCCTCGACGCGGAGCTGGTCGTCCCCGCCGGCGCGAAGGGCCTCGTGATGTTCGTCCACGGGAGCGGCTCGACGCGCCGGAGCCCTCGCAACCGTCTCGTCGCGAGCGGGATGCAGCGCGCGGGCTTCGCGACGCTGCTGTTCGATCTGCTCACGCCGGCCGAGGCGGCCGAGGACGAGGAGACCAGCGAGCTCCGCTTCGACATCGGGCTCTTGACCGGCCGCGTGATCGCCGCGACGCGCTGGATGGCGGCACTGCCCCGCACGAGCGGGCTGCGCGTCGGCTACTTCGGCGCGAGCACCGGCGCCGCCGCGGCGCTCGCCGCGGCCGCCCGGCTGCCGGACCTGGTCGCGGCGGTCGTCTCGCGCGGTGGCCGTCCCGACCTCGTCCCTCCCCCGACGCTCGCGCACGTGCGCGCGCCGGTGCTCCTCGTCGTCGGGAGCAGGGATCCCGTCGTCCTGCGGCTCAACCGGTCCGTCCTCCCGCACCTGCGCACCGCCGAGCTCACGGTCGTCCCGGGCGCGACGCACCTGTTCGAGGAGCCGGGAACGCTCGACGCGGTGGCCCGGCTGGCGTCACGCTGGTTCGAGCGTTGCTTCGCGTCGCTTGCCGCGATCGGGCCGCGCCCGATCG
>DATIDF010000422.1:0-11022 GCA_035456445.1 Anaeromyxobacter sp.
AGATGCCGGACTGGACGGCGAACATCAGCGTCATGAGAAGGATGACGCCCATGTCGACCACCACGAGCTGCCGGTGGCTCATCCTGCGGCGCCTGAGAACCCAGGTGACGGCGCCGAGGATGACCGTCGTGGCGACATGGAACGCGCGACGGCGGAGCTCGGCCAAAACGTGGCCTTCCACCGCCGCCACGGCGGCGAGGTTCCCCACGAGGAACGCCACGCTCAGCGCGAAACAGACGAGGAACATGAGCGCCAGCCGCTGCTGGTAGAAGTTCCTCGCGTCCTCGGAGGGCGACGTCGGGCTCACGTAGGTGTCTCGAACGGGGCGCAGCCCCCGGGCAGCCGTGCTCGGCAGTCCTATACTCCCCTACTCCCCGTCGCGCCTTGGCCGCCGAGCTTTCACGTCCAATCGGGTTCGGAGACGCGCGCGTTGGCGCCGCCACGGTCGCGGCCGCCGCGCTGGTCGCCCAGCAGGTCGTCGGCAAGGCGCTGCGGGACACGCTGTTTCTGGGCTCGTTCGGCATAGGGAAGTTGCCCTACGCGATGATCGCGGCCGCGGTCCTCTCGGGTGCTCTCGTCTTCGGGCTTTCGCGCGCCGCCGTGGCGTGGTCGCCGGGGCGCGTCGCGCGGGCCACCCTCCTCGTATCGGCGACGCTCTTCCTCGCCGCCTGGGGCGTCTCCAGCGCGTCGCCGCACGCCGCCGCTGCGATCACCTACCTGCACGCGGGTGCGCTGAGCGCCGGCTCCGTCTCGGTGTTCTGGTCGCTCGTGTCCGAGTCCTTCGATCCGTACTCGGCGCGCGCGTCCATCCCGCGCATCATGGCCGGCGCGACGCTCGGGGGAGTCCTGGGCGGGCTCGTCACCTGGCGCGCGGCGGCGTCGGTCGAGCCGAGCGAGCTGTTGCCGCTCGGAGCCGTGCTGAATCTCGCGTCCCTCGCCGCGGTGTCGCGCCTGCGCGGCGGAACGGCGCGCATACACAGGGCGAAGGCAGACGGGTGGCGCTCGTTCGTGCCCGAGCTTCCCTACCTCCGCTCGCTCGCGTGGCTCGTGCTCGCGAGCGCCTTCACGCAAGCCGTGCTCGACTATCTCCTCTCGTCGGCGGCCGTCTCGACCCTCGGCACTGGGCCGCGGCTGCTCTCCTTCTTCGCGCTCTTCCAGACGGGGGTGGGCGTCCTCTCGTTCCTGCTCCAGGTCGGCGTCTCCCGGAGCGCGCTCGAGCGCCTCGGCGTGGGCTCGGTCCTCGCGGCCTCGCCGTCGCTCCTCCTCGGCGGAGTGCTCGCGGCGCTCTTCGCGCCGCCGCTGCTCGCGACGGTGCTCCTGCGCGGCACGGACGGCGTCCTCGGCGCCTCGCTCCACCGCTCCGCGTACGAGGTACTCTTCGCGCCCCTCGAGCCGCAGAAGAAGCGCGCGTCGAAGCCGCTCCTCGACGTCGGCTTCGACAAGCTGGGGATGCTGCTCGGCAGCGCGGCGGTCGCCGTCCTGGCAGCCGTCGCCCCCGCGCGTGGGCGCGCCGTCCTCCTCGCGCTCGTGGCAGCGATGGCCCTCGTGCGCCTACTCCTCTCCCCCAGGCTGCAGGCCGGGTACCGGCGCACGCTGGCCGAGAACCTTCGGCGAGGCAGGCTCGGGTTGTCGAACGCCGGCGTGCTCGACCGGGGGACCATCGGATCCTTGTCCCGGGCCACCGGCGAGATGGGTCGCGCCGCGCTGCTCGAGCAGGTCGCGAGGTTCCGCGCCGAGCAGGCGGGCTCGTCGGCGCGCGAGGAGGACGCGGCGCGGCTCTCCATCGCCGCGTTCGATCTGCCCGTCTGCCCGGAGATGGGCGACGCCGACGCTGGCCCCCCGCGGGACCAGGTGACCGCGGGTGGTCCGGGGGACGAGGTGCTCTCGGCGCTCCGCGATCTCCGCTCGGGATTCGAGGAGCGAATCCGCGCCGTGTTGACGCGGAGACGGACGGAGCCGCTGCTCGCGCCGCAGGTCGTCGCGCTCCTCGCGGACGATCGCGTAGCGCGCGACGCAGCCGACTGGCTCACCGCGCAGGAGCCGCCGCCAATGGGGCTCCTCGGCGATGCGCTCCTCTCCGATCGCCTCTCCGACCATGCGCGCCGGCGGGTCGCGCGCCTTCTCGGAAAGATCGACGACCCGCGCGCGGCGGACGGCCTCCTCGCCGCGCTTCCGTTGGTACCAAGGGGGGTTCGCCCCGGCCTCGCCCACGCCCTCGCGAGGGCAGCGACGAGGAGGCCGCTTCCCCTCGGGCCCATCCTCACCGCGGCACGGCGAGCGGCGGCCGACCCGGCGCGCGACGACGAGCGCGCCCGCCTCCAGGAGGTCTTCAGCCTGCTCGCGGCCGCCTACCCGCGAGAGCCCATGCAGGCGGCGCTCGCGGCACTCGAGCGCGGCGGAGAGGCACGCGGGACGGCGCTCGAGTGGCTCGACGTGCTCTTGCCGGACGAGCTGAAGCTCGCGCTCTGGCCGCGCATCGTGCGCAGCGGCGAGCGCGTCGTCTCGACGCCGCGCGATCCCGACGAGCTGCGCAGGAAGCTCTCGCTGGAGAAGCTCGAGCCCCGGCGCGAGCCCGACGACGAACGCACCCCCGAGTGACCCGGACCGCCGCGCCACGATGCACCAGCTCATCCCGCGCCTCGCGAGACGCGGCCACTCATCGATACAGGCCCCTCCTCTCGACGTACTCCCGCACGCTCCGCGCCACGAACCCGGATACGTCCTCGCCCCTCGCGATCCGCTCGCGCACGAGCGTGGACGAGATCGCCGGGAGCGTGGGCGCGCCGGGGACGGGCGGGTAGCCCTCTCGTCCCACGACGACCACGCGCGCGAGCTCCTTCACCCGATCCCAGCGGTACCACTTGTCCGTGTCGGGCAGGATGTCCGCGCCCACCACGAGCGTGAAGCGGTGGTCGGGGTGCTTCGCGTGGAGATGCTCGAGGGTGCGCGCGGTCTTCCCGACGAGGGGGTCGTCCGCGAGCTCGGACTCGGCGGTGCACACGGCCACGCTGCGGATCGCGCGCGCCGCGAGCTCGCACATCCGGACGCGATCGTCGAATGGCGCGAGCGCCTTCCCGAACGGGTGCTGGTACGCCGGGAGGAGCCAGACCTCGGAAACGTCCTGCGTCGCGAGCGCCCAGTAGGCGGCCATGAGGTGGGCGACGTGCGGCGGGTTGAAGGAGCCTCCGAGGATCGCGATCGCTCGCCCTCCCTCGGCGCTCGCGTGCGTCCCCTGCGGCGACCGGCGCGCCATCACCTCACCGACATCCGGCCCTGCGCTGCCGGCGCGCAGCGCTCGGTGCGCAGCTCGGCGCCGTCCGCCGAGTAGACGGTCAGGACCACCTCGCGCTCGGTGAGCTCCACGATCCCGAACGTCGCCGGGGCGTCCGTGGGTGCGTCGGCGCGGAGGTGCCCCGGCGTCACGAAGCAGCGCGGCCCGATCTGCACGATCGCGGCGCGCGCGCTGTTGCCGTGGAAGAAGATCGAGGCATTCGCGATGTCGTCGCGGGAGAGATCCGCCTTGTCGTGGACGAGGCAGCAGATCCGCCCCTCGACGAGATCCACGTGCGTGCGCATCGCCTCGCCGCTCGCGGCCTCGGGGCATGCGCGGCTCGCGACGCGGA
The DNA here is from genome assembly GCA_035456445.1 of Anaeromyxobacter sp. Taxonomy (GTDB): domain Bacteria; phylum Myxococcota; class Myxococcia; order Myxococcales; family Anaeromyxobacteraceae; genus Anaeromyxobacter. Next base: position 3,624 of record DATIDF010000422.1, read on the forward strand.
CGATGCGGGCGGCGATCGGGTCGGGCGTGCCGCGTCGGCGCCGGGCGAGCACGCCGTCCACGTCGGCGTGGCGCCCGCCCAGGAAGAAGACCTGCTCCGCGTCGGCGCGCTCGAACTGCTCGAACGCGCGCGCGAGCGCGAGGAGGTTCCCGTGCGTGTCGCTCGCGAGCCCGATCCTCAAGCACACCCTCCGCAGCCCGCCGTCGCCGACCCCCGAGCCTACCTCAGCCCTCGTAGCGGAGGTAGGGCGCGCGCCGGCGCGCGAACGCCCGCTCCTCCGGCGCGAACCCGCGCCCGAGCTCCGCCATCGTCGCGCCCGCCTCGATCCCCTCGCGCTCGCGCGCCGACCCGCAGAGCAGGTCGAACGCCGGCACCTCGGCGACGAACTCGTAAGGCTCGGTGCGCCAGGCGAACCGGGCGGGATCCTGGGCTCGCGCGTGCAGGACGCACGCGAGGCCGGTCCGGAACGGCCGGAAGCGCTCCGCGTCGGTGACGAACAGCTCCACGCCGTGACAGCGGACGCCCGCGTGCTTGTCCCAGGTCGGCACGAAGCTCGCCGGGCGGAAGCGGACGCCGGGGAGCCGCTCGCGCGCGAGGTCCCCTTCGAGCCGGTTCGCGTCGAGCCAGGGCGCGCCGAACAGCTCGAACGGCCGGGTGGTGCCGCGCCCCTCGGACAGGTTCGTCCCCTCGAGTAGGCACATGCCCGGATAGACGAGCGCCGTCTCGGGGGTCGGCATGTTCGGCGACGGGAACACCCAGGGCAGCCCGGTCTCGCGGAACGGCGTCCTTCGCCGCCAGCCCTCGCACGGTACGATCTCGAGCTCGACGTCGAGCTTCCGCTCCGCGCGGAACAGGAGCGCGAGCTCGCCCACGGTCATGCCGTGGCGGGGGGCGAGGTCGTGCAGGCCGCAGAAGCTCTCGAAGCCAGGCGTGAGCCGCGGCCCCTCCACGAGCGCCCCGCCGATCGGGTTCGGGCGATCGAGCACGACGAACGGCACGCGCGCGTCGGCCGCCGCCTCCATGCAGAGCATCATCGTCGCCTGATAGGTGTAGTAGCGGGCGCCGACGTCCTGGATGTCGAACACGAGCGCGTCGAGGCCGTCGAGCACGTCGGCTGCAGGCTTGAGCGACGCGGAGGTGGAGCCATAGAGCGAGTGGACCGGCACGCCGGTGCGCGGATCGCGCTCGCCGCCCACGGCCACCATGTACTGCGCGTCGCCGCGGACGCCGTGCTCGGGGCCGAAGAGCGCGGCGAGCTCCACGCCCGGCGCGCCGTGCAGCAGGTCCGCGGCGTGGACGAGCTCGGACGTGACCGCGGTGGGATTGCAGACGAGCCCGGTGCGACGGCCGCGGAGGAGCCGGAAGCGGCTCCGCGCGAGCACGTCGAGGCCGCAGCGGACGCCCCGGCGGTCCGTTCGCGCGGGCGCGGCCGTGGAGCGCCGGTGCGGGGCGGCGGGGCTGGTGCGTCTCTTTGACCGTTCGCGAATCATGGCCGGCCGTTCAGTGACCCATGGCGCCGCCCGCCTGCGCGTCTTTTTCCCCGTCGACGTCGTCCGCGCGCAGGCTGCGCGGGTCGCGCGCCTCGCGCAGGAGCGCGAACCCTCCGAGGGCGAACATCGGCGCGAGGTGGGCCGCATGATAGAGCAGCGCGAACGCGAGCGCCGGCGCGGCGGCGACGCCGGCGCCGGCGACCACGAGGGCGGCGGCCGCCTCGAACGGCCCCGCGTTCCCCGGCGACAGAGAGATGACGTTCGCCGCGGTCGTGGCGACGACGAGCAGGCCCGCGAGCTGGAGCGTCACCGGTAGCCCGAGGGACGAGAGCGAGAACCAGGCGACGAGGAGCTCCGCCCCCCAGCTCGCGAGTCCCCACAGGAACGACTTGCCGAGCGCGCGGGGCTCGTGGGCGGCGCCGAGACCGGCGCGGAGCCGGGCCCAGACGCCGGCGAGGCCGCCGCCGGACGCATCGTGTCCCGCGCGCGGCCGGGCGAGCCAGACCGCGGCGAGGCCGGCGCCGCCGACGATCGCGAAGACGAGCAGCGCGTCGCGCGCCCAGGACGGCAGCGGCGCGGCGAACGCGAGCGCGGCGATGAGCGGCACGAGGGTGGCCGTCCCGACCACGTAGTCGAGGAGCGCGGCGGCGAGGATGGAGGTGGTGGACAGGCCGGTCCGGCGCGCGAGCAGGTGCGAGCGGACGAAGTCGCCGGCGCGCGCGGGCACCGCGACCCCGACCGCATAGCCTGCGACGAGCGGCGCGAACGCGTCCCGCGCCCGGACGCGCACCCCCGGCGGCCGCACCACCGCGGCCCATCGGCCGGCGTGCAGCCACTGGGAGAGCACGTTCGCCGCCATCGCGAGGACGAGCGCTTCGGGCCGCGCCGACGCGAGCGTCCGGACCACCTCGCGTAGGTCGACGCGCGTGAGCGCGACCGCTCCGAAGGCCGCGACGAGCGCGAGTCCCGCGAGCCGGAGCACCCCGCGGCGGCCGGGCCGGCCGCCGGGCAGTGCCGCGATGCGGCGGATGCGCTGCCAGAGGGCGGACACGGCGCGACAGACTAGCCGCGGAGGGCGCGGAGCGAAAGCCCGGGCGCGAGGTTCGGCCGAATGTGGGGGAACTCCACGCGGTAGTTGAATCGAGTTCCGAGCCCGAGCCCGAGCCCGAGCCCGAGCCCGAGCCCGGCTTCACCTCGGGCGCGGGCGCGGGCACGTTCAGGGGCTCAGCGAGATCGCGTGCGCGATGACGCCTGAGGTCCGCCGCCTGCTCAGCCGCGCACGCCGATCGCGCGGTAGACCCCGAGCACCTCGCGCGCGACCGACGGCCACGCGAAGCGCTGGGCGGTGATGCGACCGCGCTCGCCGTAGGCCGCCCCGCGGGCCGGCTCGCGCGCGAGGCGGAGCAGGGCCCGCGCCCAGGCCGCCTCGTCCGCCGCGGGCAGGATCTCGCCCTCGCTCCCGTGCTGGACGATCTCGCGGTATCCCTCGACGTCCGAGGCGAGGACGGGATTGCCGGCCGCCATCGCCTCGAGGAGCGTCACGCCCGCGCTGGGCGCCTGCGACGGCGCGCAGAACACGTCCGCCGTGGCGTACCAGTCCGGGCGCTCGTCGTGGACGCGCCCGGCGAATACCACGTCCTCCTCGATCTCGCGCGGCACGCGCGCGCGGGCGCGGGCGAGGCCCGGGCCATCGCCGACCACGATCAGCCGCGCGTCGACCTGCTTCCACGCCCGGTGGAAAGCGCCGACCATCAGGTCGAGCCCGTTCCGCGCCTCGACGCGTCCGAGCCACAGCACGTTCAGCTTGCCGTCGTCGTAGATGCGGAGCCGCCGGCCGCGTGAGAGGTGATCGAAGTCCACGCCGTGCGGGATCATGCGCACGTCCGCGCTGAGCCGATCTCCGTACGGCGCGAGCGCGGCGCGGGACACCGCGATGACCGCGTCGAGCCGGTCGACGTAGCGCTGGAGCGCGCCGCGCGCGAGCCGGAACAGGAGCCCGGGTCGTGCGCCGGGGTGGAACGTGCCGACGACCGGCCCGGTCGCGTGGTGGATCGCGAGGATCGGGAGGACCGGCGAGAGCGGCGCGTGGACGTGGACGACGTCGAATCGCTCTCGCGCGAAGATCTCTCGCAGGGCGGCGCCGACGCCGGTCCCGCCGGTCACCCGCCCGACGACGCCGCGGTGGACGAGCGGCCGGCTCGCGCCGACGCGCAGCACGTCCGTCTCCGGCGCCTCGTCGGGCGGCGCGCCCTTGGCGGCGTCGGGCATCACGCTCGTGATGACCTTGACCGTGTGCCCGAGGCGCCGCGACTCGCGGGCGAAGTTCTGGACGTGCTCGGGGATGCCGCCGAGGCTGGGGTAGTACTCCTCGGTCACGACGCCGATGCGCAAGGGCCGCCTCCGTGGGCGGCGCCGCTCGGCGCGTCAGCGCGCCTGGCGACGCGGCTGGAATGGAATGACGCGCGCCTCGCGCGGCGGCATCGGGCGGACGCGCCGGCCGAGCGGGGCGCGGCGCCAGACCAGCGGCGCGAGCGCGAGGGCCGCCGAGAGCAGGGCTGCGGCGGTGAGCCAGAGCATCGCAATGGCCGCCGCGGCGGCGCGGAGGAAGAGGAGCGCGCGGTTGTCGACGCGGCGCGGCGTGACGGCGACCGCCAGGCGCAGGTGGCCTCGTGAGGCGGATGGACCGGAGTGAGGCACGGAATGACGTCCTCCTGAGGGCAACGTAGACACCCGCTCCCGGGACGGACAACCGGCCCCGGCGGTAGGCCCGCTCGGTCCGCTGGTGCCTCTCCATCGATCTTGCTAAGGACGCGCGGATGTCCCAGCGGACCCTCCGCACCCGGGTGCCAGTCACCGCCGTCGTCGCCGCTGCCGCGCACCTCACCTTCGATGCGGTCGCGAGCCGGCTTTCCTGGGCGACGCCCCCCTACCTGCTGCTGGACCATGTGGCGGGACCGTTCCGGGACATCGTCGCGATCGACCGGACGAGCGTCGGAATCGCGGTCGCGATCGCGGCGTCTTCCGTGAACGGCCTCATCACGGCGACGCTCGCAGCCGCGCTCGACGGCACCGAACGGCGGGTGCGCGGCCTCGGGCTGCTCCTCTCGGGGCTGTGGGTGCTTTCAGGAGGCCTGCTGGCGCTCCTGTATCTGTCCGCGCCGCTCGCGATCCTGGCGGGGAGCCTCGCCGCGGGCGTTCCGCGGTCGTTCGCCGTCGCCTGGATCGCCGAGCGCGTCCGGCGCTGAGCGCCAGCGCTCACCGACGGGACGGCAACAGCGGCCTCAGGTTCCGCGTCGGACGCCCCGCCGCGCGCGCCCTCGCGTCGGCGCGCTCCGCGTCGGCGGGGCGGCCGGCGCGCTCGTAGAACCGCGCGAGGCGCGTCCAGCCCGCGGCCCGCTCCGGTGCGGCACGCGCGGCGTTCACGAGCTCCGCCTCGGCCTCCGGGAGCCGACCGGCGGCCTCGTACAGCTCGGCGAGCCTCGCGCGCACGGCCAGGTCCTGTGGCCGCGCCGCTCGCGCCCGCTCGAGCTCGCGCGCCGCCTCGTCCGCCCGGCCCAGCCGCTCGAGCGCGAGCGCGCGGCGAAGGCGCACGTCGGGGTCCTCCCGGACGAAGAGCGCCCGGCCGTACGCAGCCTGAGCCGCGTCGTCGTCGCCGCGCAGCTCCGCGAGCCGAGCGCACGCGAGATCCCAGCGCGCGTCCACCGTCCGCCGGCGCACGCCGGCGAGCACCGTCTCCACGCGGGGGAGCTCCTCGCCATCGGCGACGAGCAGCTCGGCGAGCTCGATCCGGACGTCGTCGCGCGCGGGGGCGGCGGCGAGGGCCTCCTCCAGCCGGAGGCGCGCGAGCGCGGCGTCGCCGGCGGCGCGCAGCGCGCGGGCGTCGGCGAGGAGCGCGTCGGACCCGGGGAGCGTCGCTGGCGGCGGCACCGCGGCCGACGGCAGCGGGTAGGACGGGAGCGGGGGCGTGGAGGCGCAGGCGGCGAGCACGGCGCCGAGCGCGAGGGAGGAGGCGAGGGGCAGGCGCTTCACGCCGCATATAACCACGAGAGGGCCTCCGGGAATCCGCGCCGGTGGCGTCTCGGTCCCGGAACGGGTAAGTGGAGCACCGACCGATGACCGACCGCTCGCAAGGGGAGCTCGGCTGGCCCGAGATCCTCGCCGCCCTCTCCTCGCGCTGCCGCCTGCCCGCGGGCCGCCGCCGCGCGCTCGCCCTTCCCTTCCAACCCACCGCCGGGGAGGCGCGCGAGTCGCTCCTGCGGGTGGGAGAGGCGCGGCGCATGTCGGAGATCGGCCTCTCGCTGCCGCTCGGCGGCGTCGGAGACGTGGAGGGGCACCTCGAGCGGGCGAGCAAGGGGGGCGTCCTGGAGCCGCTCGCGCTCCGGGAGTGCGCCGCCCTCGCCCGCGCCGCCGCGCGGACGCGGGGCGTGCTCGAGGCGCGCGCGGCGGAGGCGTCGCGGCTGTGGGCGATCGCCGAGCCGCTCTCGCCCTCGGCGGCGCTCGCCGACCGCATCGAGCGCGCCATCGAGCCGTCCGGCGCGATCTCCGACCGGGCGAGCCCCGAGCTCGCGCAGGCCCGCGAGCGGGCGCGCGGCCTCCATCGCGCGCTGAAGGTCCAGGTCGAGGCGCTCCTCGCCGACACGGACATGCAGCGTCACCTGCGCGACACCTACTTCACGATCCGCAACGAGCGCTACGTCCTGCCGGTGCTCGCGAGCGCGCGCTCCGCCGTCCCGGGCATCGTCCACAACGCCTCGCAGTCGGGGCAGACGCTGTTCGTCGAGCCGGACTCGATGGTCGAGCTCGGCAACGAGCTCTCGATCGCGACCGCCGTCGCGGCCGAGGAGGAGCAGCGCATCCTGCGCGAGCTCACCGGGGCGCTCATGGCCGGCTCGGGCGCGCTCGCCCGCGATCTCGACGTCCTCGCGGCGCTCGACGTGCTCGAGGCATCGGCGCTGCTCGCGTCGGACCTCGACGCGCACCCGCCCGAGGTGCTCGCGGCGAGCGCCGGCTTCGAGCTCCTCTCCCTGCGCCACCCGCTCCTCGTCCTCCAGGGCAAGAAGGTCGTCGCGAGCCACGTGCGCCTGGAGCCGCCCGCGCGGGCGCTCATCGTCTCCGGCCCGAACGGCGGCGGGAAGACGGTCGCGATCACGGCGGTGGGGCTCTCCGCGCTCATGCTCCGCGCGGGCCTGCCCGTGGCGGCCGCCGAGGGGTCGCGGCTCCCGTTCTTCCTCGAGGTGAAGGCGGCCGTGGACGAGCGCGGGGATCTCGCGAAGGACCTCTCCACCTTCACCGCCCACCTCGCCGCTGTGAAGGAGATGCTCGCCGGCGCGGTGCCGGGCTCGCTCGTCCTCGTGGACGAGATCGCCGCCGACACCGACCCGCGCGAGGGGGCGGCGCTCGCGGCGGCGATCCTGGAGTCGCTCGTGGAGCGCGGCGCGGCCGTGCTCGTCACGACGCACCTCGACGAGCTGAAGGCCCTCGCGCTCACCGATCCGCGCTACGCGAACGCGCGCGTCGGCTTCGACGCCGAGAAGCTCGCGCCCACCTACCAGCTCCACCTCGGCAGCTCGGGCAGCTCCTCGGCGATCGAGGTCGCCGCGCGGGTGGGGCTCCCCGGGCCGCTCGTCGACCGCGCCCGCGCGGCGCTCTCCGGCCACGGCGGCGCGCTCGGGCAGGCGCTCCGGGCGCTCGACGACGAGCGGGCGCGGCTCGCCGAGGAGCGGCGCGCGGCGGAGACGTCGCGCGCGGCGGCGCGCAAGGCGGAGGAGCGCGCACGCGCCTCCGAGGAGGCGGCGCGGCGCGCCGAGCGCGAGGCTGCGGCGCGGATGGGCGAGGCGCTCGTCGAGGAGATCGAGGCGGCGCGGGCGGAGGTGGCGGACCTCCTCGCCGGCCTGCAGGCACGGCCGACC
>DATIDF010000423.1:0-2225 GCA_035456445.1 Anaeromyxobacter sp.
CGTGCGTTCGTGCACGATCTGCTCTGGCTCGCCGGGCTCGAGCCGATCCACGGCGATCGGCCGGACGCGTACGCGATCCCGGAGCTCGACGAGGTGCCGCGCCTCGCGCCCGACTGGGTGATCGTGTTCTCCGAGCCGGAACACCCGATCGACGCGCAAGCGCTCGTGCGCGAGCGAGGCTGGGACGGATCGTTCGCGCCGCGGGTGCTCGCGTCCACGACCGACCTCGGCCGGAACCTGATCCACGACGGCCCCTCCTTCGTCGACACGGCGCGCTGGCTGCGCGCCGCGATCTCCACCGCTCGCTGACCCCTCCCGGGCAGCGCGACCGCGGCGCGTCCGGGAGCGGCCGCACCTGAACCTCCGTTCCGTGCAGGCCGCTCGAGATCTCGCGGGCTTCGGGCCGGCACGCGCGCTGCTCTCCGGCGTCCCCGCGCGCACGACAGCGCGCCCGAACGGAGAGGACGATGAGCGACACGAACGACAAGGGCGGCGCCCGGAAGCTCGCGGTCTACGCCATCCCGGAGAGCACGAACGGAGAGCGGGCGTGGTGGACCAAGATCGGGGTCGCGTTCACGAACCGCGACGGGAGCATCTCGATCCTGCTCGACGCCCTGCCCCTCGGGACGAACAAGCTGCAGGTGCGCGAGGTGCGCGAGGACGGGCGGCCGTCGGCGAACGGAGGACCCCGCCGCGTCGGGCTCGAGACCGTCGAGGTGCGGCCGTGATCCGCGCGCTCCTCGCGTCCGTGCTCGCGGCCGTGGTCCTCATCGCCGCCCCCGCCCTCGCGGCCAAGAAGTCGCTCGCCCCGGGCGAGCGGATCGATCTCAACCGCGCGAGCACGGCCGAGCTCATGCGCCTGCCGGGGGTCGGCGAGAAGCGCGCGCAGGCGATCGTCGCGCAGCGCGCCAAGCAGCCGTTCCGCCGGCCGGAGGATGTGCTCTCGGTGAAAGGGCTCGGCCCCGCCTGGTTCGCGAAGGTGAAGGCGAACCTCGCCGCGGGCGCGGCGCAGCCCGTCGCGGCAAGGTCGCCAGCGCGCCGCTGAAAGCCCGCGGATCTGCGAGGAGACCCGGCCGGCGCATGCACTCTCCGGCCGGGTTCCTTCTCGCCGCCCTGCCTCGCACGCTTGACACTTCACGCGCGCGAGCGCTACTCGTGGGTCGCCTCAGCGGCTCGGAGGAACAGGGAAGCCGGTCGAAGTCCGGCGCGGTCCCGCCACTGTAGCCGGGTGAAGGTGCCTCGGAAGTCGCCACTGCCGCGGATGTCTCGCGGTGGGAAGGTGGAGGCACCGCGCGGAGCGTCCCTCCGCGGCCCGGAAGCCAGGAGACCTCCCTCCGAGCAAGTCGCGCATGGTGCGCGGCCCCGCCGTTCGCGGCGGGCGAAGATTGCTTCGGGTCCGGAGGAGACCCGACGGTTTTGGGCCCGACTTCCCGCTCATCGGGGCGCACCCGCGCTCTCGCTCTCGTGCTCGCGCTCGGCCTCGCGCTGGACGCGCGCGCCGACCCGAGCGCGTCGCGGGACGCAGCGCCGGCCGATGGCGAGCCGCCCGTGGAGCTCCCCGAGGTGGAGGTCCGCGTGCCGCGCGCGGAGGTCGAGAAGGATCCGACCGCCTCGGCGACGGTGGTCTCGGCCGAGCGATTCGAGGGCGAGGCGAAGGACGTCGCCCAGCTCCTCGCGACCGCGCCGGGCGTGTCGGTGACCCGCTACGGCACGCTCGGCCAGCTCGCCACGGTCTCGATCCGCGGCGTCGCGGCGGACGGCGTGAAGGTGCTGCTCGACGGGCTGCCGATCGGCAGCGCGGGAGGGGGCGTGGACCTCGCCACCATCCCGCGCCAGTGGATCTCCCGCATCGAGGTCGTCCGCGGGGCCGCGGGCGCTCAGTTCGGGGCGGGGGCGCTGGGCGGCGCGGTGAACGTGGTGACGCGGCGGGGCGAGGTGGGCGACCTCTCCGCGGAGGCGACCGCCGGGGCGTTCGGCACGTACGCGGCCTCCGCCGACATGGTCGTGCCGGTCGGACCCTTCTCGCTCTTCGCCGCCGCGAGCGGCGAGCTCACCGAGGGCGACTTCACCTACGAGCTCGACCGCACCCCGGATTACTCCGGCGATCCGCTCGAGGAGCAGACGCGCGCGAACAACGGCGCGCGGCGCGCCGGGGCCATCGCGAAGCTCGGGGGGCTCGCGGGAGGCTTCCGGGTGGACGGCCTCGCGCAGCTCACCGCCGGCCG
>DATIDF010000424.1:0-8821 GCA_035456445.1 Anaeromyxobacter sp.
AGAAGGGACGGTTTCGTGCGCCTCGCACTCATCGGGCAGCGCCCGGTCGCCTGGCTGGGACCCGGGCGCGGCCAGGCTTGAAAGCATGCGAGCGCGCCGCCAGCTTCTCTCTGCATGTACGCGCGCTGGGCGAGCTTCGCGGTGGGGCTGTGGCTGATGCTCGCGCCGCTCGTGCTGGGGTACCGCGCGGTCGGGCCGATCCTGCACGACGTGGCGATGGGGCTCCTCGTCTGCATCGCGACGCTCGCCGCGCTCGAGTGGCCGCGCGCGCGATTCGCGCTCGAAGGCCCCGCGCTCTGGCTCGTGCTCGCGTCGCGTGACGCCGGCGATCGCCTCGCCGCGGCCGCCGAGCTCTCCAGCGGCGCGCTGCTCGTCCTGCTCGCGCTCGTCCCGAGCACGCGCCTCGTGACGCGTGCCAGGCGCGCCGGCGCCAGGGCCTGACTCCGGTTCCACCTCATCCCGGACGTCAGGCCTCAGCACGGAGTCCGCAAGAACGGCTGCCCGAGGCCTGAGGTTGGAGGCCTGAGGCCGCCCACTGAGCCTCGAAGCCGACCGGTGGAGGGGCCGGGCGCCCGGAGTCCGGAATTTGGTACAACCGGCGACGTGTGAGCACACCCCCGACGCCGAACGAGGCCGCCCTCGCCGCGCTCGCGTCGCTCGAGCCGGAGGCGCAGCTCGCGGCGGCGCTCGCCCGGCTCCGGGGCACGCCGGACGGACCACTCTCGACGTTCACGGTCGTGGACGGAGTCCGCGCTGGGCTCGACGACGTGCTGCTCGAGGCCATCTGCGCCCGCGCCCTCGGAGGCGACCGCGGAGCGGTCTTCACGCCTGCCGCCGAGGCGCGGCTGCTCGCCGCCTTCGGCCTCGCCCACGCCGCCCGTCGCCGCGGCGGCCCCGCGCCCGCGGACGCGCTCGCGGGCCTGCTCGCAGGGGCTCCGGCGCCGGAGCTCGCCCGCGCGCTCGAAGGCCTCGCCGTGCTCGATCCTGCCTGCGGCGGCGGCGCGCTGCTCTGCGCCGCGGAGCGGCTCGCGCGCGCCGTCGGCGCCCGGCTCGACCTCCACGGCATCGACGTCGCGCCACTCGCGGTGGAGGCGACGCGCGGCCGGCTCGCGCTGCTCGGCGCGCGGGCGGAGCTCCGTGCGCGGGACGCGCTCTCCGGCGAGCCGTGGCCCGAGACCGGGCTCGTCCTCGCGAATCCCCCATTTCTGCGCCACGAGGCGCTCCCCACCCGCGAGAAGGCCCGCGCCGTGCGCGCGAGCGGCCTGTCCAGGCAGGCGGATCTGTCCGCGCACTTCGCGGCCGTCGCGCTCCGGCGCGCGCCGGTCGTCGCGCTCGTCTGGCCCCGCGCGCTCGACACCTCGCGCTCTGCCGGGCCGCTCGTCGCGGACGCGCGGGCGCGCGGCGGGTTCGTGCTCCGGCTTCGCTCGCGCGCCGGCGGGAGCTTCGCCGCGTCGGTGGACACGCTGCTCGCGGTCTGGGCGGAGGGCGCCGCCGACGCCAGGCCGGCGGAGGCGGCCGTGCCGCTCGCGGACCTCGCGCCCGAGGAGCTCGCCGCGCTCGCCCGCGGCAGCTCCTCGCCGCGGCTCCGGCTCGCCCCTCGCGTCGCGGCCGCGCCGGCGGGCGCGCTCACGCTCGAGGACGCGTGCGAGGTCCGCTTCGGCACGAAGACCGGGTGCAACGCGTTCTTCCAGCTCCTGCCGCGCGGCGGCGGACGGTTCGAGTCTGCGCTCGCCGGCGACGTCCCGCTCGCGCCCTCGGACGTGGTCCCGCTCCTCGCGTCGCTCAAGGAGGCCCGCGCGCCGGAGCGCGCCGCGGCGGCGCGGGTGCTGTTCCGGCCGGCCGAGCCGTCGCGTGCCGCGCGAGCGTACCTGCGCCTCGGCGAGGCGGCGGGCGTGCACCTCCGGCCGACCTGCGCCGCGCGAGCGCCCTGGTGGCGGCTCGCGCCCGGCCGCGGGCCAGCCCCCGTGCTCTACCCGGCCAAGGTGAGCGCGCGCGCGTTCGCGTTCCTCAACGCGGCGGGGCTCTGGGAGGACAAGAAGTGGCACGCGCTCTTCCCGCGCGAGCTGCCGCCGTGGCAGGTCGCAGCCGTGCTCGGCGCGACGCCGGTGCGGCTCGCGATCGATGCCGGCGCGCGGCAGCTCACGGGTGCGCAGGCGATCGCGGACGTCGACTGCCGCGTCCTGGCCGCCGCGCCCTTCCCCGCGCTCGCTGCGCTCGGCCGGATCGAGCGGGAGCTCGCGGACGCGCACGCCGCCCTCGCCGCGGATCCGGTGACGACCGACGTGCGGGCGATGCTCGCGCGCCCTGCGCAGCGCGCGCTCGACGCGATCGTCGGCGGCGCGCTCGGGCTCGCGACCGGTGCGGTCGAGCGCGCGCGGCGGGAGCTCGTCGCCCGGGTCGAGGGGCGCCTCGCGCACGCGGAGGCGATCCGGCGGGTCATCGGAGCGTGAAGCTCGAGACATCGAGCTTCGCTCTTCTGTCCGGCCTCGGGCTTCAGGCACGGCCTCAGGATGGACGTTTCGGACCGCCTGAGACCCGAGGTCCGAGGTGAAGCCCAGCCGTGGAGCGAGAGGCGAGCGTCAGGGCTCGCCGGCCGCCGGACCCGCGGGCGCGGGATCGGGTGCGGCGGGCTGAGGAGCAGGCGGCGGGGGAGCGGCCGACTCCTTCGCGAGGCACTCCGGACACGTCCCGATGAGCTCGTGGTGATGGCTCTCGAGCCGGAACCCGTGACGCGCCGCGACCTCGCGCTGGAGCATCTCGAACGCCTCGAACTCGAACTCCACCACCTTCGCGCACCGGCCGCAGCGCAGGTGATCGTGGTGGTGCTTGCCGAAGGTCGTCTCGTAGCTGCGAGTCTCGCCGGCGAGGATCGCCGGCTCGAGGATGCCCGCCTCGGCGAGGAGCGGGAGCGTCCGGTAGACCGTCGCCTTCGAGCCGCGGATCCCACGCTGCTTCAGGTCCGCGATGAGCTCGTCGATGGGGTAGTGGCCCTCGCGGGCCATCGCGGCCTCGACGATGGCGGCGCGCGCCTCGGTGAGCCGGAGGTCCTTTCCCTCGAGGAACCGCGCGAACCGGTCCAGCGCCTCCTGGACCCGCGCGTCGACGCCTTCGATGCGACCCGGTCTCACGGTCGCCCACGCTAACGACCGGCCGTCTCCCCTGTCAACGAGCGCACCCGGAAATGACGACGCCCACCCGAGCGTTCCTCTAGCGCCTGGCAGCTCGCACCCTGTCCATGCGGTCGCTCATCCGGTAAGAGACCTTCGTGATCGCCATCGTCAGGGCCGCCGCCACGACCCTCGCCGTCGTCCTCGCCTCCCCCTCCGCCGCAGAGCCCCCCAGCCAGCGCGACCTCGAGGCCGCGCTGCGGTCCATCGTGGACGGCAGCGCCCTCGCCGGCGCGCGCGCGGGCGTCCTCGTCGCCGACGTGGCCACGGGCGACGTGCTGTACGCCCGGGACGCGGACGTGCTCCTCAACCCCGCCTCCAACGTGAAGCTCGTCACGTCCGCGGCCGCGCTCGCGCGCCTCGGTCCGGGGTACCGCTTCGCGACCGAGCTCCTCGTGGACGCGCCCTCGGCTGGCGCCGGCGCGGTGCGCACGCTCTACGTCCGCGGCCGGGGTGATCCCACGCTCGTCACCGAGCGGCTCTGGGCGATCGCCGGCGAGCTCGCGCACCTCGGGATCCGCAGCGTCGGCGACGTCGTGCTCGACGACGGCTGGTTCGACGGCGAGCGGAACGGCCCGGGCTACGATCAGGAGGAGGGCGACAGGTCCTACCTCGCGCCCACTGGCGCGCTGTCGCTCAACTGGAACACCGTCGCGGTGTACGTCGCCCCGGGCGCGGGCCGCGGCCAGAGGGGCCGCGTGGAGCTCGAGCCCCACAGCGCGTTCTTCGAGCTCGTGAACCGGACGAAGACCGTCGGGCCGAAGGGCCGGCGCCACGTGACCGTCGAGTCGTCGTTCGTGAACGGCAAGCAGCGGATCGTGGTCTCCGGTCCCATCCCGGCGAGGAGCCGGGTCCAGGCCGTGTGGCGGAAGATCGACGAACCGGCGCGTTACTTCGGCCACTCGCTCGCGAGACTGCTCGAGCTGCGCGGCGTGAAGGTCACCGGCGCGATCCGCACCGGGACCGTCCCCCCGGGCGCGAAGCTCGTGCACGTCGCCGAGTCGGACACGCTCGCCGAGATCGTCCGCCGGCTCAACAAGACCTCGAACAACTTCGTCGCCGAGCAGCTCGTGAAGACGCTCGGGGCCGAGGCGAAGGGCGCGCCGGGGTCATGGGCGAAGGGCGTCGAGGCGGCGGGGGAGTTCCTCGCCGGGATGGGCATCCCGCGCGGCGCGTACGTGATGAAGAACGGCTCGGGGCTGAACGACTCGAACCGCTTCAGCGCGCGCCAGCTCGTGACGCTGCTCCGGGCGATGTGGTCGCGCTTCCCGCTCCAGGCCGAGTACGTGACGTCCCTGCCGGTCGCCGGCCGCGACGGCACCATCCGCTGGCGCATGGACGGCACCCCGGCGGACGGGCACCTCCGCGCGAAGACCGGCACGCTCGAGAACGTGACGAGCCTCTCCGGCTACGTCGAGACCGCCGGCAAGCGGACGCTCGCGTTCGCGATCATCGTGAACGACTACCCGGGCCGCCACGCCGGCGTGGTCCGGGCGGTGGACGCCCTCGGTACCACCATCGCCGCGAGCGGCGGGACGCGCGAGGGGCTCGACGCCGCGGTCGCGCTCGCGAACGCGCCGGCGGCGGGCGCGGTGCCGGCTGCAGCGCCGGCCGATCTCGCCATCGCGGTCCGCACCTACTACGGCCTGGGCCGCACCGCCGATCCGCGCAACGTGTCGTTCCTGCGCACCGCGCTCCGCGCGGAGACCGATCCCGCGCTCCGGCTCGCGGTCGCGGAGTGCGTCTACCTCTCGGAGCCCGACTCCGAGACGGCGCGGCGCGCCTTCCTCGACGCGGTCACCGCCGATCCTCACGCGCTCGGCCGCCTCTCCGCCGCGGTCTCCGCCGACGAGCCGGCGCCGGTGATCTCGTCGCTCGGCGATCTCGCCGCGGAGGGCGAGGCGGACGCGCTCGCGCGGCTCCTCGAGCTCACGCCGGCTGCTGGCGGTGACGGGCGCCTCGGCGATGTGCTCGCCGAGATCGTCGCGGCCGTCGCGGCGAGCGCGCCCGAGGAGCTCCTGGGTGCGCTCCGCGCCGCGCCCCCTGCGGTGCAGGAGGCCGCGATCGGCGTCCTCGCCCGCGGGCTCGCCCGCGCGGAGGAGGGCGAGCGGCCGCTCCGCGAGTCGCTCCGGATTCTGGGCGAGAAGCCCGGGGACGCGGGCGCGTTCGCGCGGACGCTCGCGCCCCGCCTCGAGGCGGCGCTCCAGGCGGCCGACGCGGTCCGCGCCGCGCCGGCTCTCCTGCCCGCCTCGACGGCACCGGCGGCCTCGCCGGTGGGCCGCTAGATCCGGCGTGCCGGGGACCTCGTCCCTGACGACGCCCGGGCGTCAGAGGCGGCTGATAATCCTCTCATCCTCGGCGCGCGGCGCAGGGGTGCGTCGCCTGTCGGGCTCATCGACGCTGGCGGAGGAACCGCCGGCCACGCAGAAGGAGCGAACGCCATGGTGAACAGGGTGATCCTCGTCGGGAACCTCGGGAAGGATCCGGAGGTCCGGTACACGTCCGGCGGCCAGGCGGTCGCGAACCTCCGCATCGCCACCTCCCGCTCCTGGACCGACAAGCAGTCCGGGCAGAAGAAGGAGGAGACGGAGTGGCACGACGTCGAGGTCTGGGGGAAGCAGGCCGAGCAGTGCGGTGAGTACCTGGCGAAGGGCCGCCAGGTCTACGTCGAGGGCCGTCTCAAGACCGACAAGTGGCAGGACAAGCAGTCCGGCCAGGAGCGGTACAAGGTGAAGGTCGTCGCCGAGACGGTCCGCTTCCTCGGCGGCGGCGCCGGCGGCGGCCGCGGCGGGATGGGCGCCCCTGGCCGCGGCGGTCACGGCCCCGACGAGCCCCAGCCCCCTGGCGGCTTCGAGGACGACGGCGGCCACGGCGGTGGTGGCGGCGGCGGGCCGGACGACATTCCGTTCTAGGTCTCACGCGAGCAGCATTCGACGAGACGGCGGGGACCGAACGGTCTTCGCCGTTTTCGTTTTCGGTCCTTCCAGCCGGGGTTCCGCTGCTCACCCGAACCCATCGCGAATGCGCGCTGGAAGGCGGGCGCTCGCGACCGATCGCGTCGCCTCCCGTGGCAACTCCTCTCGCGGGCACTCCCGCGCACAGCCGCGTGCGATCGGAGCGGGACAGGGTGTCGCCCACACGTGCACCGACCTCCCCGGCCGGCCAGTTGCGGACGAAGACTGTCCGCCCCGACCTTGGGTTGGTAGGCTCCAAGGCCCCTCCGCATGCCCCCCTCCATCGTCGAGAAATACGAGCAGATCCTCGCTGCCGACCCCCGATCGCGGATCTTCGTCGAGCTCGCGAAGGCGCTCGTGGAGCGAGGCGATGCCGCGCGCGCGGCCGAGGTCTGCCGCCGCGGGCTCGAGCACCACCCTTCGTCCATCCTGGGCCGCGTGGTCTGGGGACGCGCGCTCCTCGAGACCGGCGACGCCGCCGCCGCGCTCGCGCAGCTAGAGGCCGCCGTCGCGGTCGACCCGTCGAGCCCGTACGCGTTCAACCTCGTCGGCGAGGCGCTCGTCGCGAAGAAGCTGCACGCCGAGGCGTTGCCGTATCTCGAGCGCGCGCTCGAGCTGCAGCCCGCGGACGCGCGCGTGCGCGGGTGGCTCGAGCTCGTGCGGCGGAACCTCGGGGTAACGGCGGCGCCGCAGCCGGCCAGGAAGGCCGCGCCGGAGGAGGACGGCGAGAAGACGGTCGCGCTGGGGATCGGAGGGGACACGACCCCGGCAGCTCCAGTGACCGCTCATCCCGAGCGTAGCGACGCCGTGTCGGCGGCGGAGCGAAGTCCAGAGACGACCCCGACCGCGACCGTGGCCCCGACGGACCGACCCAGCGAAGCCGCGTCAGCGGCGGAGCGAAGTCGAGGGGCCCCGCCGGTGCTCTCGCGCGTCGCGCCGGCGGCGGACGCAACCCCGGAATCGAGCCACGGCGCACCCGCGACCCCACCGCCGCTCCGCGCGCCCACGACGCCGCCACCGTTCCGGTCCGATTCGTCCCGATCGGTGCTGTACATGATTCCCGACGACTCGACGCGGGACGTCATCGGGCCGTCCGGGACGAGGCGCTCGACCGGGTCGCGTGCGGCGGCCGGCGCAGCGCCGGACGCGGCAGAGGCGGAGCGGCTCGCGCACCAGTTCGCGGAGGACCTCCGCCAGAGGCTGCTCGCCGAGACCCCTTCGCCCACACCCTCGCGGCTCCGGCGCAGCCGTCGCTTCCTCGGCGCGGCCGCGCTCGTCCTCGCCATCGGCGCCGCCGCGGCCGTCTACCTCGTCGCGGACGCCCGCCGCGCGACCGCGCTCGCCGCGACCGCCGGCGTCCGCGCGCGCGCCGGGCTCGCGCGCGACACCGTCGGCTCGCTCCGCGAGGCAGCACGACTCCTCTACGACGCGCGCCGCGCCTCCGACGACCCCGAGCTCGTCTCGCTCTCCGCCCAGGTCGCCGCGGTGCTCGCCGCCGAGCATGGCGACGCGGACGCGCGCGGGCTCGCGGCGGAGCTCGCCCGCGACCCGCGCTCCGGCGACGGCGGCCGCGCGGCAGAGTACCTCCTCGCGGCGACGCCGGGAGAGGTGAAGGATGCGGAGGCGGCGCTCCTCGACGCACGCCCGTCGTCCGCGCCGCTCGTCCAGGTGCTCGTGGGCCGCGTGCTCGTCGCGCGTGGCGAGGTCGAGGCCGGACGCGGCCGGCTCGAGATCGCGGCGCGGACGAACCCGCCGCTCCTGCGCGCGCTCTCGGATCTGGGCGATCTCGCGCTGCGCACGGGCGACCCGGACCGCGCGCTCGCGCTGTACGGCGCGGCGCTCGGCGCGCACCCCACCCACCCGCGCTCCGTCGTCGGCGCCGCCGAGGCGCGGCTCGTGCTCGGGCGGGACCTCGACGTCGCCGCGCGCGAGCTCGCCGCGGTGGACGCCGATCCGGGGAGCGCTCCGCCACAGGATCTGCGCCTTCGCTTCGAGCTGGCCTCCGCCCGCGTCGCCGTGGCGCGGGGCGAGCCGGCCGCCGCCGCCGCGCGGCTCGCGCGCGCGAGCGAGACGCTCGGAGAGACCGCTCCGCTCGCCGCCGCGCTCGCGGAGGCGCAGCTCGCCGCACGCGCGTGGGAGCGGGCGGAGGGGGCCGCCGCCCGCGCCGTGGAGCTCGACCCTCGCGAGGTCTCGCACCGGCTCCTGCTCGCCCGCGCGCGACTCGGTCGCGGCAAGCCCGCCGAGGCGCTCGCCGCGCTCGAGCGCGCCGACGGCCGTGCCGTCCGGATCCAGCGCGCGATCGCGCGGCTCCGCCTGGGCCAGGTCGCCTCCGCGCGCGCGGAGCTCGAGGCGACCGGACGCGACGGCCGGATGCCGGCCGAGGCGGCCGTCTGGTACGCGCTCACCGACGTCTCCCTGGGCCGCGCCGCGCGCGCCCGGGCGCTCCTCGAGAAGCTCGCCGAGGCCCGCACCCCGCCGCCGCTCGTGCACGCCGCCCTGGGTCGCGCGCTCGAGGCCGAGGGCAACCTCGCCGGCGCCGAGCGCGCCTACCGCGCCGCGATGGAGCGCGAGCCGCGCGCACCGGAGGGCGCCACCGGGCTCGGTCGCGTGCTCGTCGCGCGTGGGATGGCCAAGGACGCCATCGCGCCGCTCGAGAACGCGGTGAGGCTCGACCCCGCCGACCTCGAGACGCGCCGCGCG
>DATIDF010000425.1:0-4742 GCA_035456445.1 Anaeromyxobacter sp.
TCAGGATGCGACCGTTCGGCTTCAGGCGACCCGCCCACTCTCCGAGGACGACCGCCGCCTCCTTCAGCGCGCTCCGCGACCGGCCGAGCGCGGCGGCGAGATCCTTCAGCGTGTCCCGATCCTCCTCCAGGTCCGGAACGAGGTGCTCGAGCAGCGTGGCGTACGGCGTGCCGCGGTTCTCGGCGAGAGCCCGCCGGGCGAGCCGCAGACCCCCGAGCGAGAGGGCGAGATGGTCTTCGACGTAGAGGGCGATGAGGTCCACGCATCGAACATGCGATCTGCTCCCGTCGCCTGCCCGGCCTTTCCTGCCCTCACGGGGTTGTTCAGAATTCCCCGGACCGAGCCAGGCGAGCGAGACGCAAGCAACGCAGCGGTGCGCAGCGGATCGTTCGCCCGGCGACGGGAGGGGTGTTCTGGACAGCCCTTCAGGTATCATCCCGCTCCGTGCCACCACGCCTCGGCGAGCTCCTCGTGCAGGACGGGACGTGCGATCCGGACTCGATCCGGGGCGCGCTCCGGAACCAGGTGATCTTCGGCGGGCGGCTCGGGACGAACCTGCTCGAGATGGGAGCGGTCACCGAGGAGGCGCTCGCCGCGGCCCTCGGGAGGCGCCACCGGCTGCCGGCGCTCTCCGGCGAAGTCGCGCTCGACCCGAAGGCGCTCGCGCTCCTCCGCGCCGACATCGCCGACCGGCACGACGTGGTGCCGTACCTCCTCGCCGATCGACGCCTCGCCGTCCTCGTCTGCGACCCGTCGGACCTCGCGATGCTCGACGAGGTCGCGTTCGCGACCGGCAGGCAGGTCCACCCCATCGTCGTGCCGGAGGCGCGCATCTGGGCGCTCCTGAAGGAGAGCTACGGCGTCGAGCGGCAGCTCCGGGGCATCGAGGTGGAGTTCGGATCCCTGAAGCGCGCGCCGCCCGCCCCGCCATCGCCGGGCGCCCGAGATCGAGCGGGGGCCGCCGAGGATCTCCTCGGCGAGCGCGAGTTCGATGCGCTGTACGCGAGGACGAGCGCGCTCACGCCCGCCCCGCCCCCCGCCGCCGCCGGGCACGATGCGCTTTGCCAGGACGACGTCATCGAGCTCACCGACCTCCTCCTCCCGGAAGACGACGCGCCGTTCGTCGCGCCCGAGGTGCTGGCGTCGCTCGCGCGGGCGCCCGGACACGCGCCGCCGGCGAGCTTCGTGACGCCGGCCGCGCCGCGTCGAGAGCCCGAGCCGTCTTCGCTCACGTTCGACGAGGCGCTCCGCGCGCTCGAGGGTGTGACCGACCGCGGTGCGATCGCCCGGACGGTGCTCCGGTACGCGCGCTCGCGCTTCCGCCGCGCCGTGCTCCTCACCGTGAACCGCGGCGTCGCGGAGGGCTGGGTCGGCCTCGGCGAGGGGCTCGGCCCCGACGCCATCCGCCGGATCCGCCTCCCGCTCGGCGCGCCAGGCATCGTGGACACGGTGGTCCACACCCGCGCGCACTTCCTCGGCCCCATCCCGAAGACCGACTCGAACATCAGGCTCCTGAAGCGGCTCTCGGGCGGGGTCCCTGGCAACGCGTTCCTCGTGCCCATCCTGGCGGTGGGCCAGGTCGTGAACGTCTTCTACGCCGACAACGGCCGCGGCGGGGTCGTGGACGCGAGCGGGGTGGGGGAGCTCCTCATCCTCGCGACGCGGATCGCGAAGAGCTACGAGACGCTGGTCGCCCGCGTGCGGTAGAAGGGGGCGGCGCGCCGGCGACGTCCGGCCCTTCCACCCCATGGCCGCGACCCTCCACTACTTCATGCTGCCCGACGACGAGCGAGCGCTCTTCCGCCACCTCGAGCGGCGTGAGCTCACCGTCTATCCGGAGCTGGTGCCGCCCGGCTACACGGCCCCCCGCGTGGCACCGGACCTCGTCGCAGCGCTCGCGGAGCGCGCCTACTACCTCGCCCTGGAGCGGCTGGGCCCGGTGATCGTCCACCCCGTGAAGCGCGGGCGGGACAGGGGGATGCTCGAGATCGAGGAGGTGCCGTCGCCCGTGTTCCACTACGAGCGCTCGCTGCCGAACGAGGAGGGAGAGCTCGTCGCGGGACGTCTCTGGGCCGAGCTGGACGTGACCGACGATGCGAACACCCGGATCGGCAAGCCGCTCGCCCTGAAGACCCTCTTCCAGGAGATCCACGACTTCTTCCGGAAGAGCTGGCGCCGCAGCGATCCGAAGGGTTTCTGGGTCGGCCCGCACGCGGGCGCCGCCTGGAAGCGTCGCGAGCTGAAGCTCCGGGAGGCCGGTCACAAGGGTGGCCTGGTGGGCGTGTGGCGGTGAGCGCGATGGCGCCGGTCCAGGCGATCGCGGCGGTTGACGCAGGCGCCAAGGGCCGGTACACGTGCCGCTTGACTGTGCCCCTCCGCCCTCGCTATAAGGCCGCGCTTGCAGCGGTTCTCCTGACGCTGCCGGGCGTCGCGCTCGCAGAGCGGGTCGCCGGAGCGGTCCTCCCCGACGAGGCGGTGAAGGTCGGCGAGAACCGGTACCGGATCCCGAAGACCTACGACGACACGCTCAAGTTCTTCCGGACGGTGTACTCGCCGGGGAAGTTCAGGAGGCGGCCGATCGCGGACCAGCCCGCCGTGAAGGCCGTGCACATCGACAACCCGGACGCGAAGCCGGGGCAGTGGGAAGGGCTGAACGTCTACGAGCTGAAGGGCGAGACCCGCGTCTTCGTGCTCGTGAAGAGAAAATAGGTTTCTGGGGGATCGTCTAACGGCAGGACGCCAGACTCTGGATCTGGCTATCTAGGTTCGAATCCTAGTCCCCCAGCCAGCATCAAAAAGAAGCACGGCGAGCGTTGACTGCCGACCCGCTCGCGGATACATAAGCGCCCGTTGTTGGCCCGTTAGTCTAGCGGTTAGGACATCGGCCTCTCACGCCGAGAGCATGGGTTCAAGTCCCGTACGGGTCACCATTTCGCCCCCGCAACCTTGTCCAGTTGCGGGGGTTTTTCTTTTCTGCCGCCCCTCGTCTGTGCCCTGCGCCTTACCTCGGCGGCACGGGTGCTCGAGTTGCGCTCCCTTGGGCGTGAGTTCGAACCCCGAGTAGCCGCATGCGTTTCTCCGCCTCCCGCGAGAGCCATTCACCCAGAGACACCAGCTTTCCCTCAGGCGCGACGGTGCGGTCCTAACTCGAGAGCGACGGCTGGTTCCTTTGTTCGGGCCGCGGGGCTGCAGAAACGACGTTGCAGGGCGGGCAGACGGCCCCTTGCACGAGAACCGTGCGAGCCGCTCGAATCCGGCAGCGGAGGCACCCGGCGTCTTCCGGCACGTTCTTGATCCCGGTCAGGCCGAAGGAGCATGCTCATGACTCGCGGCGGTCCCCCCGCGCGCGCGTACGCCCTCTTTGATCGGAAGAGGAGGTGTAGTCATGAAAGCCGCCGTAGTGAGGCAGTTCAAGTCGCCGCTGCGGATCGAGGACGTCCAGAAGCCAACGCCCGGTCCGGGCGAGGTCGTGCTGAAGGTCGAGGCATCGGGGCTCTGCCACACCGACATTCACGCCGCCCACGGGGACTGGCCGGTCAAGCCGAAGCTGCCGCTCATCCCAGGCCACGAGGGCGTCGGTATCGTCGAGAGCGTCGGCGCTGGCGTGCAGCATGTGAAGGAGGGGGACCGCGTCTCCATCCCGTGGCTCGGGTGGGCCTGCGGCGTCTGCGAGTACTGCACCTCCGGCCGCGAGACGCTGTGCGAGCGGCAGCAGAACACGGGCTACTCCGTGGACGGAGCGTACGCGGAGTACGCGCGGGGCTCCGCTCTTTACGCGTGCAAGATCCCCGAGGGCGTCGATCCCCGCGACGCGGCGCCGCTCACCTGTGCTGGTGTGACCACCTACAAGGCCGTGAAGGTGGCGGGCACGCGCTCCACCGATCTCGTGGCCGTGTTCGGAATCGGCGGCCTCGGCCACCTGGCCTTGCAGTACGCCAAGATCGCCGGCGGCACCGTGGTCGCCGTCGACCTCGTCCACGAGAAGCTCGCGCTCGCGACTTCCCTCGGCGCCGACTACGTCGTGAACCCCTCCCGCGAGGATCCCGTCGAGGCGATCCGCAAGCTGGGCGGGGCCGACCAGGCGATCTGCCTCGCCGTGTCGCCCCGGGCGTTCGACCAGGCCTATCGCTCGTTGCGCCGGGGAGGGACGCTCGCCCTCGTCGCGCTCCCCGCGGAGAACTACATGCAGCTTCCGATCTTCGAGACCGTCCTGCACGGGATCACGGTCGTCGGCTCCATCGTCGGAACGCGGGTCGACCTCGCGGAGGTGATGGATCTTCACGCGCGGAAGCGAACGCGGGTCGTCTACGAGACCCGCCAGCTCGAGCAGGTCAACGACGCGTTCGAGGAGGTCGAGAAGGCGAAGGTCCCGGCCCGGCTGGTGTTCGCGTTCTGATGGGCAGCGCTCGACTGGAACGATCCCGTGAACGAGCCCGAGCCCGGCTTCGCCTCGGGCTCGGGCGCGGACTGGGGCTCGGGTTCGGCTCAATCCAGACGCCAGCGGCGCTCACGCCTCGACGCGCGAGCCGAGCACCTTCAGGAACTGCCGCATCCACTCCGGGTGCGCGGGCCAGGCCGGCGCGGTGACGAGCTTCCCGTCCGTGAGCGCGTTCGATGCCGTCGCGTTCACCTCGCCGAAGCGCGCGCCGGCGAGGACGCACTCCGGTCCGACCGCGGGATAGGCGAGGCAGGTCTTCCCCTTCAGGACCCCGGCGGCGGCCAGGATCTGCGCGCCATGGCAG
>DATIDF010000426.1:0-25802 GCA_035456445.1 Anaeromyxobacter sp.
GTCGCGCGCTCGCGCGGTGAGGACGTGGGCGCCGTTCGGGATCGCTCGCGTGTCCCACGCCAGCGCATAGGGCGCGGCGGCGTCCTCGACCCCGGTGCTGACGCCGTCGACGAAGAACTGCACGCCGGCCACGCCCACGTCGTCGGAGGCGTCGGCGGTCACGGTCACGATGCCGCTGACCTGCGCGTTGTTCGCCGGCGAGACGATCGCGACCGTGGGCGGCGTTTGGTCCGACGACGGCGTGCCGCCGAGCGGAGTGCTCATGTCGGCCTGGATCTCGGCCTGCGTGAGGGCCCGGCCGTAGATGCGCACGTCGTCGAGGCGTCCGATGAAGCCGAATCCGCCGCTGGCGCGCCGCCCGATGTTGACGTTGTCGGCGGTGTTCCGCTGCGAGGTGGCGACGGTCCCGACCAGCGGCCCGTTGTCGAGCTGCCCGTTGAGGTACACGTTCATCGTGGCGCTGGCCGCGTCGTAGACGCCTGCCACGTGGTACCAGCTCCCCGACTGCATCGCGGTGGCGCCGTAGCGGAACATGTCGCCGCCGGAGCCGGTGGTGAGCTTGAAGCCGATGGTCCGGGGTCCGCGGTCGATGGTAGTGTCCAGCTGGTATCCGTCCACACCGCGCTTCGAGACGATCGCCGCATCGTCCCCGGGGAACGCCGCGCTGTTGATCCAGGCGCTCACGGTCATGCTGCCGGTGAATTGCAGGCCCCCCGGGTTGCCCAGGGCGACGTAGTCGTCGACGCCGTCGAGGTTCACCGCGGCACCGTATTTCCCCGTGCTCCAGCCCGCGCCGTTGGTGAGCGTGCCAGTGAGCCCGTGTCCCGAGGCGTCCGCCGCCAGGGTGCCCGCGCCCTCGTCGAAGGCATAGCCCGCTGCCAGGCCGGTCGTCGCCGTGTTGGAAACCGTGACGCTCACCGCGGGTGAGGTGGTCACGTTCCCGGCAGCGTCGCGCGCCCTCGCCGACAGCGAATGCGTCCCGTTCGACGCGCCAGTCGTGTTCCAGGAGATCGCGTACGGCGCAGCGGTGTCCTCGGCGCCGAGGCTCGCCCCGTCGAGCAGGAACTGCACGCCCGCCACCCCGACGTCGTCGGAGGCGCTGGCGGAGACCGTCACCGTGCCCGAAACCGTGGCGCCTGCGGCGGGAGCCGTCATCGAGACCGTCGGCGGGACGGAATCGGGAGCCAGGGTCGTGGCGCTGGCGGTCGCCGAGAGCGCAGAGACGTTCCCGGCCGCGTCCCGCGCCCGGACGGCGTACACATAGGTCGTGCCGGCGGCGAGGCCGGAGTTCGAGTACGCGTTCGTACCCACCGTGGTGATGGCCACGCCGTCGCGGAAGACGTCGTAGCCGGTGACGCCGACGTCGTCGGTCGACGCATTCCACGTCAGGTTGATCTGGGAGCTCGACACCGCGGTGGCCGCCAGGCCCGTAGGTACCGTCGGAGGCGAGGTGTCGATGGTGCCCGGGTCGGCCTTGAAGGCCACCATCTGCATGACCCAGGCGTTGCTGTTCTGGGTGGCCGTGGCGGCGTACGAGCCGGTGCTCGTCACGTTCCTGTCCTCGGTGAGGTTACCGAAGGCACTGGAGCGTGTCGTGAAGCCGCTGCCGGCGCCGGTCACGTTGTTGCTCGATGCCCCCGCGCCGATGATCAGGTCGCTGGCGTTGGTGGTCGTGGCGGAGCCGCTGCTCATGGCGCGGCTGGTGCCGGTCGCCGACCTGCTGACGTCGAGCGGGCTGACCTTGTCGATCCCCGCGTACTCGTGGATGTAGATGATGCCGAAGCTGGTGATCGCCGTGCCGAAGGTGGCCGTCACGGTGTTCGCCCCGGCGGCCACGTTCCGGGCATAGAACACCTGCGCGCTCCACTGGCTGCCCTGCCAGCGGGTGGCGGCCTGGGCGGCGGCATAGGTGTTGCCGCGGCTGTCGGAGATCGTCGCCGAGCCGGGGTTGTCCCAGACGACGTAGACGACGATCAGATTGCCGGCCCCGTTGGCGCTGTTGAAGGCCAGGCTGTTGACCGTGCCGGAGGCGATCTCCCGGGCTCTCGCCTGCACGAACGCCGGCGTCGCTACGAGTCGCGAGACCTGCGTCTCTTGCTGCGAACCGGTCCCGCCGCAGGCGCCCAGCAGGCCGCACGCGAGCGCCAGCATCGCTGCCGGTACGCGAGGGCGCAGGCCCTGGCCCGTCTTCGGGGCTCCGAGGAAACGCCTTCGGCCGGCCCGGGCGAGTGATGGAGGATTCATCGGGTCTCCGGAGCCAACCTCGAGGAAGGGAGCCTGGGCTTGGGCAGCGCTCACACTGACGGCAGCGCTGCGCGGGACCACACGATCCGCCCATCTGGCTGCGCCACTTGCCGCAGTTCAAGCGTCCGCTGCTGGTCTCTGGGGTCCCTGCGCGTGGGGGGACACACCCGCGGGTCGCCGCCCGCGACAAAGGCTCTCGCGCGGGTCGGGCCCCACGTCCCTGGCGAAGCTCGGACGACTTCTTTGGAGTGCCAAGCGACGCCCCGGCGGGCGCCCTCGTCGAGCCGCACCGCCCGCGGCGAACGAGGAAGTCATCCGCCCAGCAGGCTCTCGTCCCAATCCTTGATCTGGTAGCTCGCCACGACGCCATTCTTCACGAACGGATCGTCCTTCACGAACTCCTCGGCTGCCTGGCGGGTTCGGAAGACCGCCATCGAGCCCTCGCGCGGGTCGGCCCACGTCCCGACGGCGAGGAGATCCCCGCGGCGGTGGAACTCATCGACGCGAGCCTTGTGTGCGGGGAAGTGGATAGGCGCCTTCGTCAGTACGTCCGGGGCGGACTGGTAGAGCAACACGGCCTTCACGGCGACCTCCAGGACGCAAGCATCGTCCAGCATCGATCCGATCCAAGGCGTCATTTCTCCGCACGCAATGGAGAACTGCGTACGCGCCCATTGTTGCGCCACCTCTCCGGCGCAAATCCTTTCCGTTCACAACGCGCCGCCCCCGTCGGGCGGCATCACTGAAGGAGACGTCATGTCCCGCATCCCCGCAGTCGACCCCGGCACCACCGCAGGCAAGACCCGAGAGCTGCTCGCGAGCGTCCAGAAGAGCCTCGGCGCGATCCCGAATCTCTACCGCGTGGTCGCGCAGTCTCCCGCCGCGCTCGAGGGAGTGCTCGGCCTCACTGAAGCGCTCGCGCGCGGGCGGCTCGGTCCGCGGCTGCGCGAGCAGCTCGCGCTCACGGTGGCCGAGGCGAACGCCTGCGACTACTGCCTGTCCGCGCACACCGCGCTCGGGAAGGGGCTGAAGCTCTCCGACGCGGAGCTGGCCCTCGCGCGGCAGGGCCGCGCCTCGGATCCGCGCGCCGCCGCGGCACTGCAGTTCGCCGCGCGCGTCATCGAGCGGCGAGGCCGGGTCGACGACGCCGACCTCGCCGAGGTTCGCCGCGCCGGCTTCGACGACGGGCAGGTCGTCGAGATCGTCGCGAACGCGGTGGTGAACGTGTTCACGAACTACCTGAACCAGGTCGCCGAGACCGACATCGACTTCCCCATCGTGCGCGCGGGGGTGCCGAAGGCAGCGTGACCGGAGGACGGGGGGCCCGGCCGCCGCGACTCGGCCGGCCCCCTCTGCAGCATGCGACGGAGGAGCGCCAGGGCGCCAGGTGAGCCGGCCCGTCGTCTAGCGGCACGCGCCGAGCTGGTTCGCGACCTCGCGCCAGGAGCCGTCACGAACCTGCACCGGGCCACGTCGCCAAGCGCTCGCGACGCCCTTCTCATCGACCCTCACGCGCTCGTGCTTCGGCCCGTGCCAGACGCTCCGGGCGATGACGCGGCCCGGAAGCCATGGGTAGCGCGCGCGGCTCTCGTCCGCGACGAACACGACCGGCGACGGCTTCGGCGCATCAGGGGTTGCAGCCGGGAAGCCCTCGTCGGTGAAGGTGACCGGGTCGTGACGTTCCTCTCTGGTCGGCGCTCGGGGAGTGCGGCGCCAGCTGACACGGTCGGTTCGGGGCTTGTGGTGGAGAAGCCCGGTCGCGCGGGGCTCCATTCCAGCGGCGGCAGCGGCCGTTGCGCCGATCATGCGCAGACGACCTCGAGGAAGGTGCTCGGAGAGCTGCTCAGCGCCGCGCGCAGGCAACGCGCGTAACAGCGGGGCCCCCACAGCCGGATGATGAGCAGCGTGTGCTTCAGGACTTCCTTCCGGGTGATGACTCCGCGCATCGCGTTCTCCTTGCCGGAAGGACGCTGGTCGCGGTGACGTCTGACACACGATCGTCGGGGCAGCTCCGGCGGCGGCGCGCGTGCCACCGGCCTCCGGCCAGCGAACGGTCGCCGGGCTGCAGCGCGAGCGCCGGCCGGTACGATGCACCTCTCGCTCTCGTGTTCACGGCTCCGGCGCGGCGCAATGCGGCATCCCCGCGCTGCCCGGCCAGCGCCCGCGTCTCGTCCGCAGCGCGGCAGCGCATGACCGGGCGGGAAGGGGAGGCGGCTCATCCCTGGCTGCGCGCTTCGTTCTCCAGCACGCGCGCCTTGACGATGCGCTTCACGAGCGCGGCTGGGAGCGGCTTCTCCGCCGAGAACCGGATCGTCCGGCCCGAGACATCGAACTCCCGTAGCTCGTCGCGGAAGGCGTTCATCACGTCGAGGCTCACGACGGTGAACGAGAGGTGCTTCGGCTGCGCTGCGAAGTGGACGAGCGGTCCGTTCTGGCGGTACGTGGGGATCTGGTAGGAGATCACCTCGGTGGCCCTCGGTGCCGCTTGCCGGATCTGCGCGCGAAGGTTCGTCAACGTCGTCCGCTCGGGCTCGGCGAGGCGCGCGAGGTATTCGTCGACGCTCGCCGCGATCTTCTCAGGCGTCTTCGCGCGCGCGGGTGGTCTAGCTGCCATGGCGTATGCGCTCTCCGGTGACGGCCTCGACTCCACCCAACGATCGCGGCTTCATCTGGCGACCGGGTGGTAGGTATTCACGACCGCGCCGGAGCTGAACGTCCGGCTGTCTGCCAGGCGCCGACTACGGCTTCCGCCATTGTTCGACCTCCGCACGCAGGCGCTCTTCCTGCGCTCGCAGCTCCGGCGTGAGCTCCTTGCCGCAGTCGTCGGTCTCGAACACCGGGCGAATCTCGATCACCGACTCCTCACCAGGCATCGGGTCCGGGCAGCGCCTGACCCATTCGAGAGCCTCGTCCATCGACTTGACCTGCCACAGCCAGAAGCCGGCGATCAGCTCCTTGGTCTCGGCAAAGGGGCCATCGACGACGGTCTTCTTGCCCCCGGAAAAGGCGACGCGCTTGCCCTTGGAGCTCGGATGGAGCCCCTCGCCCGCGAGCATCACGCCGGCCTTCACCAGCTCCTCGTTGTACTTCCCCATCTCGGCGAGCAGCTTCTCGCTCGGGAGGGCGCCCGCCTCGGAGCTCTTCGTCGCCTTGACGATCACCATCACTCGCATCGTTCGTCTCCTCGCGGTTCACGGAGGGCGGCGACCGCCTCGACTGGCGCGATCGCCTGCCTCTCGATAACGCGACGAACGGGGATGGGCCGGATCGACACGCTCGAGTCGGTCGCCACCGCCGGACGGGCTAGGCCTCGTCCACGGGGCAAAAGAATCTTCCACGCCGGTGCGGCGCGGGAGGGGCCCGGCGTTCGCGGCGCAGTGAACCCGCGCCGCGTCGCCCGGGGCTACTTCTTCGCTTCGGACGCGTGCGCGGCCACGAGCTTCCACCCGCCCTTCTGCTTGACCCACGTGTCAGTCGCGATGATCGTTCGCGCGCGGGGCTCGCCGCGGACGACCATGTCGTACGTGGATCGGTACGTCGCGATCGCGGTGTTGCCGTACACGCGGACCTTCAGGTCCGTGATCTCCTCGTTGTTCACCTTGTTGTTCTGCTTGTCGGCCATGTCCTTCAGCATCCCCTCCTTCGATTCCCACTCGCCGAAGCTCGTCCCGAGGCTCGCGTCGTCGGCGAAGTGACTCTTGACGAACGAGAGGTCGCCGGCGAGGTCGGCCTTCACCGACTCCTGCTCGAGCTTCTTGACTGCCGCCACGTCGTCCGCGGGCGTCGCGCTCGCGCGCGACGTAATGCCGGCGACGGCGAGCACGGCGACGGCGAGCAGCGGGTTCGTGAGGAAGTGGCGCGTGGTCTTCATGGTCCCCTCCGGTAGGGCAGTAGCGCCAGCGCGTCCTTGCGCGTCGGCGCGGTCAGAGGGCATCCCTGCCTGGGCGCCGTTGCGCGTGCCAGGCGCGTCCGGGTCGTAGAGCACTCATCGTGAATGGCTCCCGCCGTCGAGCCCGGCGGGGTTCCCCCGTCCCGGCGGAGGCTGTGGGGTACGCAGTCAGCGCCGCTTGGCTTCGGGTTTGCGCTCGCTTCCCTCTCCGCCGGACGCGACCGGTCCGCGCCGCGTCACGCTGAGCTGAACCGGCGGGCCCTCGTCGCGTACCGCGTCCACGCACTCGAAGAAGCGCATCAGGCAGGGGACACGAAGCCGGTAGAACACCTGCAAGCCCTGGCGGCGATCCTCGACGAGTCCGGCCTGGCGCATGAGCGCGAGGTGCTTGGATACCGTCGAGATGTCGGAGCCGACGAGCTGCTGGAGATCGCAAACACAGCGCTCACCCTCCGCGAGCGTCTCGAGGATGAGGAGCCGGCTCGGGTGGGCCATCGCCTTCAGGACTCGCGTTCGCTCCAGGCGCTGGCGGGTGGACCGTGCCGAGGCGGGGCGCTGGGCGGGGGCAGGGCTCATGTGTCATCTCGGGCGTGCGACTGTTTGGCAGATTGACCAAACGGTTCGTGGGTGTCAAGGTGCGCGTCATCGTCGTCGAGCGCTGTGAATCGGGAGACCATGATGCCGAAGTACGTGGTGGTCGGGATCGTGGCGGTCCTCGCCGGACTCGGCCTGGGGGCCTGCGAGAGTGCGACTTCGCGCGATGCGGGGGGTCGCGCGCTTGCGCCAGCGAAGACGACGGTGGCAGGGACCGCCTCCTCCGGCAAAGGCGTGCCGAGGCTCGTGGATCTCGGTGCCGGCAAATGCATCCCGTGCAAGGCGATGGCGCCGATCCTCGACCAGCTCCGGTCCGACTACGCCGGACGGCTCGACGTCATGTTCATCGACGTGTGGCAACGGCCGGAGGAGGCACGGGCGTACGGCATCAACATGATCCCGACGCAGATCTTCTACGGCGCGGACGGGCGCGAGCTCGCCCGTCACGAAGGCTTCATCGACAGGGAGCAGATCCTCGCCCGGTGGAAGGCGCTCGGCGTCGAGCTGTGAGGTGTGCATGGGTGAGGTCCTGACGACTTTCGGTAACGCGTTCTCCGCGTCCCTCCTGCTCGCCGCTCCGGCGGCGGTCGCATGGGGTGTCCTCTCCGTGATGCTGAGCCCGTGCCATCTCTCGAGCGTCCCGCTCGTCGTGGCGTACATGGGCGGCGGCGCGGAGATGCCCACCGGACGGCGTGCGCTCGCCATCTCATCCGCGTTCGCGATGGGAAGCCTGGCGAGCATCGCCGTGATCGGCGCGGTCACGGCGGCCGCAGGTCGGATGCTCGGAGATGTCGGACGGGCGGGAAGCTGGGTGCTCGCGGGCGTATTCGTGGTGGTGGGGCTGAACCTGCTCGGCGTGCTTCCGCTGCCATCCTTCGGAGCGACGCCGGGCGCGCCGCGCCGCCGCGGTGCGCTCGGGGCGCTGATCCTGGGGCTCGTCTTCGGCGCAGCGCTTGGACCATGCACGTTCGCATTCATGGCACCGCTTCTCGGGATCGCCCTCCACGCCGGGTCCTCCGATGCGGCCTTCGGAGTGCTCCTCGTCGCGCTGTTCGGGATCGGTCACGCGGGTGCCATCGCGTTCGCGGGAGCGTCGTTACAGTCCGTGCAGCGCTGGCTCGGCTTCAGGGCGGGCGCGAGGGCGATCGAGATCCTGCGCGCCGGAGCCGGCGTGGCCGTGCTCGGTGGCGGAGCGTACTTCGTCTACACCGCGCTGTGACGTCGCATGGAACGGCCGCCACCTCGGCGGTGAACGAAGGAGGCTCGAACACATGACGTCCCCAGCGCTCGAGCATGAAGAGCGCGATGTGCCTCGCCCGGAGCGACCGGTCCGCGCCGCAGTCGGGCTCGGCCTCGCCCTCGCCGCGTGGGGCACGCTCTACTGGACCGTGCAACCCCTGTCCGAGCTCGTCACGTTTCGCCTGCTGCGCCTCGCGCCGGAGAGCCACCTCGGCCGGAGCGTCGCGTTCTTCGTCTACGAGGTCCCGAAGGTCCTGCTGCTGCTCGTCGTCGTGGTCTTCGTCGTCGGGATCGTGCGGTCCTTCTTCACGCCGGAGCGGACGCGCGCGATCCTCGCAGGGAAGCGTGAATCGGTGGGAAACGTCCTCGCCTCGGCGCTCGGGGTAGTGACCCCGTTCTGCTCCTGCTCGGCTGTCCCCCTCTTCATCGGGTTCGTCGAGGTCGGCATTCCCCTGGGAGTGACGCTGTCCTTCCTCGTCGCGGCGCCGATGGTGAACGAGGTCGCGCTCGTGCTCCTCCTCGGGCTGTTCGGCTGGAGGATCGCGGCCCTCTACCTCGCGACCGGCCTCGGGATAGCGATCGTCTCCGGGTTCGTCCTCGGGCGGCTCAGGCTCGAGCGGTGGGTGGAGCCCTGGGTGTACGAGTCGATGCAGCGGAGCGTCACCCAGTACCAGGTCGAGCGTCTCGGGCTCGAGGGGAGGGTGGCGAAGGGAACGGAGGCGGTGCGCGAGATCGTCGGGAAGGTGTGGCCCTACGTCATCGTCGGGATTGCGGTGGGAGCGGGAGTCCACGGCTACGTGCCGGACGGCTTGCTCGCAGGGATCATGGGAAAGTCCGCGTGGTGGTCGGTGCCGGCCGCAGTCGTGATCGGCGTCCCCATGTACTCGAACGCGGCAGGGATCGTCCCGGTCGTGCAGGCGCTCCTGGGGAAGGGAGCGGCGCTCGGGACGGTCTTGGCGTTCATGATGTCGGTCATCGCGCTCTCCCTGCCCGAGATGGTGATCCTGCGGAAGGTCCTCCGCCCGCGCCTCATCGCCACGTTCGTGGGCGTCGTCGCGTCGGGGATTCTCGCGGTGGGGTGGCTGTTCAACGCGGTGCTCTGATTTCGAGAGCGTGGGAGCGTGACGATGAAGATCCAGGTGCTCGGGACTGGCTGTGCGAAGTGCAAGCAGCTCACGGCGAACGCAGAGAAGGCGGTCGCGGAGCTCGCGCTCGGCGTTCCCGTCGAGAAGGTCGAGGACCTTCGCGAGATCGTGAAGCTCGGTGTGATGATCACGCCGGCGCTGGCGGTCGACGGGAAGGTGCGTGCCGCGGGCAAGGTCCTCAGCGTCGCCGAGGTCATGACGCTGCTCAGCGCCTGAGCTCCCGCTGAGAACATCCGCGGCGCGCCTCTGCGACGTCGAGCGCCTGGTGGACGCGACGAGAACGCTCACCAGCCGGGTTGCCCGATGCGACGCGGGCGTCAGCGAAGGTGCTTCTGCGCGGCGAGCGCCGCGATCGTCCCGTCCGCGACGGCCGTGGTGATCTGACGGAAGCGCTTCACGCGGATGTCCCCCGCGGCGTAGACGCCGGGCAGCTGCGTCTCCATCGACTCGGTGGTCTCGACGTAGCCGCCCTGCGCGAGCGAGACGTACGGCGCGAGGAGGTCCGTCCGCGGCACCATCCCGATGAACACGAAGACGCCGTCCGTCCGGAGGGTCTTCCGCTCCTTCGTCGCGAGCTCCTCGACCTCGAGCCGCTCGAGCACCGTCTCGCCATGGAACCCGCGCGGCTCGTGGCCGAGGAGGACCTGGATCCGCGGGTTCGCGAGCGCCTCCTGCACGGACGCGGGCTCGGCCTGGAAGTCCATGAACTGGTGGACGATCGTGACGCTCCGCGCGAACTGCGTGAGGAAGAGCGACTCCTCCAGGGCGGAGTTGCCACCGCCGATGACGTGGATGTCCTTGCCCTCGAAGTAGGCCCCGTCGCAAGTGGCGCAGTACGAGATCCCGCGTCCCTTGAAGAGCTGCTCTCCCGGAACGCCGAGGGGCCGCGGCTTCGCCCCGGTCGCGACGATCACGGCGCGCGCCTCGACGGTCTCTTCCTCGTCGAGCTCGAGCGTCTTCGGCGTCGCGGTGAGGTCGTGCCTCGTGATCTCCACCGAGCGGCGGATCCTCGCCCCGAAGCGCTCGGCCTGAGCCGCGAATGCCGCGGCGAGGTCGGCGCCCTTCACGTCGTCGGGGAAGCCGGGGTAGTTCGACACTTTGTGCGTCGTCTTCACCTGTCCGCCCGGGATTCCCTCGTCGAGCACGAGCGTGCGAAGGCGTGCCCGCGCTGCATAGATCGCAGCGGTGAGCCCGGCGGGCCCGGCCCCGATCACGGCGACGTCATAGCGCTCGCGCATCGCGTCCTCCGGGGTGTCAGGCCAGCATCGCCTCGACCGCCGCCCTGAGCGCGGTCCGCTTGATGTCGTCGCCGGACATCCGCGCGCCGACCTCGCGTCCCGCCTTGAAGAAGAGCAGCGTGGGGCTGCCCGTGACACCCAGCTTCGTCGCGAGGTCGCGGTTGCCCTGCCGGAACACCTTCAGGAATCGGGCCTTGCCGGCGAACTGCTCCGCGACGGCGTCGAGCTTCGGCGCGAGCGCCTCGCACGGGGGGCACTCGGTCGAGAAGAAGTCGAGGACGACCGGCATGCCAGCCGCGAGGACTTCCTGCTCGAACTCGGAGGCGCTGATCTCCTTCACGTTCGCGCTCATCGGTTGACTCTCCGGGTGGAAGCCCTCGTGCGGCCGGACCTGCGCGGCGCGGGGCGGGCGGGAAAGGGTGCGGAGGGCGTCTCCCGCTCGTGCGTTTTCGGCACGCGGCGGGCCCCTCCGCGGCGCTTCAGTCGTGGCAGCCCGACACGAGCCGGGACGCCTTGGCGCAGCACTGCGCGGCCTTCTCGGGCGCGCAGCAGGTCTTCTTCGCGATCTTCGTCAGCAGCTTCATCGCCGTCCTCCTCCGGTTGTGAGCCGAGCTCCAGCGCCTGCTTCAGGGGCGGAGTCGCCCCTCTTCGAGCCGGTCCGACGGGAAGGGGTTCGCCGCGCCGGGAGCTCGGTCCGCGGGTCCCTCACGCGTCGAGGCCGTAGTAACGCGTGCCGAGGCCGTACAGCTCCACGACCGGCCGGCAGTCGGGCGCGAGGGGCGTCGCCGCGCGATCCCAGGCCACGGCGCCGCACCCGCCACCGCAGACCGGCGCCAGGGCACACCCGTGGCAGTCCGGGATGCTGAGCGTGCTCCGCGCCCGCCAGGCGGCGATCGCCGCGTCGTCGCGCGCGATCTCCGGGTGGAACGTCCCGAGCACGTGCGCGGCGTGGCCGACGGTGGCGGTGCAGCCGTAGAGCCTGCCGTCGGGCCCGAACGCCCACTCCTTCTTCGTGGCGGGGCACCCGTCGAAGTTCGGCGCGGGCAGCTCGCCCGTCTCGGCGAGGTGGCCGATGCCGTGGAAGCGCGGCCGGTGGAATCGCCGGAGGACCGGGTGCGCCTCCGCCAGCTCGAGCCAGCGCGCCCACAGCTCGACCCGATCGAACAGCGCATCCCGCCGCTGCCGGCTCGCGCATCCGAAGAGATCGTAGTTCCGCCCGACCTGCGTCTTGAAGCGAGACGCCGGCAGATCGAGCCACCCCTTCGCGACGGCGAGCTCGGCGAGCTCGGGAAGCGTCGGCAGGTTCTCCCGATCCGCGACGACCCGCAGGTTCACCGGGATCCCCGCCTGGACGAGCCCGTCGACGCCGGCCACGACGCGCTCGAAGGTGCCGCGCCCGCTCGCGTGCGGGCGCCGCCGGTCATGGACCGGCTGCGGGCCATCGAGCGTGACCTGGACCTCCTTCACCGGCCCCGCCGCGAGCGCGGGCAGGAACGCTCCCAGGTCGTGGCCGTTCGTGACGACCGCCACCTCGAGCCCGCGCGCGCTCGCTCCGGCGAGGAACCGGCCCACGCGGTCGTGGTGCCCCGGGGTGTCCCGCAGCGGCTCGCCCCCGAAGAGCGTCAGATACGGCCGCGGCTCCTCGGTCGCGTGGTAGCGGTCCACGTACGCGAAGAGCGCGTCCACGACCCGCGGCGCCATGAGCCCGCCGCCCGACGGATCGAACGGCTCCTGGTAGCAGTAGGTGCAGGCGAGGTTGCAGCCGAAGCTCGGCACGACGACGAGCTGCGTCGGCGTCCGCGCCGCCTCGGCGGCCCACTCCGAGACGGCCGCGGCGCGGAGCGCCTCGTCCTCCTCGTCGGAATCCACCACGAAGCGCGCCGCGCGGAGCGTCTCCTCGGGGAGCGATGCCGGGAGCGCGCACCCGGTCGCGAGGCAGCGCAGCGCCTCCGCCTCGTCGCGGCCGACCAGGGCGGCCTGGCCCGACAGCGGCTGGACGACGAGCACGCGCTCCGAGCCGGCGACCGGGGCGAGGATGGCGGAACGCGACAGGTGCATGCGACCTCTGGTGGGCAACGCTAGCGCGTCCCCTCGACCGTGATGGAGAGCACGCGGACGCCGCCGCGCTCGTAGGGGGCGGTCCGGCGCACGACGCGCACCTCCGTGAAGCCCGCCCGCGCGATCGCGCCGAGGTAATCCGGCTCCGGGATCGCACCGCCGTAGCATCCCGCCCACGCGACGGGGTCCCGCCTCACCGCGTCCGGGAGCTCGCGCTCCGCCACGACGTCGGAGACCGCGAAGCGCCCCCCGGGGCGCAGCAGCCGGTGGATCTCGCGGTACACCGCCTCCTTGTCCGGCGCGTGGTTGATCGCGCAGTTGGAGACGACCACGTCCGCGCGCCCGCTCGGGAGCGGCACCGCCGCAAGGAGCCCGCGCACGAACCGGGCGCGAGAGAGATCACCCGCCCGCGCCCGCGCCGCGACGATCATGGACTCGTTCGCGTCGACGCCGATCGCGAGGCCGTCCGGGCCGACGCGCGCGGCGGCGCGGAGCACGTCGCCGCCACGGCCGCAGCCAAGGTCGACGACCGTCTCGCCGGCGCGCGGCGCGGCGACGTCGAGCGCGCCGCCGCACGAGAGCGAGCCGCCCTCGGCGGCGAGCGGCGTGTACCGGGCATCGAGCGCGTTCAGCAGCTCGGAGGTAGGAAGGGAGTCTTCGCGGTCGGGCACGGGTCGGGCCTCGCCTCTTGGAGCCTGGCCGCCCGCGTGAGGTTCACGCGTGAGGCGGATCAACCGGGAACCCGCCTCGCGCCGCGAGGCTCTCAGCATTTGCGCCACGGCACCTCGCCGCGGGCGAGGTGAAGGGAGAACGGATGAAGGCGCTCCAGGCGGGGTTGATCGCGCTCCTGGCCGCGGTCCCGGCGGCAGCGGACGTATCGGTCGTCGGCGCGGCCGACGTGCACGCGACGCTCGTCTCGAACCCCAAGGCGGTCGTGGTCGACGCGCGCACTCCCGCGGAGTACGAGCAGGCGCACATCCCCGGCGCGATCAACATCCCGGCCGGCGAGATGAGGACGAGCGCGGCGCGGCTGCCGCGCGATCGCGCGACGCCGCTCGTCTTCTACTGCCGCGGCGTCGGCTGAACGCTGAGCCACGAGGCCGCGGTCGCGGCCGCCGGGATGGGCTACACGAACCTCAAGATCTACGCGGCGGGAATCCCCGACTGGCTCACGCGCGGCTACCCCGTCGAGAGCGGGTCGCCGGGCGCGCGGAGGTGAACGTGCGCGCCGGCCGAGAGCGCGGGTGACGGACATGGGCCACGTGCTCGTCACCGCGGCCTCCGGCCTCCTCGCGGGCGGCCTGCTCGGCGCGCTCGGCGCGGGCGGGTCGGTCGTCACGGTCCCCATCCTCGTGTACGTGCTCGGGGAGGACGTCGGCACGGCCGCCGTGACCTCGCTCCTCGTCGTAGGCGTCACCGCGGCGAGCGGAGCCTTGTCGCACTGGAGGGCTGGCACCGTGCGAATCGCGACGGCCCTCGCGCTGTCGGCCGTCGCGTCGGTCGGGTCGGTGGCGGGGTCGGTCCTGCGCGCGCGGGTGGGCGGTCGCGAGTTCCTGCTCGCATTCGCGGCGCTCCTCGTCGCGGCGGCGGCCCTCGTCTGGAGCCGGCCCGGCGTGCGGGGCGGGGCGGCGCGGGAGTGCGTGCTCCGACCGGAGGCGCGGCCCTGCGCGCAGCTCGCGGGGGCAGGCCTCGCGATCGGGCTACTCACTGGCTTCTTCGGCGTGGGCGGCGGGTTCGCGGTCGTGGCCGTCCTCATCGTCGTGCTCTCGTTTCCCGCGCGGGAGGCGATCGGGACGTCCCTCGTGGTCGTCGCGCTCGCCTCCGCGATGGCCCTCGTCGCGAGCCTCGGGCAGGCCTCCGTCGACTGGACGGTGGCGATCCCGTTCGCGCTCGCCGGCGTCGTGGGCGCGAGCCTGGGGCGTCGGGCGGGGAGCGCGCTCGACGAGCGGATGCTCCGGCGCGCCTTCGCGCTCGGGCTGCTCGCGCTGGCCGCGTTCCTCGTCACGAGAGACCCGCCGCGCGCGCGTGTGCAGTCGGCCACGACGGCGCCGCCGCTCGCGGTGCACGAGCCGGCGGCGGGAACCCCATCGTGCGCTGCCTCGCGGGATCGGGTCTGCGCGTCGTCGCTCGGCCGGCGCGCGGCCGGCGCGGCCCGGTAGCGGGGAGCTCCGAGGCGCATTCCCGCCGCGACCGTGGCGTTGGCTCACTCGAGCCCGAGTGCCCGCATCCGGCGCCAGAGGGTGCTCCGGCTCATGCCGAGCGCCCTCGCCGCGTCGACCCGGTTCCAGGCGTGGGCGTCGAGCGCGCGCAGGATGGCGGCCCGGTCGCGCGGCGGGCCGCGCGTCGGCGCCGCGCGGCGCGTTCCAAAGGGCCGATCGCCCAGCGTGACCCGATGTGGCAGCCGCGGGGCTTCGCGGGCAGCAGCGGCGCCGTCCGCCGCTCCCTCGTCCTGGACGATCTCGGGCGGGAGGTCCTCGGGCTGGAGCGTCTGCCCCTGGGCCACGGTCGCGGCGAACTCGAGGGCGTTCTCGAGCTCCCGCACGTTGCCCGGCCACTCGTACGAGAGCAGCACCCGCACCGTCTCGGGCGACAGGCGCAGGGCGCGGCCCGTGCGCGCGCACGCGCGGGACAGCAGGAGCCGCGCAATGGGCTCGATGTCCTCTCGGCGAGCGCGGAGCGGCGGCACCTCGATCGGAAAGACGCGCAGCCGGTAGTACAGGTCCTCGCGGAAGAGGCCCTCCGCCACCGCGCGCCGCAGGTTCCGGTTCGTCGCCGCGATGATCCGCGCGGTCGTGGGCCGGGACAGGCTGTCGCCGACGCGCTCGTAGGTGTGCTCCTGGAGCACGCGGAGCAGCTTCACCTGCAGGTGCATGGGGACGTCCCCCACCTCGTCGAGGAAGAGGGTGCCGTCGTTGGCCGCCTCGAAGCGGCCCACCCGATCGCGCACCGCGCCGGTGAACGCGCCGCGGACGTGGCCGAAGAGCTCGCTCTCGAGCAGCTCGCCGGGCAGAGCGGCGGCGTTCACGGCGACGAACGGGCCGGCCTTGCGCGGGGAGTGGGCGTGGATGATCCGCGCCGTCACCTCCTTGCCGGTCCCGCTCTCGCCCGTGATGAGCACGGTCGACTCGCTGTGCTGGAGCGTGTCGATGAGGCGGAACACGCGCGCCATCGCGCTCGAGCGGGCGATGAGGCCGAAGCCGCCGATGGGGCCGCTCGCCTCGATGGTCTCCTCGTCCGCGGGGCGCAGCACGACGAGGTACTGGGCCTCGGGATCGCATACGCCGTAGCGATCGCGCTGGAGCGGAGCCGCCGACACGGACATGAGGCGCGCCTCGGCGCCCTCGGCCTGGAGGACGGCGCGCCAGCCCTCGCGCTTCTCGCCAGCGAGCAGCGACTGCCGCAGCGGTCCGTCGGGGCCGAACATCTCGGTGCCGAGGAGCGCCTCCACCGGGCTGCCGCGGAGCCGCGCTGCGGTGCCGGGGCCGAGGAGCGTGTCGAACACGTCCGACGCGTAGCGGACGCGGAAGTCGCGATCGAGCGCCATGCACGCGCGGCCCAGCGAGCCGAACGCAGCGTTCACCGCGGAAAAGACGCGCTCCTGCTCCGCGCCCGGAGAGCAGGCAGCGCCGGCGGGCGAGGGGTCGTGTGCCACGTTTCACCTCCTGACACGTCGTGAGACCCGCTGACACGTGAAACGGTGCGACGTCGCAGCCGGATGGGGCCAAATGCTCGGATTTCCTAGCCTCGCTGCCGGGCACGGCGCGCGCAATGGGCGGCAAGCGAGAAGCGCGCCGAGGAGACGAGGACGACATGGCAGAGGGGCTGAGCTCACACATGAAGAGGCCGTGGATCATCGGCGCAGCCGTCGCGCTGGTGGCCGCGGCGGGCGTGGCGATGGCGGCTGCGTTCCACGCGCCGGACGCGCCCGCGGAGCACGCGGCGGGGTACGCGAAGCGGCTCCGGCCGCATTTCGATCACGCCGCGGTGATCACGGAGCAGTTCGACAGCCCTCAGGCCGTCACCCGCGCGTGCCTCGCGTGCCACCCCGAGGCGAGGAAGGTGATGAAGACCTCGCACTGGGCGTGGCTCGGCGAGGAGGTGCAGATCCCGGGGCGGACCGGCACGACCCGCATCGGGAAGAAGAACGTCATCAACAACTTCTGCATCGCGACGAAGGGCAACGAGAAGTCGTGCATGAAGTGCCACATCGGCTACGGCTGGGCCGACGACTCGTTCGACTTCGCGAACGCCGAGAACGTCGACTGCCTCGTCTGCCACGAGCACACGAACACGTACGTGAAGGGGACCTTCGGCCTACCGACCCCGGAGACGAACCTCCTCGCCGCCGCGCGCTCCGTGGGAACGCCGCAGCGCGAGAACTGCCTCGGCTGTCACGCGTACGGCGGCGGCGGTCAGGCCGTGAAGCACGGCGATCTCGACTCGTCGCTCGCGCATCCGCTCGAGGAGGAGGACGTCCACATCGGCCGCCACGGGTTCCTCTGCGTCGACTGCCACACGGCGAAGGAGCACGCGATACGCGGCCGCGCCTTCTCCGTCAGCGTCGAGGACTCGCACGGCGTCGCCTGCGCCGACTGCCACACGCGCCCCGAGCACCAGGACGCGCGGATCAACGCCCACCTCGGCACGGTCGCCTGCCAGACCTGCCACATCCCCACCTTCGCCGGGAAGGTGCCCACGAAGGCGTTCTGGGACTGGAGCAAGGCGGGCGACGGCTCGCGCAAGGACGACCCGCACCACTACCTCAAGATCAAAGGCGAGTTCCTCTACGAGCAGGACGCCGTCCCCGAGTACCGCTGGTTCAACGGCACCGTCGGCCGGTACCTGCTGGGCGACAAGATCGACGATCCCGAGAAGCCGACGGTGCTGAACCCGCCGCTCGGCGGGATCGAGGACAAGAAGGCGCGCATCTGGCCGTTCAAGGTCCACCGCGCGAAGCAGCCGTACGACGCCGGGAACCGGTACCTCTTCCCGCCCGTCACCGGCGGCAAGGACGGCTACTGGACGAACTTCGACTGGGACCAGGCGTTCCGGCTCGGCGCGAAGGCGTCGAACCTCGAGTACAGCGGCCGCTACGGCTTCGCCCGGACCGAGATGTACTGGCCGCTCTCCCACATGGTCGCCCCGAAGGAGAAGGCGCTCTCGTGCACCGACTGCCACGGCGAGCGGTCGCGTTTCGACTGGAAGGCCCTCGGTTACGCGGGCGATCCCATCAAGACCGGAGGCCGTCCATGAGCCGCCCGACGCTTCTCCTGCTCGTCGCGGTCGCGGCGGCCGCGCCCTCGGCGCGCGCGCAGCAGCCGGTGAACCCGATCCACCCCGCCTTCGCGCCGCTCGACGCCTCCGGGCGTCCGGCCCGGAGCGCCCAGGAGCTCTCGCCCGAGAAGACCTGCGGCGCGTGCCACGACGTGGCCTACATCTCGGCGCACAGCGACCACGCCGCGCCGAAGGTGAAGGCGAGCTGCGTCCAGTGTCACCTCGACGGCGGGCGGCTCGACGTGCGGCCGGAGCTCCTCGCGCCGGACGGACGGCTGAAGCGTGAGGCGATCCGGATCGGCGCGCCCCGCGCCGCGAGCTGCGGACCGTGCCACGGCGTCGTCTCCGACGGCGCCGGCCCGGTGGTCCTCCCGGCCGACTTCGAGCGGCTGCCGGACGCCGACGGCAGGCGTTCGTCGTCCCTGACGCAGCGTGAAGGCGCGATCGTCGCGCCTCAGCGCATGGCGGACTCGTTCCTCAACCTGGAGGGTAAGGCGGGCCTGGCGGCACCGTGGGACGTCCACGCGGCCAAGCTCGTGGACTGCGTCGCCTGCCACTACGCTCGCAACGACCCGATGCGCACGGACGCGAAGCGCGGCACGCTGCGCTACCTCTCCACCGACCCGCGCCGCCAGGGCACCGCGGAGTACCTGGTGCGCCCGGATCACCGGCTCGCCGCGCAGGGCTGCCGCGCGTGCCACGATCCGCTGCGGGCGCATAGCTTCCTCCCGTACCGACAGCGGCACATGGCGGCGCTCGCCTGCCAGAGCTGTCACGCGTCCGGCTCGATGGCGCCCGCGGTCGAGATGATCGACGCGACGGTCGTGACGATCGACGGTGCGCCCGCGGTCCGGTACCGCAACGTGGAGCGGCGTGCCGGCGAGAGCCTCAACACCGCGACGGTCCGCCCGTTCCGCCCGCTGCTCGTGGAGCGGACCGAGGGCGACGGCGCGCGGCGCCTCGCGCCGGTGAACCCCGTGAGCCGGTGGCGCTGGGTGTCCGGCGCGGAGCGATCCGAGGTTCCGTTCGAGCGCGTGGCGAAGGTGTTCCTCGAGGGCGGTCGCTATGCGCCGGCGGTGCTCGCGGCCTTCGACTCGAACCGCGACGGGCGCCTCGACGAGTCCGAGCTGCGCCTCGACACGGAGGCGAAGACGCACCTCGTGGCGAACGGGCTCCGCGCCCTCGGCGTCGCGGAGCCGGTCATCGACGGGACCCTCGACGTTCATCCGCTCGCGCACGGCATCTCCACCCGCGACCGCGCGCTGCGCGAATGCGCGGCCTGCCACGCGAAGGACTCGCGCGTGTCG
This sequence comes from Anaeromyxobacter sp., assembly GCA_035456445.1. Lineage (GTDB taxonomy): Bacteria > Myxococcota > Myxococcia > Myxococcales > Anaeromyxobacteraceae > Anaeromyxobacter. Next base: position 18,989 of record DATIDF010000426.1, read on the forward strand.
GACGACGCGTACCTCCTCGCGACCTATCTCCCCGGCGGCACTCCGCCGCGCCCCGACGAGAAGGGGCGCGTCCAGCTGGCCGGAACGCTCACGCCGACGTCTGGCGGCGGCCTCGCGCTCCGCTCGGATCCGGAGACCGCGCCGGCCGGGCTCCACGTCCTCGGGCACTCGCGGCAGGGGATCACGAACACGCTCGGCTTCGGCCTCTTCCTGGCCGTCTTCGCCGGCGTGACGATCCATGGCCTCGCGCGGATCGTCCTCCGGCGACGCCGCTCCCGCGGCCACGCGCCGGTGGCGACGCTCGAAAAGGCCTACGTGTTCGGCCGGTACGAGCGGCTGTGGCACTGGACCATGGCGCTGTCCGGCGTCGTCCTCATCGCGACCGGCCTCGCCGTACACTTCGGGGAAGGCGTCGGGATCTTCGGCCTGCCCGCGGCGGTCGCCGTCCACAATGCGTTCGCGGTGGTCCTGATGCTGAACGGCTTCCTCGCGCTCTTCTATCACCTCGCCACGAAGGCCATCCGCAACTTCATCCCCCATCCGCACGGCTTCCTCGAGCGCGTGCTCGAGCACATGAGCTATCAGGCGCGCGGCATCTTCTACGGCGAGTCCCACCCGCCGAACGCGCCCGGGCACAAGCTGAACCCGCTGCAGCAGATCACGTACCTCGCGCTCCTCAACGTGTTGTTCCCGCTGCAGTTCGTGACCGGCGCGCTCATCTGGGCGGTCGGCCAGTCGCCGGAGGTTGCCGCAGCGTTGCACGGCCTGCAGGTCGTGGCGCCGCTCCACAACGCCGGCGCGTGGCTGTTCCTCTCCTTCTTCGTGCTGCACGTGTACCTCGTCACCACCGGCCGGACGCCCGGCGACCACCTCCAGTCGATGATCACTGGCTACCAGCACCTCGAGCCCGAAGGGCCCACGCCGTGACGGAGCAGAACATGACGACGCGCAGGGAACCTCGTCCGTACCTCGATCCTTACGTCGCGGGCACGCTGCTCGGCGTGGTGCTGTTCGCGAGCTTCTACGTGACCGGGGGCGGCCTCGGCGCGTCCGCCGCGATGAGCCGGATCCAGACGGGCGTGCTCGACTGGCTCGCTCCCGCGCACGTCGATCGGGTGGCGTACTTCGCCGAGATGGCGGGCGGTCATCGCAGCGCCTGGAATCACTACAGCATCTTCATGATCGTCGGGACCGTGCTCGGCGGGTTCGCCTCCGGCCTCTTCAACCGGCGCGTGAAGCTCGAGCTGCGCAAGGGGCCGCGCGTCACCACGCCGGCGCGGGTCGTGTTCGCGCTCGTGGGCGGGGCGCTCATGGGGTACGGCGCCCGGCTCGCGCGCGGCTGCACCTCGGGGCAGGCGCTCTCCGGCGGCGCGGTGCTGTCGGTGGGGAGCTGGGCGTTCGCGCTCGCCGTGTTCGCCGGCGGGTACGCAGTGGCGTGGTTCTTCCGGCGGCTCTGGACCTGACCGGCGTTCGAGGAGGCAGATCATGGCACCGTACGGCTTGACCGCTGGCACCATCGGGTACGCGCTGACCTTCGGCGCGATCGGCTTCGGGTTCGGCGCCGTCCTCGAGATGGGCGGCTTCGGCGACACGCGAAAGCTCGCCGGGCAGTTCTACCTGCGCGACATGACCGTGCTGAAGGTCATGTTCACCGCGATCGTCGTGGCCGCCGTGCTCGTCGCGGGCGCGTCGGCGTTCGGCCTGCTCGACATGAGCCGCGTGTGGGTGAACCCCACCTACCTCTGGCCCGGGATCGTCGGCGGGCTCATCATGGGTGTCGGGTTCATCATCGGCGGCTTCTGCCCCGGGACCTCCGTGGTGGCGGCCTCGACGCTCAAGATCGACGGGATGATCTTCCTCGCCGGCGCGCTCTCCGGCGTCTACCTGTTCGGCGAAACCGTCTCGAGCTTCGAGTCGTTCTTCCTATCCTCGTACATGGGACGCTTCACGCTGGACGAGTGGCTCAGGCTGCCGATCGGCGCGACCGTGCTGCTCGTGGCCGCCGCCGCGCTGGTCCTCTTCTGGCTTGGCGAGCTCGCCGAGCGCCACTTCGGGCGGGGCGAGCCCTGGCCGGCCATCGCGCTGCGCCCGCGCAGCGCCGGCAAGCTCGCCGGCGCCAGCGCGCTCCTCGCGGCGGGCCTCGTGCTCGTCGTCCGGGGCCAGCCGACGCCGGCGGAGCGGTGGAGCTGGACGTCGCCCGAGGTGAAGCGCGCCGTCGCGGAGCGGGGCATCTTCGTCCACCCGGCCGAGGTGGTGGCGCTCCGCAAGGATCTCACCGTCCAGAGCGTGATCCTCGACCTGCGCGACGAGCACGACTTCAACGTCTTTCACGTCGGCGGCGCGCGCCGGGCCAGCCCGGAGGCGCTCCTCCGACCGGAGGAGTACGAGCGGCTCCTCGCGCAGCCGGCGAGCACGGTGACGTTCCTCGTGGGGAACGGCGAGGGGCCCGCGCTCGAGACGTGGAAGGGCCTGAAGGCGCTAGGTGTCCCGAACCTCTACGTCATCGAGGGCGGCATCAACCGCTGGCTCGAGCTCTACCCCGTTCCGGAGTGCGTCGCGACCCGAGGCGCGGCGCCGGGAGCGAATGCGGACGCGCTCGCCTTCCGGTTCGCCTACGCGACCGGCGAGAGCGAGCCGGCTGCGTGGCCCGAGCTCGCCACCTCGAAGGCGTTCCGCACGCCCTGCGAGGAGGCCCAGACGAGCACGGAGCCGCAGGCACACGCGGAGGCCGTCTGGCCGAGCTACGCGTTCACGAAGCGCGTGAAGCTGCAGACGAAGGCGGCGGTGAAGGGCGGCTGCGGGTAAGGGTCGAACGTCCGCATGGAGTCGCCGTCCTGAACGGAGGCGCTCGTCAGCTCCGCGAGGTCCCGTCGCTCGAAGCGCTTCCCGAGACTCCCGAGACCGCCGCCGGCTCCATTCCCCGCTTCGAGCGGGCGATCATCGCGTCGACGCTCCACGCCCCGGCGCCCGCGAACGTCAGGTACAGGTACAGAAAGCAGTAGAGCACCGCGGCCACTCCGTTGTTGACGGTGGGGAAAAACGACTGGGGGAAGTGGAACTGGAAGTAGGCCACTGCCATCTCGCCCGAGAGCACGAAGGCGACGGGTCGCGTGAACAGGCCGAGCACGATCGCCAGGCCTCCGAACGTCTCGAGGATTCCGCCGACGCCCAGCTCCGACATGAGACGGATCGGCGGGAGCGGCACGGGGCTCGGCGGGTAGCCGAACAGCTTCATCGTACCGGCCGACACGAACACCAGTCCGGCGACGATGCGAAGGACGGCGAGCATCCGGCTTGCCCAAGGCGAGGGCTCGAAGATCGACATCGGTCCTCCTCGTTCCGCGGCTGAATCCGAACTCCACCTCTGCGTCGAACGAGCGGTCGCGAGATCGACACCTCCCGAGCGTCACGGTTCGTCATCCGCGGTCGTCAGGATCCTCGTGTTCGGAAGTGCGTCGAAGAGCAACGCCGGCTGGAACCGTGGGCCAGGTCGGTCATCAGCACCTCTGATCCGGCGCTCTACCTACCGTCACGTCGGTCGCCGGTCACGACGAGCTGGCCGCCCGGCTCCATGGGCGCCACCCACTCGACCGCATGCCCGGTCGCCACCATCACGAGCGCCGTGCTCGCCAACCACCCGCGGGAGCGCGGTGGATCGTGACGTGGCCACGTCCGCGGAGAGCAGGTCCTGAGAAGGGCGCGTCCGCCCTGTCGATCTCGCAGGTCCTCGTTCGTCGTACCCATCGAGCGTGCGGTGAGCGGTGGCTGGAGTCGGGCGTCCGGACGATCCGGACGCCTGTTTCGTCGCCACGGATCTCCGCCGCGCATCGAACGTCGAGGACGAGGAGATGTCGCAGGAAGAGCTGATGCAGACGCTCGCGTTCCGCGAGCAGGTGATCGGCATCCTCGGACACGATCTGCGGAACCCTTTGGGCGCAGTTCGGGTGCTGGTGACGCTGCTGCTTCGGCGAGAGGACCTGCCGGAACCGGTGCGCGGGAGCCTCGAGGAGATCGACCGCGCGGGAAACCGCATGCTCGAGATGATCGAGACGATGCTCGACTTCAGCGAGAGCTGGTCGAGGGGAAACTGGCCCGTGGTTGCCGTGCCGGCCGACATGCACGATCTGTGTCGACGCGTGGTCGAGGAGCTGCTCGCTGCAGCGCCCGGCCGGGCGATCGATCTCGACGTGGAAGGTGACGGCTGGGGGACCTGGGACCCGGCACGCCTGGCGCAGGTGGTGTCTAACCTGGTCGGGAACGCGCTCGAGCATGGCGGAGGGCACGAGCGGGTGAGGGTCTCCGTCCGCGGCGACGAGGACGAGGTCGTCCTGACGGTCGAGAACCACGGACCCCCGATCGCCCCGGAGATACTCCCCGTGCTCTTCGAGCCCTTCCGGCGCGGAGCGACCTCGCGCGGCTCATCCCACGCGCGCGGCCTCGGGCTCGGGCTTCACATCGTCCGGCAGATCGTGGACGCGCACGGCGGCGCCATCAGCGTACAGTCCGCGGAGCAGGGGACGACGTTCACCGTGACGCTGCCGCGCGCGACCGGCGTCCGGGCGGACGAGGCGCAGCGGTTCGGCCTGGACGAAGCGTTCCTGCGGCGAGCTCGTGAGGGGCCCGCTGCTCGAGCGAGCCGCTCGACGGATGGCCCGTCAGCCGTTCCGGATACTTCTCGCTGAAATTCGCCGCGCTCCTGGCCCGGGCGCTCGCGCACGCCTGTTCACCACTCTGAAGGGTCGACGCGGGGCGGCTGAGCGGGCCCCCGCGTGGACGGGCGGGTTGACATACCCCCGCCCCCTATCTATGACTGGCTCGAGTAGATACCGGGTAGGGGTATCGAAAGGAGCGGCCCGTGCAGGCGAGCGAGATCCTCGTGATCGTGGGTGGCCTGGCGGCCGTCGTCTGGATCAACTGGTACTTCTTCTTCGCGGAGCGCCACAAGGCAGCGGCGGAGGCCAAGGTCGGCGCGACCGGGCTCCAGCAGGCGGTGATCCGCGTGGAGGGCGGCTACTCGCCGTCTCGAGTGCGGCTGCAGGCGGGCAAGCCCGCGCGGCTCGTGTTCGACCGCCGCGAGGACTCGAGCTGCTCCGAGGAGCTGGTCATCCCCGACCTCGGAATCCGCCAGTTCCTGCCGGCGCACCAGCGCACGGGCATCGACCTCGCATCGCCGCGCCCCGGCACGTACGAGTTCACCTGCGGCATGGGCATGCTCCGCGGCACCCTCGTCGTGGAGGACGCGTGATCACGGAAACGGATCAGGGCCTCGCGATCGCGCGCAGCGCGGAGCCGTCCAGGGAGCTCTCGTACCCGAAGCCGGCGCCGGCGCGGGTCACGATCCAGGTCTCCGGCATGACCTGCGCGGCGTGCCAGGCGCGCGTGCAGAAGTCGCTCGCCGCAGCGCCGGGCGTGCTCGACGCGAGCGTGAACCTCATGACGACGGAGGCGTCGGTGACGTACGACGCCGCGGCGAGCAGCCCCGAGACGCTCGTCGCTCGAATCCGAGAGGCGGGCTATGGCGCGTCGCTCCCCCGGGCCGGCGAGGACGTGCTCGCGGAGCAGGACGCTGCGCGGGCCCGCGAGCTCGCGGAGCTGCGCACCAGGGCCATCGTCGCGCTCGTCGCCGGGGTGATCGCGATGGTCGCCTCGATGCCACTGATGGCGGCTCACGCGCACCTCGGCCTCGGCGCCCCCGCCGACCCGTTCATGCGCTGGAGCATGCGGGTCCTCGACCCGGTGCTCGCGCACGCGTTCCCCCGGCTGTACGCGATCCCGCCACGCGCGCTCTCCTTCGGGCTCCTCGGGCTCACGTCCGCGGTGATGGCCTGGGCGGGCAGGCACTTCTACGCCCGCGCCTGGGCAGCGTTCCGTCACCACTCCGCCGACATGAACACGCTCGTAGCCGTCGGCACCGGCGCCGCCTACGTGCTGTCGGTGGTGGCCACGCTGGCGCCCGGCTTCTTCATCGCGCGCGGCGTGCCGCCCGACGTCTACTACGAGGCGGTCATCCTCATCATCGCGCTCATCCTCGTGGGCAACATGCTCGAGGCCCGCGCGAAGCGCCAGACCTCGGCGGCGCTCCGGCGCCTCATGCAGCTCCAGCCGAAGAGCGCGCGCGTGGCGCGCGGGGGTGCCGAGATCGACGTGCCGGTCGAGGACGTCCAGCCGGGCGACGTGGTCGTCGTCCGGCCCGGCGAGCGGATCCCGGTCGACGGCGAGATCGTCTCCGGCGCGAGCGCGGTCGACGAGTCGATGCTCACCGGCGAGCCGATGCCGGTCGCGAAGCGGCCGGGGGACCCCGTCGTCGGCGCGACCGTGAACGGCACGGGCGCGTTCCGCTACCGCGCGACGGCGGTGGGCGCCGACAGCGTGCTGGCGCGCATCGTGAGGCTCATGCGCGAGGCCCAGGGGTCGCGCGCTCCGATCCAGAAGCTCGCCGACCGCATCAGCGGGATCTTCGTCCCGGTCGTGCTCTCGATCTCCGTCGTGACGTTCGTCGTCTGGTTCGTCGCGGCCGACGCAGCGCCCGCCGTACGCGCCATGGCTGCGGCGGTCGCGGTGCTCGTCATCGCCTGCCCATGCGCGATGGGGCTCGCCGTGCCGACGGCCGTGATGGTCGCGACCGGCAAGGGCGCGGAGCTCGGCGTGCTCATCAAGGGCGGCGAGGCGCTCGAGCGTGCGCAGGCGATCGACACGGTGGTGCTCGACAAGACTGGGACGATCACCGAGGGGAAGCCGGCGGTGACGGACGTCGTCCTCGCTCCCGGCACGCCGTTCGCGGAGGTACGCCTCATGGCGCTCGTCGCCGCCGTCG